>PXPT01000170.1 GCA_003021505.1 Cyanobacteria bacterium QS_4_48_99 | reverse complement strand
GTAGTCAGTTCGCCATGTGGAGCCACCAATTCTCGAAACGCTTGCCCATCTTCTATTTGTTGCTGGGGAATGGGAGCACGAGGGGGTTGCGCTTCCACTTTAGCTGTCTTTTCCACTTGGTTACGCCACTTGTAGAGGGTAGGACGACTCACATCCAGTAGCCGACTAACTTGGCTAATCGACCTTCCACTCGCCCTCAACCGCAGAGCACGTTCACCAAGTTCTTTACTGTATGCAACTGCCACTACCAAACACTCATCAAACTAGACTCTCCCTTAATTGTAAACTCTCCTTAGCTCGCTGCTATAATTCCCAAAGGGAGGGCAGCAACGGCTTCTTTTCTGTAGATGAGCATCAGGCGGTGTTGAAAGGAGCAGTTCTGTTCGGGATGCCACTGATTCATCGCATCAACCCGTTTCCCGTAATTTCCCGTCGTTACCACGCCTGAGCAAAGGCTTCTTCCCCTCCCCACGCTGTAGTGATCGCTTTTGCCCGCTAATTCCATCGGCGTGCAGCCGATACTTTAGCACTGTGTCCCTTAGATTGGCTAGCTCACCTATTTCGCTCAGTCTGAGCCATAAATTCAAATCCGAATGCGTCACCGTTGCTGTATTGTTTCGACTGCTTTCTATATTAGCTGTACCGAGTTGTTTGAGTTCCCTCTAATGCAGACTGACCATGGAAGCAATTTCATTTCAAGCTTTGATTCCCACGTTCAAGTAGCTCTAATAAAAAATTCTAACCAACGGAAGAGATTTTTATGGAAAATGAGCTGGAGTTTTTCCCATTTAGTAAGAGTGTGAAACCACTTGGGGTGAACCGGATATGAGCGGGTGGGTATCAGCCATCGCCAGGTGAGTGGATGCTCCTGTAGTAGTCCTAGCTGTGCTAATTGCTTGCGACCTAATGCCAGGCGCACAGCCTTTTTATAGTTGCCTTTAAAGGTGGAGCGAGCAGGGTGTTGGATTACTGCATTCGGAATATAAATTATTTTTTCCTGTGCTTTACTAAGGCGGCAACCAAATTCGTTGTCTCCGCTAGAGGTAAGGTCATCGCGAAAATATCCATACTTCTCGAACAGGTGTCGATAGGCGAACAAATTCGCTGTAGCAGCAAAGCCAATGTCAACATATGCTTTTTGCTGGAGTTTCGTCGCTGAATCATAGTATTCATGCACATTAGGGCGCTCAGACTGATAGAAGACAACTATTTGCCCACCGCCACGGGAAACCCCCTCCGAA
Organism: Cyanobacteria bacterium QS_4_48_99; assembly: GCA_003021505.1. Classification (GTDB taxonomy): domain Bacteria; phylum Cyanobacteriota; class Cyanobacteriia; order Cyanobacteriales; family Rubidibacteraceae; genus QS-4-48-99. The sequence continues at coordinate 17,038 of PXPT01000170.1, read as the reverse complement.
AGGAGAGCCTTCACCCCTGCTTCCAGCCAGTCGGCGGCAGGGACACAATCGGCGTCTGTGAAGGCAAAAATCTCTCCCCGTGCAATACTTATTCCTTTGTTACGAGCAGCGTAGGAGTTTTGAATTTGGTTTTCTAGGGCGCTGCGTACTTTGTCTGGGTATTGGGTTTGGAAATCGGCGATCGCTTTAGAAGTGTCATCTGTAGAACCGTTATCGACAAGGATAACCTCGTAGGCGTCTGAAGGATAGGTTTGATTAAGAAGAGATTCTACAACGGTTCTTATCCCTTCTGGGTCGTTGTAAACCGGGATAATAACAGAGACAAAGGATAAAGATTCTGTATTTAGTTCCAAAATTTTAACTTCCTGCCTACAGAGCAATAATTAAAGTATAATTTTATTTTTTATTTCCCTGAGCTTTGATGCCAGTATGACGGGTAGCAAGAACTGGAACTAAAGCACGCGATAAAGATAAGGGTAGCCTCCAGAACTCTCTCAACCAATATTTCAATACCCTTAACGGAGACCAGAAGAAAGCATATAGGGAAATCCTAAGTTTTAATCCTAAATTATGTCGTTTACTTAGCAACTGGCTCCAGAAGAGAAACTGCTCGCCAATCAAGATACGTAGCTGACAGGACAGTTTAGGATCAGGAGTGCCTTTTGGGGCGGTTTCCTGGAGAAATGCCCGATAGAGCTTCTTGAGTCGGGAGTGCAGTTTCTCAGCTTTTTCTCCAGAAAATTTTAGGTTTTTTGTAAAAGATTCCCAATTTTCAGTAATCATCCCAAACACCCTGAAATCTTCTACTTCCTCAAGACTAAGTTCTTCGCCTATTAATTGTTTAATATTATGCCTAGACTGACTCAGAGAGTAATTTCTTTGCTCTGATGCTTTCTCAGAAGAAATGCTGCGACTGTGTTTGCGCCGCTGTAGTAATACCTCGGGCAAAATAACCATGCTACCCACTTTAATCAAACGGCACCACAGCTCGTAGTCTTGGTTATAGTGATGGCTTTCACAATAACCACCCAAATCCATAGCAGATTTTCGCCTAAACATAACTTGGCTGTGTCCCCATAAGTAGTTGTAAAAGATCAGATACCAAGCGATTAGTTCGCGATCGCATTCCCGTCGAAATGTTGCCAGAGAGTGTCCCTCAGCATCGACAAATTCAATGTTGCAAGATGCCAAAACGACTTCTGAATCGAGCTCTAACAGTGCTACTTGCTTCTCAAATCGTTCCGGTAATGACACATCATCAGCATCTTGCCGAGCAATGTAGTCTCCTTGAGCTAGTTTCAATCCTTTATTAAGAGACTTGGTCAAACCAAGGTTTTTCTCGTTCTTAAATAGTTTAATGCGCTGGTCTTGGTCAGCATATTTGGTGAGAATTTCCCAACTGCTATCAGTGGAAAAATCATCGATAGTAATGAACTCGAAATCAGTAAAGGTTTGATTGAGAATACTTTCTACGGCTTCGTGAAGGTAATGTGAACCATTATGAACTGACATGACAACACTAACTTTAGGCGGCATCTGGTACTCCTTTTATTTTAATGTTTCTCTACTATGCCTGTTGATTTGTACTTTTCGCTGACTGCAGCATCCTGTTTTTAGTTAGTGGCTGATCAATGATTTCACATATTTGCAACTATTTTTTTACCGCTGAACTAAGAAAAGACGAAAGCAGTTTCCGATGTAGTAGTGCTTCGCCTTTTATATTCCGCCAGTTTTGATCAATGAGGGAGACCTTGCTACGAGAAAACTGTACAGCACGCTCGATTTTTTCCATAACTTTGTCTTGGTCGAGGCTATCTATCATGGTGCATTGTGAAGAACGACCAATTTGATCATAGAAGCGGGGGACTTTGGGGTGATTTGCAAATGATTCACAGTAAATTCCTAATGCATAAGCCACCATACCTACGTGCAGTTTTGTGGTCAGAATTGCTGATAATTTAGAAATTAAGGCGACTGTCTCCCATATGCCTAGAAAAGGCAACGACAAGCATTCTTTTCCTGTAGAACTCTGGATTAACTTTACCAACTGGTCGCACTGAGGTGAGAAATCACTGTTTCCACTATCAGAAAATACAACTGGCACAACATCTGATTCAGCAGCAAGGGAAGATAGTAAACCTATTCTCATCGACTCCGCTTGGAGGGTGTTGGCTAGAAAGGCAGATGGATAATGAATCCCTAACAAGATCATTCCTCTATGCTGCTCTAAAAGGCGATCAACCCTATTAAGTGCTTGGGCAGGAATATCTGTCGTGGTTATTGTCAAAGCAGCATCTGGAGCCATCACGACATTGGGACAAATGCCTAGTGTTTTTTGAATAAATTGCTTTGACTCTATATTCCGTACAGATAGCACGGTGGCATGGGAAAAAATGCGTTTAACTTCTTGCCTAACAAAAACGTTGGAAAGTGGACCAACTTCTACTCCCAATATGGCATAAGGAATGTTACTCCATATACATAATTCCGCAGGTAGGGCATGCACTTTTAAAAAGCGCTTATTCCAATTCCCCCCAAATCTTTTGCCTCTGTGACTTTTAGGTTCACCAAAATACCCTCCTCCCGCACAGATTAGCCCTTTCCAAGACTTACGTTGACTCAGACCGAAAAAAGCATTTGGAAAGTGCTTCTTAAACCTGTCTTGCTCCATTTCTGAGACCCTAGGATATACTACATCTGAGTAGCCATTTTCTCTAATCCAATTCTCAAAAATTTTGAGTAAGAGTAAGTCGCCAAAATTATTGTTGTAGTAGGCACCGTGAAGACCGATCATAATTGTTAACTTACAGCTTGTGGCAATATAAAATTGACAAAAATTACAGTATTTTTAATAGCCACCAAACGTCGAGAGCGAGCCACCGAGTGCACCCTGCTTGAGAAATGGCGAGCTTAGTTCAGCCTTGAGAACTGGTTTTTCAGTTTTTGTGTAGGCATCAGTGAATAGTGTGGATATTAGCATAGCCTACCTCCTCAATTGAGGTCTTGCTTGCTGCTTGACCCTGCAACGACTCCAGATTTGAACGGAATAGTGCTGCTAACTGGCTGGTCTCTCTGGCGGCATCATGCTGTTGCCTGACACGTTCGGCTCCCACCCTGCCCATCTGCTCTAACTTGTCCGCTGGCGACTGCAAAGCAGCGCGCATAGCGGCTGTTAAGTCTTCTACTGAACTCGGCGGTACCAGCCAACCGCAGCGACCTGGCTCTACCAGTTCAGGAATTCCAGCGATGTAGGTGCTGATGACCGGACGGAAGAGCGCTAGGGCTTCCATAAGTACTACGGGTAAACCTTCGGCAAAACTAGGTAATACCATCGCCCGTGCATCGAGAATCTGTTGCCGAACCTCGGAAAAACTTGCCCAGCCAGTAATTTCGACATAGCTTTGAAGACCTAGTTGGATAATCTGACTTTCTATGTGGGGTCGTAGGGAACCATCGCCGACTAGAGTGAGCTTCAACTGCCAGCCCTCAGCAACTAACTGACCTGCTGCTTCCACTAGGAGCAGATGACCCTTCTGTTCGCAAAGTCTGCCCACGCAAACCAAGCGTGGTTCACCGGGCACAACCGTTTGAGGTTGAGTCAGAAACCTTGCCTCGATACCGCAATGAACCACGTGAATTTTTGACCACTGCTGGTATTGGCACCATCGATAGAGCTGGCTTCTGCCGAAGGAGCTGACTGCGACCACAAAAGCCGCCCGGTTGATTTTTTCGGCTAGAGAAATTCCTTTAACTTTATCAAATTCTTCGGGACCGTGAACCGTGAAGCTATAGGGTGGTCCCCCGAGGGCACGACACAGCATGGCTACAGTGGTTGAGTTAGTTCCGAAGTGGGCGTGAACGTGAGCTACTCCCGAACTTAAAAACCAACGTAGCAAAACGCAGGCTTCAACGAAGTAAGCGCAATGACGTAACACTCCTCGCTCTGAAGACCAACCTACCTGGAGCATTAGCCGAAAAGCTCTCAGTGAACGAATGGGTCTACTGATGGCAACCCGGAGCAGTGCCAAAAACAAGCTGAACATTCCCATTTTTAGGACGACCCGGGTTTTCTCTAGCTCTAGTCTGTCTGCTTCATCTACTAGCTCAGAATCACAAGAGCGAATAGAAAAGCGGGCAACCTGGATGCCGCAAGCTTCAACTCCAGCAATCTCTCGCCGAATGAAGCTATGGCTGACTTTGGGATATTGATTGACTAAATAGGCAACGATCATTTTGAACTTAATACTACCTCTGTTTTGAGGAAAGACGCACGCAAGATCCCCTAATTCAGAGAATTTGGCATTTACTTGTGATTACTTGAACCTTGTACGGACATCTCACGGTTAAATGCGATGGCACAGCTCAACTTAACTCAGCAGCGTAGACTTGCCTAATTTAACTATGGACTCCCTTTCAGTAAAGATACCTAAACGGGTAAATAAGTCTAGTTCTCCGTAAACTTGTAGCACACCGAACCGGGTTTGCCTAATGAAGTCGCTAAGTTCTTGCCAGTTGCAACCTCCAGTCTAGTGAAGGCTAAGAGAAGCGCAACTCTGTACAGAGATAAAAAATTGTTAAGCTATTGCTGCCATTCGAGCTAGTGTAAGCCACCTTAGAGCCGCCATTTAAGTTGCAGCAGAGCAGACCACTAAGAGTATAGATGAGTAGGTAAGCATAGAGAAAGTAGCACTTTAACATAGCCTATGAACTTCCTTTCTTCCACCGCTACCCCAATAAATCCCCACAATTGAACTTACTTTCTTCCACCGCTACCCCAATAAATCCCCACAATTGCACGTTGTTATCTTACTTTTCTAGCTAAAATCATCACTTTTTATGCCACTAATCCCTTACCTAAATTAGACTACTGGCAATTGCACCCCCCAAACTCGGCGATTATGCTAGATAGTTGGCTAGATTTGGTTTTCTTGTAGTTTTACTGAATTGCAGCCTGAAGTGCCTTAGTGTCTGGTAGAAGGATGAAGAAGGTAACTCTCTTAAATGTTCAGCTCGATAATTTCACCAAATCCGAACTCCTAGAAGAGCTTAGATTTGGTGGCGTAGTGTTCACCACCAATGTGGATCACCTCAGCAAACTCCAAGATAGTCCAGAGTTTTGCCGAGCGTATAATAGCGCTACCTATAGAATTTGTGATAGTCAAATTTTAATCTATGCATCTCAATTTTTGGGAGTTCCTATTCAAGAGAAAATTTCAGGTTCGGATCTACTGCCAGCTTTTTACCATTACTACAAAAATGACGAAAACATTAAAATGTTTTTACTAGGGAGTGCTGGAGGTATAGCCGATCAAGCCCGCAAACAAATTAATGCTAAAGTGGGTAGAGAGATGGTTGTCGGTGCCTATTCTCCTTCGTTTGGATTTGAAAAAAACGAGGAAGAATGTCAGTATATTGTTAACTTAATTAACCAATCGGGAGCTACAGCATTAGCGGTTGGTGTTGGTGCACCAAAGCAAGAGAAATGGATTTATCAACATAAGCTTCAGTTAAAAAATGTAAGAGTTTTTTTGGCAGTTGGTGCTACGATCGATTTTGAAGCAGGATACTGTAAGCGATCGCCTAAATGGATGAGGGAACGTGGTCTTGAGTGGTTCTATAGACTATTATCTGAACCCAGACGCTTGTGGAAAAGATATTTAATCGATGACGTTCCTGTATGCTGGCTGATTTTAAAGCAAAAATTGAACTTTTACAGAATTCCCGACTATGTAGGAGCAGTTAGGCATGATCACCTACCATCAATGCCCATCGGTCAGATGTTGCAGGGAGCTGGCTTACTCTCCCAAAATCAAGTCGAGACAATTCTACTCGATCAGACAAAACAACGCCACTTAAGATTTGGAGAAATATTAGCACAGCGCGGTTGGCTCAAACAAGAAACTTCTGATTTTTTTGCAGAGCAGTTACCTAAACTGGCAACAAAGCCTCAGAAACAACCGATAGGTTATTATCTTAAGTCTGCGGCACTGTTGAACGAGAACCAAGTTAGCACAATTTTAAAAGAGCAATCGCAGTTCGGGTTACGCTTCGGGGAAATGGCTGCGCTGAAAGGATGGGTTAAGCAGGAAACTGTAGACTTTTTTCTCTACTATATTTTCTCTGGAGAACAGTCTCCACTACGGGGTTTATCTAGAGAACAGTTAACTTCATCTGCCTAGCGCTTTTTGGCTCGGTATGTCTGAACTAGCCGTGTTACCCCCACAATCCCTCCCTTGATAAGTTCCGTCGAATTGTTAATCGCGAATTGAGTTGACTTGGTTAAGCCTGAGTAGTTTTATACTAGTAATTTGATTTATCACTACGTTTTTATCACTATTTTTCTTTGAATAAATTTAATTTTTAATTCATAATTAGTCTTTAAAATTGCGTACTAACACGGTTTAAATGCAACAAAAAAACTGTTACAAAGTGCTTTAATCGATAATTTTGCGCAAGACACGGGTTAAGTCTGTGCGAAGACTCTTGGTATCAAAGCACCAATAACCACTGTCATGCCTAGAAACGCGAAAATTATCAGTCGCGGATTACTCCGCCGTCTTATGGCGGAGCCTGCCGCTACCATTGCTCCACCAACGCAGCAGGTTCTTAAAATGGACATTGACTTAAGTAGTGAGGCACAGGTGATGGGCGAAATTGGTGCTGTCACCAACCCTGACCACCAAAGTGATGCACTAGTAAAAGGTGTAACCGCCGCTAACCTCGACTTCAGTTCTCAAAATTTCAGTTCCTACAACTACAACCAAGATAAAGAGGGAACTTTACAAATCCAAGATGGAGGAAAAACCCTAAATTTATCGGGCAACGCCTGGAAAAAGATGGACTTCTCTTATGAAGTAACTTCCGATACAGTTTTGGAATTTGACTTCCGCAGCAGCAGTGAAGGTGATATTCATAGCATCGGGCTAGATGACGACAATAACTTTGGAAATAGTATCTCTAATTTCGCTTTGTACGGGACTCAATCAAACGCTAATTGGAATCAAGACTTCAATAACTACTCCGGTACGGATTGGAAGAATTACTCCATCAATGTTGGTGAATACTTTACCGGCCAGATGAACTATCTAACCCTGGTTAATGACCATGATGTATCGAATCCAGATGCCACGAGCTATTTGCGTAACGTCAAGGTATACGAAGCTAATGGAAATGACTCTAGTGGTGGAAATGAGAAGACGTTTGGAAGTCACTCACCTTTAGGCACTAACCTTAACCACATTGCTGACTGGTCGACTGAAATGCCTTTCTTGGATGCCTTTAAGTCTTCTCGAGAATGGATGACTCAGAATAAAGACTCTTGGGGAACAAATGAAAGGGATAAACTCGACTTAGACGAAAACGGCTGGATTAAGTCCTTACCCGCCCCAGAAGATTCTGCTGACTATACTTATGTTGGCACATTGCTACGTAGAGAAATTGGGAATTATCCAGAAGGGAAATATGTTGTTCTTTACGACGGAAAAGGAACAATAGAATACGGTTTTGATGCCCAAAAAAATGAAGATAAATCCACTTCTGGAAGAGATGTTATTAATGTAAATCCTTCTGAGCGGGGCATTTATTTAAAAATCACTTCTACTGACCCCAATCAAACGGGTAATTATCTTCGCAATATTCGCGTTGTTCCAGCCGAGTATGAAGATAATTACTCTGAAAAAATCTTCAACCCGAAATTTATAGACAGAATCGAAAACTTCAGTACCCTTCGTTTCATGGATTGGATGGAAACTAATAATTCCGATCAGAGTGAATGGGCAAATCGACCCAAAGTAGAAGACGCTTCCTATGCTTACGGTGGGGGCGTACCAGTAGAAACCATGGTAGAACTCGCCAACCGAGTAGATGCCAACCCCTGGTTTAATATGCCGCACAAGGCGACAGATCAATACATAAAAAACTTTGCCCAGTTCGTAAAAAACGGCTTAGATTCCAACTTGGACTCCTACGTGGAATACTCCAATGAAGTCTGGAATCCTGAGTTTGAACAATATTATTGGGTAACAGATAATGGTCCGGTAAGTGGCGAGAATATGCCCCACAAGTCTTACGGGGTACGAACTGCTCAAATGTCTGAGATTTGGAAGGACGTGTTTGGTCAACAAAGCAACCGAGTCAAGAGCGTAATGGGCACTCAAACGTCTAATCGTAAGGTAGCGGAAAAAGTTTTGAATTACGAAAAATGGGATCAATCAACTGACTATGAATATGGAATTGATGCTTTGGGAATTACCGGCTATTTCGATGGAAGATTAGTTAAACCAGAGTACGAAAGTGATATAGAAACCTGGCTAAACAATCCTAATATTGACGAATTTGACAAAGCTCTAACTCAATTAAGGGATGGAAGTGTCTTAGGTACAGAAGGTAACAATGTCGAAGATATGGCTAATTATTTTAATGACTACTCAGAAATAGCCGAAGAGGAAGGACTAGAAGTAGTTGCTTACGAGGGGGGAAGTTCTGTTGTAGGAAAAGAAGGAGTCCAGAACAATAAGAAAATCACGGACTTTTTGATCGAGCTGCATAGACAACCAGAATTTTACAATCTGTATAAGGATATGCTAGACACTTGGGAAGACTCAGAAGGGGCGCGCACCTTATTCATGAACTTTGTCGATATAGGTGAACCCAGTAAATGGGGAAGCTGGGGAGCTTTAGAACACGTAGACCAAGAGAGTTCGCCCAGATATGATGCCCTAATTGACTTTATTAACAAGGGCTAGCGTAATCATCGTGAGTCTCGCAGAAGCAAGCCCAGTTTGACAAACAAGTCACAACAGAAGCCTCTACTAGGAGGGGGCAGGGATAAGGTGAGCTGGGTAATCTGTAACGATACTGGAGGATATTTGCTCTGAATAAGTGTTTCTTACTGAGCGCGATCGCTCCACTTTCAAACGGGAGCCTGCGTTTCTTGCTGAGTCCCAAGACCAAACACTTCATGCACTGCTTTTAGAGCGGTTGCTCCCTGCTCTTTGGCAACAACGCAGCTAATTTTGATTTCAGAAGTCGTAATCATTTGGATATTGATCTGGCGTTGTGCCAAGGTTTCAAACATCTGAGCCGCTACCCCTGGTTGCCCCACCATGCCGGCTCCAACCACACTCACCTTGGCAATTTCTGCATCCACGAGAATTTCGCCACACTCGATAGTTGGTGCAATCGCCTGTAAAGTCCTCTGGGCAGCTTCGGCATCGGCTTGGGACACGGTAAAGGCAATATCGCGGGTGGGAACGCCATTGAGAATGCGACAGCGTTGGGACTGAATAATCATATCAACGCTAATATTTTGCTGGGCAAGTAGTCCAAAGATTTTGCCAGCCATCCCTGGGTGATCGCGAACGTGCCTAATTGCCAAGCGAGCTTGATTCATATCCAGAGCAACGCCGCGCACTGGCGGTGTCGCAACAGTACGATTGGGAGTAGGTAATTGCACTGGGGAACTATTAATCTCAAACGCTCGACAAAGAACCGCGATCACTCGGGAGGTAAGACTGTCAGCCCAAGACGACTCCTCGGCAGGAGCATCAATAATACAGCTTACTTTCACCTCAGAAGTAGAAATCATCCGAATATTGATTCCCGCTTCGCTCAGGGTGGCAAACATCGTCGCTGCAATTCCGGGATGCCCAATCATTCCTGCTCCGGCAACCGCAACCTTAGCAATTTGCCGTTCCACCATCACTTCTGCTTCTTCTGGGGCTGGAGTGGGGTGATTACGCCAAGCGGGGGCGATTGCTTCTGCCACTGCTTCAGCCTGGTTAAGTGCCCCTCCCCCCACTGTGAAAGCGATATCGTTCGTGTTCCCCTCATGAATTGACTGAATAATCAGGTCAACATCCACCTCTTGAGCGGCAATCTCGCCAAATAGACGCGCTGCCACCCCCGGAGAATCTGGCACTCGCAGCAGTGCTACCTTCGCCTGATCCTGGTCAAACTCCACCGCATCCACTGCCTTGCCAATCTCGAGGTTTTCTAACGAACGAGGTTTGGGGACTGCGGGAATCACTCGCGTCCCAGGCGCATCGCTCCAGGCAGAACGCACCACCAACAGTACGCCATAATTGCGAGCAATCTCTACCGCACGGGGATGCAGCACCTTCGCCCCGAGACTAGCTAGCTCTAGCATCTCATCACAGGTGATCTCGGTCATGAGTTGTGCCTCTGGCACTAGGCGCGGGTCAGTTGTCAAAATGCCTGGGACATCCGTATAAATTTCACAACAATCTGCCCCAAGTGAGGCTGCTAGTGCCATTGCGGAAGTATCCGACCCCCCACGCCCTAGGGTGGTGATTTCTAACTCCTCTTTGCTAGTGACACCCTGAAATCCTGCAACCACGACCACTTTCCCTTCCTGAAGGTGGCGCTGAAGCCGTTCTGTCTGAATTTCTAGAATGCGAGCGCGACTGTGTTCGGCTTCGGTAACAATGCCTACCTGAGCGCCAGTGAGGGAGATAGCTGACTGCCCCAATTCCTGCAATGCCATACTGAGCAGGGCAATGGAGACTTGTTCGCCTGTGGATAGCAACATATCCATTTCCCTGCGACTGGGGTCACTGGTTAGCTCCTGTGCCAAGTTGACCAAAGTATCGGTGGTTTTGCCCATTGCAGAAACGACCGCTACCACCGAGTTGCCGTTTTGAACAGTGTGATGGACGCGCTGGGCAACTGCTTGAATCCTCTCTACCGAGCTAACGGATGTACCACCGTACTTCTGGACAACTAGCGCCATGATTTTTTGCTTCTACCTTCGTCTGCGCAATCTTTCCAGACGCAAAGATAAATTGAACACAATTAACTAACTTATCAAATCTAGCTTTGTCAAAACTGCAAGCGAGAGAAAGAGGAGCAGGGGAGCTCTTGGGGAGCAAGAAAAAGCAGAGGAGCTCCAGGGGCAAACAAGCTCACTCATCTCCTCCGCACCTCTGCACAGAAACCTCCGCACCTCCGCAATCTCCACTAGCCAATTCCCACTCAGCAAAGACTTTCCCTCCGCACCTCCTCACTCAACAGAGTGGTGTCCGGTTATCCCCACTCGTAGTCGGTGAAGACAACTTGTCATAATGTAGGATAGGCAGATTCGGTAAAACTATGAGATTTCCAATCCAATCGCTTTACAAGTGGTATCGAAACGCAATTCGCAACCCCAAGTATCGTTTATGGGTAATTATGGGGACGCTAATTTATCTGGTCAGTCCCATAGACATCTCTCCAGACCTCATTCCCATTTTGGGACAGATTGACGATTTTGCAATTTTGACGATCTTTCTAACCGAAATCTGGGGGCTTGTTTCCGATAATTTGCGCTCCGAGCAAAGTAATGATTCCACGCCTTCTATCAAAGACACCAGTGGAGAGACAATTGATGTCGATGCTGTGTCGGTTGATTCTTAAAGTCCGCAGTCAGTAGCGCGAGAAAATAAAGCACTGCACGCAACAGCAACTTCAGCCCAAATCACGACTTCCTCTTCTACTTCAATCGCTTCTTTAACTACTGGAAGATGCCCCGCAGGAGCATTGAGGGAAAAAGTAAGTTCTTCGTGTTTTCTCCAGCTTCCTTCCTTTCTCCAACCGATGTGATCGCCAAAACGTTTAAAAGCTTCCCAGTTATAATCTTGCCCTGGTTGATTTCCGCTTTTAAGGTAAATGGTTTTTTGAGCACTGAAGCCGAAACGTCCTTGAGAATAGTGCTGCCAAAGCCGATCTATGGCATGAAGGTCTGAGCAGGGTAAGGTGTTGATGGATTCAGGATTCAACTGACCAACAGCCTTGAGCATTACCTTATGCGTTTGCTGGTTCGCTTCTCTCCACTTTCCGGCAGCGAGTAGGTGACGCAGTGGAGTGTAGTCTACTTCTAGGTTAGAGGTAAGAATTTTGCTTGCTGGGTGATCAACAATTAGTTACTTAAATTTCAGGGTAACGCGCTGACCCCAAAAACTATAGGGGAGTAAAAAGTGAGAATTAAGTGGGTAATGCTGGGTGCGAAACTACTTCCGCACCCTGAAAGCGCCGCCGCCCACACCTTTTGAGCGTGGATTTGCATATATTCCTATAAGCGTCTAGATTTAGCGTTGTTTTTTATACTTTAAGTAAGGGAGAAAGCTTTGGTATAAAATGATTGGGTGTGAATCTTAGATGTGAGACAATTTCGGGTAGATAGGATTGGGCTGATGCAGTCAAAAGGCTGCAATATCTCTACCAAGATCGCCTGTACTTCTATTACAAACTGAGGGAGGCGAGATTGGGAAGTTCACCGGAATCATCAAAGATAGGCAGATGCCTAGTTTAGGTTAAACAGTCTGCTCATTAAAGCGCAAATAATAATGCTAGGAATCTTATCTCTTGTAGGTGTGAGGGATAGGAAGTGTTACGACTCCGCTATTATTTCATAATCGTTACTTCTATTTGCTTCAAGCTGAACTTGAAGTACATCTATGGCTTTAGATAATGTTGTCGGCGAAGCTGCTATTCAGGAGAACTTAAAACAATTTCTCCTGGTGCTTTCAGTTTCTCTGAGTGTTGCTACTCTATCCCGAGCTTTTACCCAGTTTCGCGAAATTCCCTACACCTTGTTGTTGGTGATTGTGGGGTTGTTCCTCGCTTTGCTCGATGTGCGACTGATTAGCCTGCCGCCCCAAGTCACGCTATTCGTTTTCCTACCGCCGCTTTTATTCCGAACCGCTTGGAACGTCGATTGGTTGTTTCTCAAGCGAGATTTGGTGCCCATTTTACTCTATTCGACGGTGGGGGTTTTAATTACGGTTGCGGGCATTACTTTAGCGTTGCAACAATTTGCTGAGTTCCCGGTAACAATTGCACTGTTAGCTGGGGCAAGCCTCGCAGCTACCTCTCCAGCACCCATAATGTCGCTATTAAGACAACTGGGAGTCAAAAAACGCCTAATCACCTTAAGCGAGGGAGAGGATTTATTCAACTCCGCAGTGGCGATCGCTGCCTTTACGCTTTTCATGAGTTTTCCTGCCGATCTGGGGCAGTTGAACTTCCCGATCATGCTGGCGCGTATTTTGACGCTGGGAGGAATTGGACTGGCAGTGGGGGGCTCGCTGGGCTTAGGCATTTCCTATTTGATGCAACGCTCTGATTTGCGATTTGTGGGGCGATCGCTCCTTTTGGTTTCTTCCTACGGCACTTACTTGCTTAGTGAGCAATTAGGAGGATCTGGCGTTGTTGCGGTTGTCACCACAGGTTTAATTCTAGGAACTTTAGGCGCTGAAGGAATCGAGCCTCAAAAGCGAGAGGTGTTGACAGAGTTTCTCAACTTTATCGCCTTTTTTGTCAACTCCATCGTCTTTTTGCTGATTGGAGACCAAATCAACTTCGCCAATCTGGGCAATCATTTAGCACCAATTGGAATTGGCATTGCAACGGTGATGCTGACGCGAGCGATCGCCATTTACGGCTTGGGGAGTTTGAGTAACTGGCTCGCAGGCTCCCAAATTAGCCTCCGGGAACAAACCCTACTGTGGTGGACAGGATTGCGAGGTTCGGTTTCAGTGGCACTAGCGTTGAGTGTGCCCATTGTTTTGGCACAACGACAAATCATTGAGGCGACGGTGTTTGGGGTAATTTTATTTACCTTACTGGTTCAGGGATTAACCACAAAGCGGTTGATCGGGCGGCTCGGATTTTTACAAGAGGAGAGTCAACAACACGCCGCCTCGCACCAACAGCAACAGGAATATTTGCAGGCAGTTGCCCATTCAGTGGCACTCAATCAAATTCTCAACCATCTTGATGAGAAACAGGTAGTCAGTCGTGGGAGCAGCGAACCCAATTTTCCCCATTATCGAAACCTCGTGCAAAACAAACTTAACTGCCTTCAAGAAGAAATTGCCCAGCAACAAAAGCAAAACCCTCAATTGCAGACGATTGTTAGCGAACAACTGCAAAAGGAATTAATTGCTATGGAAACAGGCACTTATGCAGCATTTGTCCAGGCTGGCTTTTTAAGCGCTCCTCCGCCACTGGTGTTACCGGAAGTGCTACAGGACGGGAAAGACGCCTCGGATTAGTGGGAGAGGCGTGAGGGCGTTGGGATGGGAAGTGAGGCGTGAGAGCGTGAGAGAAGTGGCTTATACACTCCTCACTCCTCACTCCTCCCTTCTTCTGTCAGTACAATTACGCCTCGAACTTTTTCGTTTATGCCACTGAGGGGATATAAGCTCACGCGACACTGCAGGCTTTTGCCCCGGCGGTTGACTGCCTGTAGCAGTAATTCTTGATTTTTCTCACCTGCTAGGCACTCGCGGATAGGTTGTTGCAACTCCCCAACGGGCAAGCCCATATCAAGACTGAACAGGGATTCTCCTTCCACTTCCTCCGCTCGCAGTCCCCAGATGTTCGTCGCCTCTGGGTTCCAAGAGAGGATATAGCCTTGGCGATCAATAACAATTACCCCCGCTTGCAGGCTCGTAAGAATAGAATTTAGGAACGCATTAGTTTCATCGAGTTCCTTAGTACGTAGGCGAAGCTCGTCATTAACCGTCTGGAGTTCTTCATTACTCGATTGCAGTTCCTCATTCATTGTCTCCAATTCTTCATTGCTCGATTGCAGTTCTTCGTTAGTGGTTTCTAATTCTTCGTTGCTCGATTGCAGTTCTTCGTTAGTGGTTTCTAATTCTTCGTTGCTCGATTGCAGTTCTTCGTTAGTGGTTTCTAATTCCTGCTTGGAAGTAGCGAGTTCTTCTTGGAGTTGGTGGTAATGGGTAGTTTCAGTAAAGGTGATGCTGACACCAATTACATCGCTACCATTTTCTTGTAAGGGGAGAAACTGCACGTCGAAATACCGCACTTGTCCCGATATATGGGACTTGAGGTCGCTGACTATAATCAATTCTCTCGTGTTGTAGATTTCCTCAATTCGGGATCTCAACTCCAGTGGGCGATAAGAGACTTCAAAATTTTGTAGGGGTTTGCCCAAGTCCTGGAATTTGATATCGAACATCAAGCGGGCTTTCCGATTGGCTAGCACCAGATTCCCGTTTTTTTCTACCACAATCTGGGAAATTGGGGAGGTGTTAAAGGTTACTTCGCGTAGGCGCACGTAGTTAGAAAGATTGTTACTGGCTTCTTCATTGCCCCCCTGAGCAAGAACCAGCAGGCGATCGCGCAGGTTGACTTTTGCTACTTTACTAAAGATGCGATGTTTGAGATTGATGGGAGTGAACAGATTCGCGCGTGTGAACAGCATTTCTGCCTTGCCCAAAAAGAGAACACCGGGTTGGTTGAGGGCAAAGTGCAAGCGAGCTAGGACTTGTCCCTGAGTCTCGGAATTGAAGTACATTAGCGTGTTGCGGCAAATGAGCAAATCAGAGCGGGAAATGGGCGCATCCTGCACGAGATCGTGGCGACCAAAAATCGCGTTGCTGCGTATTTCGGAGCGGATGCGGTAGAGGTTGCCAATAGGTTCTAGGTAGCGTAATTGCAGCTCCTCCGGAATCGGCTCAATCTCTTCGGCGCCATAGGTGGCATGACGCGCCTTATTCAGAGCTCCTTCGTCCACATCTGTGGCATATATTTTCACCCGCTCGCGGAATTGTTCTATTCCCAGCACTTCTGCCAGAATCATGGCTGCGGTGTAGGCTTCTTCCCCGGAAGCACAACCGGTACTCCAAACGCGGATGGGTTCGCCCTTGTTTTTTTCCTGAAGGAGGTTGGGAAGGATTTGCGTTTGCAGTTGTTGCCAAGCATCGGGGTCCCGAAAAAAGGCAGTAACGTTGATTAGAATTGTATTAAACAGAGGCGCGAATTCCTCGGGGTGAACTTCCAAGTAATCGAGGTAATCGTCAAAGTTTTCGATCCCGCACGAGTGCATGCGCTTTTGCACGCGACGCTTCAGAGTAGAGCGCTTGTATCCGGTGAAATCAAATCCCCGCACCTGTTGGAGGTATTCCAGTAGCTGTTCAAAAATCCGTTCCTCGTAGTTGTTGTCGTTACTTGTCACGTCGCTTCGCTCCCCTTAAAAATTGGCATTTCCAATTTTGCATTTTTGATTTCTAACTTTTAATTGTTAATTGCCTTCTAACTCCTCACCTCTCTGTCGATGGGGTAGCAACTAGTGCAACAATTTTCGGTGCAATTTCTGCCAAAGGCAGCACAAAATCAACGGCTCCAGTTTGAATGGCTGCATTGGGCATACTGGAGAAGTCAGCGGTTTCCCCATTCTGCGCGATGATGGTACCACCCATTTTTTTTATTGTTTTGATGCCCGCTATACCATCACTGCCTGTCCCAGTGAGAACAACGGCTAAGGCTCGTTGCTTGTAGCTTGCTGCCACCGACTTAAACAGCAAATCCGCCGAGGGACGGACAAAGTTAACAAACTCCGACTGAGTCAGAGAAAGGGTGCCATCGGGATTCACAAGTAGATGGTGGTTCGGCGGAGCAATGTGGAGAGTCCTGGGATAGAGGTAATCGCCTGCTTCTGCTTGCTTCACTTGCAAAGCGGTGTGCCGCCTGAGGATATCTGCTATCATAGAGGGTTGCTTGGGGTCGAGGTGAAGCAAAAACACCAGACTTGCCGATAATTCCGCCGGAAGCGTAGCCACAATTTCGCTAATCGCTTTGATACCACCTGCCGAAGCCGAGATCGCAACTATGTCAAATTCCGCTCTAGTAATCTGTCTGGGGTGCTTGTAGTGAGAGTCGGTAGGGGAGTTGTTCACGTTTCCTCTTGGGGCGTGATCGCAAATAGAGTTGACTTTGCTAGGCAAACCTGGACGCATTTAGCTCTCATTTTACTGGGAAAAGCAACCCTAATTTCAACAGTACCTACCACACCAAGCTTGCGCGGTAGTACTAAATACGTAGTCATGAAAATTGGCGCAGCAGTCCCTAACTTCAGCGAAGCGAGTTAGGGACGTGCCGTATAAATGCCAGGGCTATTTCATTCTAAAAAGATATCAAACCTGCTCCAGGCCCAATCCACATTTTCCCTGTGCCTGAGCCATCTTGGTAAATACTGCATCTCGATAGAGATTCATAGCTACATTTCTGGCAA
>PXPT01000169.1 GCA_003021505.1 Cyanobacteria bacterium QS_4_48_99 | reverse complement strand
TCCTGCCACAAAGTGAGGAAGCGTTCATCTACATTGCGATGAGATGATTCCACTGATGGCTAAACGACTCGCGTAGCGATTAAAACTTTTCAAACGCCCTCTTATCGGCTGGCAATTTTACAAGCGTCTGACCCATCGAACTGTAGAGCTACAACTGCTGCCCAACGTTAAAATACGCTGCCAACCTGACAGTCGCTCTGCTGCTAGCGTCCTATACTGCGGTCTTTACGACTACGATGATATGAAGTTTCTGCTACGCTATCTCCGGGATGAGGACTCTTTTCTCGACATTGGTGCTAATGTCGGGGTCTATACGCTTCTGGCTGCTTCTAAAGTTCGCTCTGGCTGGATTTATAGCTTTGAAGCACTTCCTAAGAACTACCAACGCATGCAAGAAAATCTAAAACTCAATGAAAATGTGGGAGGTATCAAGGAGTCTGGGAGCGCATCAATCCCTATCTGAGAGCTCGGTGAAATTGACCTTAATCTAAGCGATGGAGATTCCACGCCTTCGATTATTAATACTAAAAAAAGTCATAACACAACCACAGTTTCCAGTGACACCCTTGATAATTTGCTAAAAAATCATCCTCTTGAAAAACTAACTTTAGCCAAGATAGATATTGAGGGTGCAGAACTGCTAGCACTCAAGGGGGCTATTTCTCTGTTCGAGCAAAAACACCCTCAGGTTTGGATTTTGGAGGTTTTAGGAGTAGTGGCCAGGAACTAGTAAACTTTCTCTATAGTTATGGCTATAGTCTCTATCAGTACAGCGCCGATACGAACAAAATTAGTCCTATTTCCCTTGAGCAAAAACAAGGCAATAATGTCTTAGCGATCGCCAACACTGCTATTGATTTTGTGCGTGCTCGCCTAGTGTCGGCATAGCGACCACTAACCCTAACTTTAATTGAGTGCGTGCTCGCCCATTAGTGCAAGAAGTGAAAATCCCCAATGGCACTGACACCATCGAGGATTATGCTACTTGGGAGAGGTTAAACTACCTATTAGTTAGTGATCTGAACGCTTCTTCTCTTGTATCAGCCGCCGTTTAGCAGCGATCACCGCCTGATCTACGGGATACCCAACAGTGGTAATTACCTGATACTTGCGCTCCTCTTCTAGTTGCTTCAGCTCAGTGTAATCCACCCAGTGAATGCAATCGACTGGACAAGTGTCCATCGCTTCTTGAATGGTCTCTTCGGAATCACCATCTTGGCGAATGGCACGCGATCGCCCATAACTTGGTTCAATATAGAAAGTATTGGGGGCGACATGGGCACAGTGCTTACAGCCAATGCAGGTGAGTTCATCCACATAAACACCCTGCTGTCGCAGCTCACCCCCTAATTCTGGCTCCAAACCTGAGCGTTCGGGAGCATCACGAAAGATGCCTCCAAGTTCTGGCTCTAAACCGGAACGTTCTGGTGTTGCAGAAAAATCAGACATTACGCACTCCAGCGTTGGACAACGAGACGAATTGAGCCGTCTTCACTCTGTTGCTGATCGGCAACCTGAAATCCTTGCTGTGCCGTTTCACTCACCACAGTTTGGTAAGCGTAACCCTGCGTAACGCGGTTAATAAAGCCCTCCACAGACCAAGGTTGCTGCCAATAATGGAGGTCAGCAACGAGTTCGTACTCTTTACCATTCCATTTAAAACCCACATCATAGTTATTGTCTTGCTCAACAATCACTTCGGCAGTGTGGGTTTGATTGCGATCCCCTCTAACTGCCTGGGGACCTGGTTTCCAGTCGATTCCCAAATCGGTGAGGGCGGCTTTCAGGGAGGAGAGATTACGAATTTTGGTTTTGATAGTGCTGAAATGAGACATCTTCTTAAAGAACGAATAACTTAGATTTAACCAAAGACAGATCTGGCAAAAAAATTACCAATCACTAAAACCCGCTTGATTAGTCGCAGTTTCCGACTGTTGCACGGGTTGAGTAAAATATTCTGATGTCAGCTCACAAGCGGTTACTTCTCCCAGTTGATCCTCAATCGCTGCTGTCACCTCGGCACAAGAGGTACCCACAATCCCTGTAACCTTCTCTTGTACCCGACCATCAGGGTGAATTACAAATTCTAAAGTTTCCATACTCATGAATATCTGCTCTGGCTACCTCCGTCGTTGGGTTTTAGCATGGGTTGGGGAAAGGCGAGACAATTTGACATTACCTATATCTTAATTTTGGGCAATCTCAATATTAACTATAGCTCAAATCTTAACCAAAGTTAAAATTTTCTGGACTCGTGCATTAACATTTCGTAAGTTTCGCTTACTCCGTGCCCAACATTTAAACTTTAATCAACGTATTCCCCATCCCACTTATGTCTACAGACTGAGCTTGGAAGCCAGTAATATATCTAATGGAGTCAGAAAAGTATATGAGCGTAGCGCCAGTGACAAGTGAAACTAAAATAGGCATTTTGGGGTTTGGAGGATTAGGACAAGCTGCTGCAAGGGTTATTGCTCCCAAGCGGGAGTTAGCTTGGGTTGCAGCGGCTGATCGTAAAGGCTATGCCTACAACCCAGCCGGTTTAGATCCCGATGCCTGTATTGCCGCCTCTCACTCGCAAGGGTCATTAGGCTATCTTGACCCCTATGGCACTCTCAGCAGTTCTAGCATTCAGGAAGTGATAGAGAGCGAGTCTGTGGATGGATATTTTCTCGCTCTGCCCAATTTGCCTAATACATATATGGCATCTGTGGCACGGCAGTTTATCCAAGCAGGTTGGCGAGGCGTGTTGGTAGATGCCTTGAAACGGACTAGTGCAGTGGAGCAACTCTTGGAACTAAAAGAGGAACTGCAAGCAGCTGGAATCACTTATATGTGCGGCTGTGGGGCAACACCAGGATTATTGACAGCAGCAGCAGCGATCGCGGCTCAAAGTTACACTGAAATCCACAGTGTCAAAATCACCTTTGGTGTCGGCATTGCCAACTGGGAGGCATACCGGGCGACAATACGGGAGGATATTGCCCATCTACCGGGCTACGATGTGGAAACAGCCAAAGCGATGAGCGATGCCGAGATAGAAACGCTTCTAGAGCAAACCAACGGTATGCTTTACCTGGAGAACATGGAGCATGCCGATGATCTCATGTTAGAGCTAGCAGGAATCTGTGCGCGCGATCGCGTTTCTGTGGGCGGTGTCGTCGATACCCGCAATCCGAAAAAGCCCCTCAGCACCAATGTACAGATACAAGGTCGCACCTTCGAGGGCAAAACCGCCACCCACACCTTTACCCTAGGTGATGAAACTAGCATGGCAGCCAATGTCTGTGGTACTGCCTTCGGCTATCTCAAAGCGGGTGTCTCCCTTCACCGTCGCGGCATCTACGGTCTCTTCTCGGCTGCTGAAATTATGCCTCAGTTTGTTAAATAGATGCTAGATCTCGCCCATGTGGAGAGTCAGCACCTTGGGGACAAGCTGGTTACGGGTTATCCGAGTGAGGACTCAAATAGGTGAGGGGTGAGGAGTAAGGGAGTGAGGAGGTAAATTGGCTTGTTGATAGAAAAATTTATTCCTATTTCCACCTCCCTCACGCTCTCACGCTTTCACGCCCTCACTGCTTTCCCTACTCCCCTGCTTCCCCTGCCTTAACATTAACCGAGCTGATCGAAGATTTTAAACATGGGCAGATACATCGAGAGCAAAATCACACCTACCATAGCCGCCACTCCCACCATCATTATTGGTTCGATCAGGCTAGTAAGTGCTTGGACTGCTTGCTTTACCTCATCTTCATAGAAATCAGCAACTTTCACCATCATTCCATCTAACTCCCCCGTCTCCTCCCCAATACTAATCATCTGAATTGCCAAAACGGGAAACACTTTCTCTCTTTGCAGAGCAAGACTAACCATCCCACCTTGTTGAATCTCTTGCTTGGAGGCTTCTACAGCATTAGCAATCACTTTATTTCCAGTAGTATTGCGCACGATATCTAAGCAGTTGAGAATGGGAACCCCCGAACGAGTTAATGTCCCGAAAATTCGGCAAAAGCGAGCCACTGCGTTTTTCTCGTTCAACTGACCTAACAGCGGCATTTTTAACAAAAAACGGTCAATTTGTAAGCGCCCAGTTTTAGTTTTATAGTATCGTCTTAAGCCCAATACGGCAGCAAAAACAAAGCCAATCGGAAAAATAATTTTCCAGCTTCTTAGAGTAGCACTAATCAATAGCATTACCTGAGTTAGTACTGGCAATTCCACTCCTAAATCCTTGAAAATACTTGCAAAAATCGGAATGAGAAATATCGTCATTGCGAAAAAGATAACAACGGCAAATAGCCCCACCGTAGTTGGGTAAGCCATTGCTGATTTGATTTGCCCTTGCAGTCGAGCCATGTCCTCAAGCAGCGTCGCCACGCGATTAAGCACTTCATCAAGAACACCACCCTCTTCACCCGCCTCGACCATGCTAATGTAGAGTTCATCGAAACACTCGGGGTGTTTGCTCATGGCATAAGAAAGGTTAGTGCCTTGCTGAACATCCGCATTAATCGCCAGAAGTGCCTTTTTTAATTTGGGATTGGAGCACTCCTCCGATAAAACGTCTAGGCATCTAACGATTCCCACCCCTGCGTTAACCATCGCAGCAAATTGACGTGAAAAAACAGCCTTGTCTTTAATTTTGACCTTGGTGAAGCGCTCCCCAATTTTAGAAAAGTCTAGGTTAAAATCTAAGCCAGATTTTTTGATACTTTTAATGGTGGGGTACTTGTTGCTGAGAACTCTCCGCACGTGCTCGGCAGAAGGAGCCTTAACTTTCTTTCTAGAGGATTTTCCAGTTGCGTTTTGAACTTCGACTTCGAAGGTAGGCATGGCTCACCTTGAAAATTAAAATTAAAAATTAAAGATTGAAAATTAACCTTTCGCCTTAGCAGAGCCACTTTTACTAACTCCTCCGCCCACAAGACGCTGTAGTTCTTCAGGCTTGGAACTGTTAGATGCAGCTTCCTCATAGGAAATCGCGCCACTTTTAACATGGTTGGCTAACACCTGTTCCATAGTCTGCATTCCCATTTTCATTCCTGTCTGAATTGCCGAGTAAATTTGAGCAGTTTTTCCTTCTCGAATGAGGTTAGCGATCGCAGGAGTAACCAGCATAATTTCCTGAGCCAAAGCTCGCCCAAACTCGCCCGGTTTCGGATTTTTCTTTTTCGCTAAACATTGGCTGAACACCGCGATTAAAGAGCCAGATAATTGTGCCCGAATTTGTGCTTGTTCCTCTGCCGGGAAAACATCCACCATCCGGTCTACTGTCCTGGCTGCAGAACTGGTGTGCAGTGTTCCGAATACCAAGTGACCCGTTTCTGCTGCCGAAACCGCCAGAGAAATGGTTTCTAAGTCGCGCAGCTCCCCCACTAGAACAATGTCGGGATCTTCCCGAAGTGCCGCCTTCAGCGCATTCGCAAAGCTTTTGGTATCTTCTCCCTTTTGACGTTGGTGAAACAAGCACTTCTCGTTGGGGTAAACATATTCAATCGGGTCTTCCACAGTCACTACATGTTCGGCTCGCGTTCGATTAATGAGGTCTAAAATCGCCGCCAGCGTAGTCGTTTTCCCCGAACCCGTCTCTCCAGTCACCAGAATCAACCCCCTAGGTCTGCTCGCCGTATCTCGGACGACATTAGGCAAACCGAGCTGCTCGAACTTGGGAATTTTAGAAGATAAAGCTCGCAAGGCAGCGGCATAGCAACCCCGTTCCTTATAAACATTGACGCGGAAACGTGCCAATCCCTTTACGCCATAAGAGCAGTCAAGTTCCCAGTTCTGCTCCAAATGCTTGCGCTGCGAGTTGTTGAGCATGCTAAAGATTAGTTTCTGGCTCTCTTGGGACGTCAAAGGCTCCTCGCCCATAGGAGTAAGCTCTCCACTAAGGCGGAAATAGATAGGTGCACCCGCTTGTATGTGCATATCAGAGCCACCCTTCTCCACTAGGTGCTCCATCAAGTCTTCAATCATTAGTTCCATAGGTCGCTTTGCTCCAATTCAAAATTCAAAAATTTGCTAATTGCTAATTGTTCATTGTTCATCGCCATTAGCTATTAGCCATTAGCAAAGAACAAAGATGTTTTTAATCCTGAAAGCGAGGCGTTAGACAATAGGGACAGTCCAGCCACTCAGGTTGTAATTCCGCTCTGCAACCACTACAGATCAGGGAACTCTTGCGTTTGGCTTTCAGTTCCTCCTCTAACCCCGAATCAGTAAACGTCACTCGTTCCACTTCTTCTAAGGTGGTGTAGCCTTCTCGGACTAGATTTAAGCTATAGGCAAGCAAGGTAGTCATGCCCTCCTCCACAGCAGCTTCCTTAATCCGGTCAGTTGTGGCTCCCTCATTGACTAAACTTTGGATGCGCTCGCTGTTGCGCATTACCTCGTAAACCCCAACTCGTCCTTTGTAGCCAGCTCCTTGACACTTTGGGCAGAGAGTTCCTTGACGCTTGGCTTCCTCAACTCCCTCAGGTTGCAGGGTGTTAGCTCTATAGAAGGTCACTTCCGCTTGGTTAGAAGTAGATAAACCAAACCTGGCGAGTTCAGCTTGAGAGGGATGGTAAGGAATGCAACATTCAGAACAAACTCGTCGCATCAAGCGTTGGGCAAGAACTCCTAGCAGCGCTCCCGACACCATGAACGGTTCCACGCCCATTTCATCGAGGCGAGCGATCGCTCCGGCTGCATCATTAGTGTGCAGTGTGGTTAGCACCAAGTGACCCGTCAAAGCTGCTTCAATCGCTGTTTTTGCGGTTTCTCTGTCCCGCGTTTCCCCCACCAGAATCACATCGGGATCTTGTCGCAAAAAAGACCGCAGAATCGAAGCAAAATCCATGCCCTTGTCGCGCAGTACCTGCACCTGGGTAATTCCTGGTAACGAATACTCAATCGGATCTTCGGCAGTGTTAATATTCACCCCAGGATCGTTTCGTTCTGCCAGCACAGAGTACAAGGTCGTTGATTTTCCCGAACCCGTGGGTCCAGTAACCAAAATCAGCCCAAAGGGACGGCAAGCCATTTCTCTAACCATCTTTAGGGTGGGTAAGTCGGTAATCAACTTATCCAAACCGAGCTGTGTGGCGGAGTTATCTAATATCCGCAGCACGACCTTCTCTCCGTAGCGGCTCGGCAAACTACTAACCCGGAAGTCTACCTTACGTCCTTTAAACTGCCGCCTGATTTTGCCATCTTGGGGCAGACGCCTCTCGGCAATGTCTAACTCCGCCATAATTTTGAAACGAGCTGCTACTGCTGGGGCGATTTTCATCGGTAGAGGATCGAAAGCCTGATGCAGCACTCCATCCTTGCGGAAACGCACTCGCAAATACTCTTCTTGCGGTTCGAGATGAATGTCAGAAACTTCTTCTTGCAGTGCCTTGATTAGAATGCGGTTGACTAGGCTAATTACAGGAACCCCTTGGGCATCTCCCAGAGCTTTCTCCAAGTCAGCCTCTGAGGGGTTTTGCGTTTCTTCGAGATCGAAATCAAGGTTAGCTATGTCTTGGGAAACGTCAAAAGCCTTCTGAGACTCAATCTCTTTCTGTTTTTCCGACTGCTGGTCTAGGTACTTGTCAAGGAGCTGCTGATAGTCTTCTAGGGTGATAACCGTCCGCTGCACGGTAATTCCCTTCGGGCGCAAAATCCGAGCAAGGTCGTCTTGGGCATCGAGATTGTCCGGTTGCGCCATTGCGATGACAACTAAAGGAGGATCACTACTCTGCTGCGAGAGAGGCAGAAGCTTGTAGCGACGACAAAGATCGACTGGGATCAACTGGTCGATTAGTTCTCCCATCTGATTGTCAGAGATGGGATTAATTTCGGGGTCTAGGGACTCGACACCGTAAAGAATCTTGAGCTCAAATAGATAATATCTTTTATACTGGCGCAGTAGCTCGGGAGGGAACTGATTCCCGGTAATGTTGGTTAGGACTTCTGGCAGGGGACGACCAGACTTGCGGCTTTCTGTCCGTGCCTGCTGTAGCTGGTTGATATCAGCATACCCTGACTGAATCAGGTTGTTGGCGAAAGGTAATGAATCCTGGCGTGGAGCAACCGCGAGTGAGCGTTTTTTTGATGAGGACGCAGGGACGGAGTTTGTCCCCGCCCTTGAGATCTCCGATGGGGAATTACTCATAACCGACGGTCATCATTTCTCAATTTTGGCGTTTCAAATTAGACTCAAACAGCCCACTAATTCTATGCTGAAAAGAGGGCACTGCTGTTTTTTTTTCGAGTCCTCCTGAAGGAGGTAAAGAGCTAGATACGCAGCAACTCGTTTTAGTCGGGTTGATTATGGCACGGGGAAATAGAAAATCAAGTGACTTGTGACACAAGGTATTCAGTGTAAATTGGTTTACAATTCCTAGTTTTGGGTAACTTCTGAGGAGGAGAAGTGGAGCAGGGCAAGCTGGGGCAGAGGAGCGGAGGAGCAGAGGACGCGGGGAAAGTGGTCGCGCTTGCTTCAGTGAGCCTGAATAAGGCAGAGGTCAGAAGTTTCTTAAAAGCACCGTCCTTCTGCCCTCGTTCTTTTGCCTTCCGAGGCTTCCGCCTCGGTAAACTTTTTGCATTATGCCTAGGAAGACTGTGTATGATCGGTATAGGTCTGACCAAGAAGCTGATCTCCCACGCTAAATCCGTAAACTGTATAGTAAATGCTGATTGAGCGCATTGCTTTTTAGCGAATAGGAGTAGAGAGCGACTACCCAAGCGCCTCAAAAGAAGACATCAGCGCTGTCTGTTGTACGTACACTAAAGGCACTATGATTGACGAGCAGAAGCAGCCCGAACCAACATCCGAGCATCCAGAACAAACTTCAACTCCGTCTGAACAATCAGGCGAAGATGTGCACAATGCCCAGGCAGAATCAGATTCGCCTCAGCAGGAGGCAGAAGTAACTCCAGAACTCTCAACCGAGCCAGAGCAAGAAATCGAAGCTCTGAAGCAAGAAATTGCGAACTTACAAGGGCAGCTTGAGCAGCAAACCCAGCAGAATGAGTCTTTGCAATCCCAATCGAAGCGGATGGCAGCAGACTTCGAGAACTTCCGCAGACGTAGCCAGGGCGAAAAAGAAGAACTGGAGCAGAAAGTGAAGCGGGAGACAATCCTGGAGTTACTGCCTGTGGTGGATAATTTTGAGCGGGCGCGATCACAGATTAAACCCGATACTGACGGGGAAATGAGCATTCACAAGAGCTATCAGGGCGTGTACAAACAGCTTGTGGATGGACTCAAGAGCATGGGTGTTTCAGCAATGCGCCCCGAAGGGGAAGAATTTGACCCCAATTACCACGAAGCAGCCATGCGAGAACCCAGTGAGGAATATGGCGAAGGGGAAGTGATCGAGCAGCTAGTTCGGGGCTATTTACTCGGCGATCGCGTGCTGCGTCACGCTATGGTCAAAGTTGCTGCTCCCCCAGAACCCGTGGTAGAGTCGGAGGAGCAAACTTCTGAACCAAGCGATCAGGAGCAGACTTCTGAACCAAGCGATCAGGAGCAGACTTCTGAACCAAGCGATCAGGAAAATTACTCCGGCTAATTGGGCAGGCGACCTCAAAAGCCCATACCACGCAGTTGAGTTATCCCATACTTGAGCGGTGACTGAAATTCGCCAAAATTCCTGGTTCCGCTTGCACATTTTAAGGCTCTGAAGTTATGGGAAAAGTGATCGGGATCGACCTCGGGACAACCAATAGTTGCGTTGCTGTTTTAGAAGGGGGAAAGCCCACAGTTATTCCGAATACGGAAGGGGAGCGAACGACTCCCAGTGTCGTGGGATTTGGTCAAACGGATGATCGCCTAGTTGGTCAGTTAGCCAAGCGGCAAGCTGTGACCAATGCCGACAATACCGTCTCTAGCATCAAGCGCTTTATTGGGCGTTGGTGGGAGGATACGGAAACGGAGCGATCGCGCGTTTCCTATACCTGCGCGAAAGGCCGTGACGACACTACTAATGTCGAGATTCGCGGACGAAACTACACCTCCCAAGAAATATCAGCAATGATTCTGCAAAAGCTGAAAGCAGATGCCGAGAAGTTTCTGGGCGAAGCGGTGACGCAAGCCGTGATTACTGTGCCAGCCTACTTTACAGATGCCCAGCGTCAAGCCACTAAAGATGCAGGGAAAATTGCTGGCTTGGAAGTCCTGCGGATTGTTAACGAACCCACCGCCGCTGCCCTAGCCTATGGTTTAGACAAGCAAGACCAAGATCAAAGCATTCTAGTATTTGATTTAGGCGGCGGAACCTTTGATGTCTCTGTCCTCCAGCTTGGTGACGGTGTATTTGAGGTTAAGGCAACCTCGGGCAACAACCATCTGGGTGGGGATGACTTTGATAACGTGATTGTTCGCTGGCTGATTGAAAACTTTTACCAGGAGGAAGGAATCGACCTGGGAAAAGATAAAATGGCGCTTCAGCGACTGCGAGAAGCTGCTGAGAAGGCTAAGGTGGAACTCTCAACGCGATCAACCACTTTAATTAATTTGCCCTTTATTAACGCCTTTATGGAATCGAGTGAGGAGGCGGAACCGAAACATCTTAAAATGGAACTCACTCGTGCTAAGCTGGAAGAGAGGCTTAGTAACTTAATTGAGGCAACGATTCAGCCAGTCAACCAGGCACTAAAAGACTGCAACCTGAACCCCAATCAAATTGAACGTATCCTCTTGGTGGGAGGGTCAACTCGTACTCCAGCGGTGGGGAACGCTATCAAAAAGTTTTTTGGTGGCAAGGATCCAGAGCGCTCCATCAATCCCGATGAGGCGGTAGCTCTCGGAGCAGCTATCCAAGCAGGGGTATTAAGCAGTGAAGTTGAGGACGTAATGCTGTTGGATGTCACGCCTCTATCCCTGGGAATTGAAACACTGGGAGGAGTCTTTACAAAAGTCATCGAGCGTAATACCACAATTCCCAATAGTAAGTCTCAAGTATTTTCTACTGCCACAGATGGACAGACCTCAGTAGAAATTCACGCGCTTCAAGGTGAGCGGGCGATGGCTAAAGATAACAAGAGCTTAGGAAAATTTTTGCTCACTGGCATTCCCGCCGCGCCGCGAGGGTTTCCTCAAATTGATGTGAGTTTTGAAATTGACGTTGATGGAATTCTCCAAGTCTCGGCTCAAGACCACGGCACAAGCCGCGAGCAGCGCATTCGGATTACAGAAACGGGGGGCTTGAGTGCTAGTGAAGTCGAAAAAATGCGGCAAGAAGCTCAAGCCTACGCCGAACAAGACCACCGACAAATGCAACTAGTAGAGCTCAAAAATCAAGCGGATGGTCTTACATACAGTCACGAATCAACTTTAAAAGATAATGCTCATTTGATTGGTGAGGACCTCAAACTAGAAGCGCAGAAGCAGCGAGAGCAGCTACAAGCCACCCTTGCAGATTCAGCCACTAGCACAGAAGAGGTGAGAAAGCAGCTAGAATCCTACCGAGAAGCTGTGTTGACATTGGGGACTGACTTGTATAATCAAGCTAATCAGGGTACAGAGCAGGAAGCTGGAGCTGTTGACCAAGCAAGGAGTAACATCGAACCAACTCAAGGTGCGATGCCGACTCAGCAACGGAAAACTAGTGATGAAACTTCTTCTCCGACAGAAGAGGATTTCTACGAAAATGAGACAGTGGATAGCGATTATGAAGCTGTGGAATGACACTATGCCTAGAAGTAACTGGGCAGTGATAATCAGATTCCCAGCCTGTAATTCACTACAGTCTGACTACTTAACCCTAAACGAATAGCAACCAACAAATAACCACAAGAACACCGCTTTATGGCTGGCGACTACTATGAAATTCTTGGTGTCTCCCGTGATGCCAGTAAAGAGGACGTTAAAGGTGCTTTCCGCCGTTTAGCTCGGAAATATCACCCAGACGTAAATAAAGAAGACGGGGCAGAAGAGCGCTTTAAGGAAATCAATCGCGCTTATGAAGTGCTCTCCGACCCCGAGACTCGCGCTCGCTATGACCGCTTTGGCGAAGCTGGCGTTAGTGCTGGCGCTGGGGCTGGTGCTGGTGCAGGCGCCCAAGATTTTGGTGACATGGGTGGTTTCGCCGATATCTTTGAAACCATCTTTGGCGGCATGGGTGGTATGGGTGGCGGAACCTCCACTCGGAGTCGCACGGGTCCGGTGCGAGGCGATGACCTCCGGCTGGATTTGAAACTAGGATTTCGGGAAGCAGTATTTGGCGGCGAGAAAGAAATCCGGATTCCTCATTTAGAAAATTGCGAAACCTGTAACGGTAGCGGTGCGAAGCCAGGAACCGGGAAAAATACCTGCTCGAGTTGCAATGGAGTCGGGCAAGTCCGGCGTTCCACTCGCACGCCCTTTGGCAGCTTTGCTCAAGTTTCAGTGTGTCCCACCTGTAACGGTGAAGGACAGATAATTGAAGAGAAATGCGAAACTTGCGGGGGAGCAGGTCGCAAACAAGAGCGGAAGAAACTCAAAATCACAGTTCCCCCTGGCGTAGATAATGGCACCCGTCTACGAGTTTCCAGTGAAGGAGATGCGGGTTCGCGCGGGGGACCGCCTGGAGATTTGTACGTCTATTTGTACATTGAACAAGACGCCGAGTTTACGCGAGATGGGCTTAATATCCGCTCAGAAGTGACGATCAGTTATTTGCAAGCGGTTCTCGGCTGCCGTATCTCTGTCAAGACTGTAGAAGGAAGTGAGCAGTTAACAGTGCCCGCAGGAACGCAACCGGAAACTGTACTGAAACTGGAAAACAATGGTGTTCCCAAGTTGGGAAACCCGGTTAGTCGAGGCGACCAGCTCATTACCGTTCATATCGAGATTCCCACTCGCATCAATGCCGAGGAGCGAGAATTACTAGAGAAGCTCGCTAAAATTAAGGGAGAGAATACTGGTAAAGGCGGTATTGAAGGATTTTTGGGACGAGTGTTTGGGGGATGAAAAATTCAGCAGTAACCAACGAAGCTGAACAGATGCCTGATGCCCAGCTTGACTTGCGGCGGACTCCCTGCCCGATCAATTTTGTCCGTACCAAGCTGCATCTGGAGCAAATGACGCCCGGAGCGCTATTGGAAGTTTGGCTCGACCCTGGAGAGCCGATTGAACAGGTGCCGGATAGTTTGACTGTGGAAGGGTACGAGCTGGAGCAAATTGAAGACCGGAGGGGATTTTTTGCCCTTAAGGTGCGGCGTCCAGCAGGATCGGTATGAGTCCCGTAACTGTTCAAGCGGGTGAGCGCAGAGACTCTTCAGAACTAGTGGGCACAGTGGTTGCTGTGCAGGCAAATTTTTACCAAGTCCGGTTAGAGGGGAAAGCAGAGGAGCAGAGGAGCATAAGAGAGGCTAACGCACTCGGAAACTATTTCCCCTCAGCACCTGGGCACCTGGGCACCTGGGCACATTCTTATCCCAATCCCCCATACTTACTCTGCACTCGCCGCACGCGCCTTAAAAAAATTGGGCAAAAGGTGATGGTGGGTGATCGCGTCTTAGTAGAAGAACCTGATTATGAGAACGGGCGAGGAGTGGTCGCAGAAATTTTCCCCCGAAAAACGGAACTGGAGCGTCCGCCTGTTGCCAATGCCAATCAAATTCTACTGGTTTTTGCTCTGGAGGAACCGCCTTTAGATGCTTTCCAGTTGAGTCAATTTTTAGTAAAGGCAGAGTCAACGGAATTAGACCTGTGCCTATGCCTCAATAAAAGGGATCTCATTTCGGCTAGCCAGCAGCAACAGTGGCAGAAGCGTCTGGAAGAGTGGGGCTACCAGCCGATCTGGATTAGCGTTGCCACTCACCAAGGTTTGGATGAACTCACTTGCCAACTCGATGGAAAAATTACCATTCTGGCGGGTCCTTCGGGGGTAGGCAAATCGAGTCTGATTAACCAGCTCATTCCTGCTGCTCAAATGCGGGTGGAGGAAGTGTCGGGCAAACTCGGTCGAGGTCGCCAGACAACGCGCCATGTAGAGTTGTTTGAGCTGCCTACAGGAGGTTTACTAGCGGATAGTCCCGGTTTCAATCAACCTGAACTTAACTGCAATCCCAAGGATTTATCTTTGTACTTCCCAGAAGCAAGGGAACGGCTAGCCACAGGCAGTTGCCAGTTTAGTGATTGCCTGCATCGAGATGAACCGAACTGCATAGTGCGAGGGGATTGGGAGCGCTACGAATATTATCTACAATTTTTAGAAGAAGTGATCGCGCAGCAAGAAGCTCGTCAACAAATGCCCGATGAAGAATCGAGCTTGAAGCTCAAAATTAAAGGCTCTGGGCGACAGGAATACGAACCGAAACTAGAGAGCAAAAAATATCGCCGTTCCTCGCGGCGGCAAAAGAACCAAACCCTTCAGGATCTCTACGAGGAAGCTGAAGAACAACTGTAAACGAACCACAGAGTACGCAAAGGACACAGAGGGAGAACGGGGGCTGATTAGGCGTGTTGCGAGGCTTAATTCATTACTCCGAAGAGATTCTAAAGATAATCCAGAAACTGCTTGGGAACTACCCGTAACTCCTCAGAAAGGCATTTTTTGATGTCTACCCAAACAGCGAGCTTTTGTCGCTCACCTTCGTTAAAGGGAAGTTGCTCGATTTGATAAAATTTTGGATCATCTAAGTCGCATTGATATAGTTGGATGATTTCGTGTCCTGATTTACTGTTGAAAACAAAGATATTCTCAATGCATCCGAGATACTGAATGTTGGTTAAATCTGCCTGGATTTCTTCTTGAAATTCTCTTTGTAGGGCATTGAAGCTAGTTTCACCAAAATCGATGCCACCGCCCATCGCGCGGTAAAAATGTTGTTGCTTAACCGGATCGAATCCTTGCGAGAGAAAGGTGTGATCGCCATCCCGAATGAGTGCCAATGCCAGTGCCCGAATTTCACCTGGTTTGTGCATAATTTTCTGATTGCGTCTTAGTTTTGTTGGTTTTCGTAGAAAAGAGAGCGACTTTGCGCATCTACGGGCCAATCTTGATTTTCACCGCCAACAATTACTTGTTTGATTGGGATGTAATCTTTGCTAAGCTGCAACAGCGCGTTGATGAGAACATCGAGTGCAACCGGATCACTTGTCCCGAGATCAAACCAGCACCGCCCCCAGAAAGCCTGATACTCAAAGTCTCCCATGTTGTGCATAGGTGCCATGAAAGCTTGACTGGCTGCTTCGGTATCGTACTCCATGTAGCTCAAGTCAACTCCAGTTTCTGTCACCTGAAAATTCTCAGCGTTGAATCCGCCCAGCTTGCCTAAATAAAACCAGGAGTCAAAGAGTTCCTCAACGTACTGTTTTTCCATTGGGGAGGGAGCAGTTTCAAACTCTAGCCATATCCAGAGGTTAAACGGGTTAAATTCGCGGAATTTTACTTCCATTGGTATTTGGTGTTAACGCTTGTCAGCCTTCTTCGGAAGGACGGGGAACCCTCAGGGTACGAAAGGGAACCTCGAAACACTACCCCTCCCCTTTAGAAGGAGGACGAAGGTAGAAGGCAAGAAGGTAGAAGTGACAGTGGTAAACAACATCTACCCTCTGCCGTCTTTACTTTACGGGGATACTGAATATAGCATATCTTATTAATGGTAGTTGCCTCGACCGAGACACTTAAAGATTGTAAATTAAAAACTAGTTGTAAATTAAAAACTAGGTGTCAGGGTTTTAGTCGTTCAGTCGTAATGGCAGACTTGAGATAGTTAACTGGTTTAAACGAAACCTAAAATACTAAACGGCTTTTAATACCTATTCTTTGAATTCGGAAGCGTTGCCGAGGTGACTAAGTGATTTGGCCTCGCAAACTAGCAAAAAATAGCGCTTATAGCAGTTTGCGACTTTCCGAGATACACCTTGACTGAAATCGGGGAAGGGGAAAAGGGGAGCATGTTAAAGGAAGTATCCCTTCCCCTTTCACCCTTAACCTTTTCTCTACTAATGCTTTTGCAAGAGGTCTAGTCTGCTAGCTTATTGTTGCGATGGCTGTAGTGGTGATTGGTCTATCTCCTTAACCATCAACACAGGCTGTCCCAAAAATTCCGCTTCTAGCTTCTTTTGCGTATCCTGATCCCAGTTAAAATTGTATTTATCCTGGAAATCAGCAATTACGAACTCGCGGACGTTGCCCTTGGCTACTATTTCCTAGTCAACATTGATGGGTTGTTCTGGATTTGTATTCACCACCAGTAAGTAAATCATCGAATGTATAGGTATTGTCACCGGCAACTTCATCTTCTGCTTCACCAACTATAGTGACTTGTTTGCCCAGGAACTGCTCAGTATTTTCAGTAATTTCTTCTGGTTCGGGCGATAGAGCAAGTGAATTAGCAATTAACACTGGTTCGCCTTCGTAGTCCACATACAAGTTGGGATCGAGATCTAAACTATACTCTCTTTCGAGATCGGCGAACACCAAACGAGCCACATCGCCTCTCACTAGAATCTGAATCTCCTCATTCTCCTCATTGGACAAATTAAATGGCTCTCCTGTAGCATTCAATACCAGAAATTATCGTCGCCGAAAATATCCTCCTCAGTGATTGTGAAGCCAACTTCGCTGATTTCTTGTTTGTACTGGCCTCTCACAGTTACAGTTTCACCCAAGTATTTACTTACATTCCCAGTAATCTGTGGTGGTATTCTCCTGAGCTGTGCGCCGCCACCTGGGCTGGCATTCTGCTGAGCTGTATTGCTATCGCCACACGCACTAAGAAGTGCAGCAGCCGTTAGCGCGAGGGCGCTTGCCGTGACTGTGCAGAAATTTCTATGACTAGTAACACGGCGATGATGCTATTTATGGAACATTAAAAATTTTTTCCTTACCGAATAAGCTATGTCTTGCGAAGTTGTCAGTTACAAATTTGGCAATTGGCACATCCTGATAGAACACCGCAATTAGACGAAACTACACAGTAACAGCAATAGACAGGTGATCGCCTCTACCGTCGGATATATTGTGATCTAAAATACAAAATAGCGCTGTGCCATTGGTAATTCTGTTGCTGGTTCGCAGGTTAGCAACTCCCCATCTGCCCTAACTTCGTAAGTTTCGGCATCAACTTCGATGTTTGGCAAGGTGTCATTGAGTTTCATGTTTTGTTTACTCAACTGCCGCGTGTTGGAGACGGCAACAGCGGGTTTTTGTAAACCGATTTGGCTGGGGATGTCTTTTTCTAGGGCTGATTGAGAGACAAATGCTACAGAAGTAGCAGCAACTGCCCCGCCAAAACTACTAAACATGGGACGCATATGGATCGGTTGGGGGGTGGGAATACTAGCGTTGGCATCTCCCATTTGCGAAGTAGCGATCGCCCCGCCTTTAATCACCATCTCTGGCTTCACGCCAAAAAAGGCTGGTTTCCAGAGACATAAATCTGCCAGCTTTCCTTCCTCAACAGAACCGACATAGTCGGCAATTCCGTGGGTGATTGCAGGGTTAACAGTATATTTGGCAACATACCGCTTCGCTCGGAAGTTGTCAGATTCCCCCTTCTGATCGTGCCCTCGCTGAACTTTCATTTTGTGGGCAGTTTGCCAAGTTCGCATGATTACTTCACCCACTCGTCCCATCGCTTGGGAATCGGAGGCAATAATACTAAATGCACCTAAATCGTGCAGGATATCTTCAGCAGCAATGGTTTCGCGGCGAATGCGGGATTCGGCAAAGGCGACATCTTCTGGACTGTTGCGATCCAGGTGGTGGCACACCATTAGCATATCCAGATGTTCTTCTAGGGTGTTAGCAGTGTAGGGACGGGTGGGGTTAGTGGAAGAGGGCAGTACGTTCGCTTCGCCACATACTTTCATAATATCGGGCGCGTGTCCTCCTCCTGCGCCTTCGGTGTGATAAGTATGAATGACGCGGTTTTTGAAAGCAGCGATCGTTTTTTCCACAAATCCGGCTTCGTTGAGAGTGTCGGTGTGAATAGCAACTTGTACGTCGTAGTTGTCAGCAACCCCTAAACAAGTGTCAATGGCAACAGGAGTAGTGCCCCAGTCTTCGTGTAGTTTGAATCCTAGTGCCCCGGCGATGACTTGTTCTTCTAATCCTTCTGGCTTGCTGCTGTTCCCCTTGCCTAAGAAGCCTAAATTCACCGGGAAGGCATCAGCCGCTTGTAGCATTCGCTGAATGTTCCAAGCACCAGGCGTGCAGGTAGTAGCGTTTGTTCCCGTGGCGGGTCCAGTGCCACCGCCTAACATAGTAGTAATGCCAGAAGCGATCGCCACTTCAATCTGTTGGGGACTAACAAAGTGGATATGGGCATCAATTCCCCCAGCGGTGAGAATCATCCCTTCCCCAGCTACAGCTTCCGTTGCCGCGCCAATAATAATATCGACGTTGTCTTGGATGTAGGGATTGCCTGCTTTGCCAATCTTGAAGATTTTGCCGTTTTTGATCCCGATGTCGGCTTTGACGACACCCCACCAATCTAGAATTAAGGCATTAGTAATCACCAAATCTACCGCGCCATCAGCACGGGAAATCGGGGATTGCCCCATGCCATCCCGGATGACTTTGCCGCCACCGAATTTCACTTCCTCCCCGTAGGTGGTGTAATCTTGTTCGACTGCGATGAATAATTCTGTATCTGCCAGGCGGATGCGATCGCCCACGGTGGGACCAAAGGTTTCTGCGTAAGCGCGACGATCCACTCTATAACTCATAACTTGCTCTGTGAAGTGAAACAGCAATTTTACCAAAGCTTACCTTGAGATACAGTATCAGCGATTAGTTTGATTCATGCTTCTATAGCATAATTCGGCGGATGCTTTGGAGAATGCTAAAAATCTCATAGAGTTGATTGCGACGCGGGAGAAGTAGAGAAAAAACATTAAATCAGTCGTACTGAGGATAGTCTGAAATTATAGCAGCGAGCTAAAGATAGTTGACAATCAAGGGAAAGTCTAGTTTGATGAGTTTCTGGTTGTGGCAGTTGCATACAGTAAAGATCTTGGTGAAGGTGCCTTGCGGTTGAGGGCGAGTGGAAGGTCGATTAGCCGAGTTAGTCGGCTACTGGATGTGAGT
>PXPT01000168.1:19261-29183 GCA_003021505.1 Cyanobacteria bacterium QS_4_48_99 | reverse complement strand
TTCAAGGAATAAGCATAAAGCTCGTTCCTTTTTAAGTTTATATCCTGAACTATTCTTTCCTTTAGTAAAGCTTAAGGAAAGCAAAAAACGTGCCGTGGGAAAGCATACTCAAATTGTCATTGAGGGATTCCCTAGATCTGGTAACAGTTTTGTCGTAGGTGCTTTTAAGGCAGCTCAACCCAATCCAGTAGTAATTGCTCACCATCTCCATGCCCCAGCACAAATCATACAAGCAGCCCGCCAAGACATACCTACCTTGGTATTAGCGCGGGAGCCAGTTGATGCAGTTGTTTCTCGGTTGGCTATGGGATTGGAAGTGAACGAGTTAAGAGGAACTCAAGCTTTCCCGCCTAGTTTAAGCCAGCTTCTCAGAACATATATTGGATTCTACACTAGAATTTTGCCCTATCAAGATCAATATGTTTTAGCTTTATTTGAAGAAGTTACGCGAGATTTGGTAACCCTAATTAAAAAAATCAACCAAAAGTTTCAAACCAATTTTTCAATGTATGAGCATACAGAGGACAAAGTTCAGAGTATTTTCAGGCAAAGAGGGATACATGCGGGTCCATCAGAACGGCGCAATGAAATTAAAGTATACTTACAAAAAGAGATAGCTTCAAATGAATTGAAACCTCTAGTCAAAAGAGCAGAAACGGTTTACCAACGATTAGAGCAGCTCAGTAAAAAATGAAGTTTATATGTGTTTAAGGCGCGACTCGCAGCAAATCAACTCCTATGCCTAAACCTCAAATTTCTCTGGTTCATCAGAGCAGTAATCCCTTCTCCCGTAACGCCGCCCTTGCCCTAGCAGAAGCTGGTTTCCTGGACGAGATTATCACAACGATCGCCTATAACCCAGAGGGCGCGATCGCCGGTACCTTACACTACCTTCCCAAGAAAATGCGCGATCGCCTCACCCAAGAACTCGGACGACGCACTTGGATGCCCCCAGAACGAGCATCAATCCGTTCCCATCCTGGGCGAGAAATCCTACGGCTGGCACTAACCAAAAGCGGCTTGAACCGACGACTAGGATTAGGCTATCTAGGCTCCATTGACTGGGTTTACACAAGTTTAGATCGCCACGTTGCCAAATATCATCTCCAGGGACTCGATGCAATTTATGCGTACGAAAATGGCGCGGCTACCAGCTTCCAAGCCGCCAAACAGCAAGGTATCCTCTGCCTATACGATCTACCGATTCTCTTTTATCGCCTCAGCCGCAAAATCCAGGCAGAAGAAGCACAACGGTTTCCAGAACTAGCGCCAGCACTCCAAGCAACCCAGGAACCCGCTTGGAAACTAGAGCGTAAAGAGCAAGAAATTCACCTCGCCGATCATACTTTTGTCGCCTCCTCAATCACCAAGCAGTCCCTTCTGAAAATCGGCGTCAACTCCGAAAAAATTACCGTCATTCCCTATGGCGCACCTGTAGACTATTTCCATCCTACTTGCTCAAAGCTTGGCAGGCGTTAAAACTCCCAGAAGCAGAGTTATTACTCGTCGGAGCGAACCAGTTTCCAAAAAGCTGGCTCACTCCCTATCAAAACATTATTCGCCATGTTCGCTCTGTCCCCCATAGTACCCTGAATATCTACTACAGCGCCGCCAACGTCTTTGTTTTTCCTTCTCTAGTTGAAGGGTTTGGACTGGTACTTCTGGAAGCGATGGCTTGCGGCATCCCCGTTATTACTACCCCAAATACTGCTGGTCCCGATATCCTTACCGACGGCGTAGAAGGCTTTATTGTCCCCATTCGGGACATAGAAACCCTCCAAGAAAAACTAGAATGGTGCTACTGCCATCCCCAAGAATTAGCCGAAATGGGACGTGCTGCTCGTCAGAAAGCTGAACAGCTCAATTGGGGAGTATATCGTCATAAATTAGTAGATCGGGTGCAAAATCTGTTCTTTTCTTGAAAAAATATGAGGTAATCACTTAACACATGAAGCTAGTTTTTTTAATCTCCAAGTTACAAACAACTAAAGCAATTAGTCAAACAAGTATTTCAAGATACGGCTAACTTTTCATTTGTTAAAAGAGAGGTTAAATGTTTCGTTGTTATTTCTCAAGAACGAGTCGGTAGTACGCTCCTGATGGATACTCTCGGTTCCCATCCGCAAATTTCGGTAGATTGCCACTGTTTTTTTTACTTACAAAAAACTTCCTCATAAGTTTCAAATAATAAAACGCCAGGACTACGTTAGATCTCGGAAAAATGTTTATGGATACAAATTTAGAGCTAGCTATAGACCTTTGGAAGACGATCCTGAGCAGTTCAGAGAGCTACTTCAACAATTGATCTCGAGAGGAACTGTAGTTATCAGACTAAATAGAGAGAACAAATTTCTTCAAGTCTTGTCTAGTCTTAAAGTGAAAAATTCTGGCAGATTACATTCGACCGACAAATCCAATAAAAGAGAAGTGTTAAGTTCATATAATAATACTTTTAACAGTTTTTACATTGATACAGATACTTTGCTAGAAAAGATTAAATATTACGAATTGCTTAGCAATTTTGAGGAGACTTCACTTCAAGGATTGCCCTATATTTCCCTTACTTACGAGGAAAACCTAGAAAGATCGGAATATCGCAAGAAGACATCAGAGAGGATATTCAATGCTTTAGATTTACAGCCTTTTCCGATAACTACAAGGTATGAGAAAATCTCTAAAATAAAACCTTTTAATTATATTTCCAATTACGATCAGGTGATTGAATGTTTTAGAAATGAAGGCTATGAGCGTTATCTAGATTCATTGTGACAGTGTTTTTACTTAGCTCTCTGACCAAAAAGGCTACCCAAGCAATCACTTTTCCTCTAACTCTCCCCCAGCCGCCTGTTTTCCAATTACTAAACGATGACTTCAAAAAAGAAAAAGTTTTCGAGTTTTAATCAACAACAAGCTTTTAAACAATTGGGCATTAGCGACTTATACCTCTGGCAGCTTCAGACGGAACCAAGAGAACCTAGCGAGTTTTTTGAGCAACGCCTAGCTCGTCTCCAACACTTTGATTTAAAAATTTCTGAGCGTGCCAAAGAATTACTAATTGATGCAATTTGGCGAAGTAGACTATTTAGTGGCTAAAAAACAGGGTTATATAGAAAACCCCATGCTGTGTGTAATAGAAGCGAAAAAAGATGATTTCCTACAAGGTCTAGCACAGTGTCTTGTGGCAATGCAGGCTTGCCAACGGAATAATCAACACTCCGATCAAACCATTGATATTTTTGGAATTGTCACTAATGGCGACATCTGGAAGTTTTATAAGCTCATCACCAGCGGCGAAGTCTATGAAACTTTGCCTTATTCGATCATTGACATGGCAGGAATTTTAGGAGTATTAGATAATATTTTCCAGCAATGCGAACAGCATTTAAATTTAGCACAACTGTAAACCCCAATTCCTCTTGACTCACCGATTGCTCCATGTTGTATCCTCCAAACCCGGCTCATATTCATCTCTGGATCCCAAATATTTTTGGCTTTAAAGGAGGGATCCAAGTTTACTCAGCCTTTTTTCTCGAAGCTTTGCAAAAATTATTTCCCAACACTAATTATGATGTCTTCCTAAAACACGATACCTACGCTTCAACGGAATTATCTTTTTTAGCCCATACTCGCTTTCACCTTGCTGGCAGTTTCCCCCCTGCTTTACGAACTCCTGCCTTTGCGCTACAACTGCTCGGATATGGACTCTGGCAAAAGCCGAATCTTGTTATTACCACACACCTCAACTTCACCATCGCTGCTTACTGGCTCAAACGCCTCACGGGAATTCCCTACTGGGCGATCGCGCACGGCGTAGATGCCTGGAATATCGAGCGCCCAATGCTCAAAACCGCCCTTCAGCAAGCAGATTGCATTTTAGCAGTGAGTAGCTACACTCGCGATCGCCTCCTCAAAGAACAAAACCTCTCTCCCAATCAGGTAAGGTTGCTACCGAATACATTCAACTCCGAACGCTTTCAAATTCAAGGCAAACCTGCCCATCTCCTCAAACGATACAACTTAAAGCCAGAGCAGCCCGTTATCCTCACTGTTAATCGTCTCTGCCTGAGCGAATCCTACAAGGGATATGACAAAATTCTCGAAGCCTTACCGCAAATTCGTGCCGAAATCCCTGATATCCATTA
The DNA here is from genome assembly GCA_003021505.1 of Cyanobacteria bacterium QS_4_48_99. Classification (GTDB taxonomy): domain Bacteria; phylum Cyanobacteriota; class Cyanobacteriia; order Cyanobacteriales; family Rubidibacteraceae; genus QS-4-48-99. The sequence continues at coordinate 25,041 of PXPT01000168.1, read as the reverse complement.
CCTCATCGTTGGTAAAGGCGATGATCGCCCCCGTCTGGAAGCATACATCGCCCAGTCAAAACTGCAAGATTGCGTAACCTTAGCAGGATTTGTCCCCGACGAGGAACTCTGTGAGCATTACAATCTTTGCGATGTCTTCGCCATGCCGAGTAAGCTAGAAGGGTTTGGCATTGTATATTTGGAAGCTCTCGCTTGCGGAAAACCCTGCTTAGGCGGAAATCAAGATGGGGCAATTGATGCCCTCTGTCATGGAGATATGGGTGCTTTAGTTAACCCTGATGATGTGTACGAAATTGCCCAGACTCTCATTCAAATTCTGCAAGGAACCTATCCCAACTCGCTAATGTACCAACCAGAAGCCTTACGCCAAAAGGTGATCGACACCTACGGATTCCATCGCTTCCAACAAAGGCTAGCTGAACTCATGCAAAGTTCTCCCGTCCCCTCGCAATCGTGAAAGTCCTCCACGTTATCCCTTCAGTAGCACCCGTTAGAGGTGGTCCCAGTCAAGCCGTCTTGGAAATGGTGAAAGGCTTGCGCTCCCAAGGACTCGATGCGGAAATCGCCACCACGAACGACAACGGTTCAGATTTACTTGCTGTCCCCCTCCAGCAGCGCACCGAATACCAGCAAGTTCCCGTCTGGTTCTTCCCGCGTTTTTCTCCAGCAATTTCATCAATTCGAGAATTTGCTTTCTCTAGTCAATTAACAGCATGGCTTTGGCAACACGTTTCTGATTATGACCTACTGCACGTTCACGCCATCTTTTCCTATCCCTCTACCGCAGCGATGGCGATCGCTCGTCTGCGAGGCATCCCCTATATTAATCGTCCTCTAGGACAACTCTGCACCTGGTCACTTCAACAAAAGGAAAGCAAAAAGAAAACTTACCTCGCGCTCATCGAACATGCCAACCTCAACCACAGCCAAGCGCTCCACCTCACCTCATCTCAAGAGGAAGAAGAACTCTCCCAACTCAACTTCAAAGCACCCAGTTTTATCCTGCCTCACGGCTTATCTCTTCCCACTCCCATCCCCAACGCACGTCACCAGTTGCGACAGCACCTCAACCTCCCAGAAGACGAGCCGATCATCTTATTTATGTCTCGTCTCCACTCCAAAAAAGGATTAGAGTATCTGATTCCAGCCCTGGGAAAACTAAGCCACAAGTGTTTCCATTTCATCCTGGCAGGAAATGGCTCTCCCGAATACGAAGCCCAAATCGACGAACTTCTCACTGCTGCGGGAATGCACGATCGCACGTATCGCCCCGGCTTCGTCAGCGGCGAAATGAAAAACCTCTTCTCGCAAGGTTCGGACCTCTTTGCTCTCACTTCCCACTCCGAAAACTTTGGCATAGTTGTGTTAGAAGCAATGGCAGCAGGACTCCCCGTTCTCGCTACCCCTGGGGTTGCTCTCGCTTCTGTTGTCAAACAGGATCAACTCGGTTACGTGACAGAATTGGATGTCCCAGGGATCGCCACTGCTATCGAGCATCACCTCAACCACCCTCAACAAGCAAAAGCAATGGGTGATCGCGCTCGTCAACTTATCTTCGAGCAGTACACCTGGGATAAAATGGCAGCCAAACTGAGTGCCACCTACGAAGCGATTCTCCTGAAACAATAATTTGCTCGCTCACCTGAGTGCGATCACCTGGAATGAGGAGGAATATCCGATTTGACACTCCCCAGCCTAAAGGCGTGGGGATTCTCGCTTCTACGGGAGAGTCTAGAAAGCACGGAGAGCTTTTTTGGGGATAGCCCATCCCTACTTAGAACTAATTTTATATATCACAGGGCTTCCTAAAGGAAGGGGCTTGAGACCCATGATTTTTGGGTCAGAAACAGTTACCACCCCAGCAGTAGAACTAGAATACTGTAAAGTGTGACAGTACAGCCAACTGAAAACTGCTATAACAGCCCCAATGAAGGAGCGATCGCCCTCGTCAACATAGCGTAAATTCAGCTAATCCATGAGTGAACTACAGACAAAACTCCCAACCGACACCTGGATAGAAGCCACTTGGAAGGAATACATTCAGGCAGTTGCCGATCCCCAACTGGAAAAAGCCAAGTGCTATTACCACAACCGACGACTAAGAATAGAAATGTCCCCAGTCGGACCGAACCACGCTAGCGATAATACAGTTATTATTGGCATGATTAATTTATTTTGCACGATTAAAGGGATTCCTCAGAAGGGGTTAACAAACTGTAGCTACAGGAAAACCGGGATACGCGAGTGCCAACCCGATGTCTCATACTACATTGGGGAACGGGTAAAGTTAGCGCCTCAAGGCAGTTCTGTTGTCAGTCTGGACAGTCATTTTCCCCCAGATTTGGTCATCGAAGTTGCCGATACCTCTTTTGCTGATGACATTGGCGAAAAACGTATGTTATACGAAGATATGCAGGTTAGAGAATACTGGGTTGTAGATGTACGGAAAGCACAGATAATCGCCTTTAGCATGATCGCTAACAGTGGCTCTCAAAGGATAACTGAGTCTCAAGTATTGCCTGAGTTGCCGCTGTCTTTACTAGAAGAGTCACTACAGCGCAGTCGCAATCTCGATCAAACTCAAGTTGGGACTTGGTTTTTAGAACAGATTCAAAACTCTTAAACAGAAATAACGATAAAAACAGGACTTTTAAATTATTTCTAAAAAGATCATGAAACCAACAACTCAAGAATACGTTTATAAAGGGAACGCACCCAGTCATGCCCATTCCTATTTATTGCCAACACTGCAATCTATGCTTCCCAATCGTCCTAATATAGGGGGGGGTAGAGTGCGTATCTTGGATTTAGGCTGTGGAAATGGTAGTCTCAGCCATACAATCGCTAAGCAAGGATATGAAGTAGTCGGCGTTGAGGAATCCGCATCAGGAGTTGCGATCGCCCGCCAAAATTTTTTAAATTGCCATTTTATCCAAGCCAGTATTTACAACTTACCAGATGAAGAGTTAAGAAACTCCTTTGATGTGGTTATTTCAGTTGAAGTGATTGAACATCTCTTCTATCCAAGAGAGCTTATTAGAGCAGCAACAAAATGCCTAAGACCCGATGGTTATCTAATCATTACTACTCCCTATCACAGCTACTTTAAGAATATAGCGCTGGCTGCTTCCGGTCAAATGGATAAGCATTTCACCGCCCTATGGGATGGAGGTCACATTAAATTCTTTTCTGTGAACACGCTTACTCAACTGTTGAAAACAGAAGGATACACAGAAATCAATTTTCGGTTTGCTGGTAGGACTCCTTTCTTGTGGAAATCCATGTTGTGTTCTTGTTCGCCATTGCAGAGTTAACCTTCAGTCTTGGGATAGTGAGAGCGAACTAATGCTGGAAAACATCACTCCCCTAATTCTCACCTACAATGAAGCTCCCAACATCAACCGCACCCTCGGGCAACTTACCTGGGCAAAGCGAATTATCGTCATAGACAGCTACAGCACTGACAAAACCCTAGATCTGCTTCAATCCTATCCCCAACTCCAGCTATTTCATCGAGAGTTCGATACCTATGCCAATCAATGCAACTACGGCTTAGAGCAAGTTTCATCTCAGTGGGTACTCTCTCTAGATGCAGATTACTTTGTTACGGACGAATTAATTACTGAAATTGCAGCGATTCCTCAAGATTCTTCAGTGGATGGCTATTATGCCAGATTTAAATATTGTGTTTTGGGTAAGCCTTTGCGTGGCACGTTACTTCCCCCTCGCCAAGTCCTCTTCAGAAGAGAAAAAGCCATTTATGTTGACGACGGACATGCCCATCAACTAAGTGTCAAAGGCAAATCAGCAACTCTCTCTGGTTACATCTACCACGATGATCGCAAGCCTCTGAGCCGTTGGCTTTGGGCACAAGAGCGCTATACGCTCATTGAACTCAAAAAGCTGCTTGAAACACCTAATCAGGAGCTTAGTTTAGGCGATCGCCTCCGCAAACAAAAACTCCTGGCTCCTTTTGTTATCCTATTCTACTGCTTAATCTTCAAGGGCGGAATCTTAGACGGCTGGGCAGGCTGGTATTATGCTTTTCAACGCACTCTCGCCGAAATCCTGTTATCGCTTCGTGTGATAGAGACGGAGAAACTCTCGGTGCGTGATCGCTGATTCTGACCTTGATTGGGTGCGCGATCGCTCGTCAACTTATCTTTGAGCACTACACCTGGGATAAAATAGCAGCCAAACTGAGTGCCACTGACCAAGGGATTCTAGCCAACCAAACTCCTCAATAACAGTAATCTATCTCCTTGACACTCCCTAGCCTAAAGGCGTGGGGATTCTCGCTTCTACGGGAGAGTCTAGAAAGCACGGAACTAAATCCAGATACTTTCCCCGATCTCAAAACCTCTCAGCGAGCTTTTTTGGGGATAGCCCATCCCTACTTAGAACTAAGATATATCACAGGGCTTCCTAAAGGAAGGGGCTTGAGACCCATGATTTTTGATCAACTTACTGCTAATCCAACTAATTCATGAGCGAACTACAAACCAAACTCCCAACCGATACCTGGATAGAAGCTACTTGGGATGAATACATTCAGGCAGTTACCAATCCCCAACTGGAAAAAGCCAAATGCTACTACCACAACGGACGACTAAGAATAGAAATGTCCCCAGTCGGACCGAACCATGCCAGTGATAACGGAATTATTGTCGTACTGCTTAACCTATTTGGGATAGCTAAAGTCTTACCCATGAAGCTACAAATTAACTGTAGCTATAGGAAAACTGGGATACGCGAGTGCCAGCCTGATGCCTCTTACTATATTGGGGAACGGGTAAATTTAGCCCCCCAAGGTAGTTCTGTAGTCAGTCTGGATAGTCATTCACCCCCAGATCTAGCAATTGAAGTTGCCGATACCTCTGTCGCTGATGACATTGGCGAAAAGCGGATGTTATACGAAGATATGCAGGTAAAAGAATACTGGGTTGTAGATGTGCAGAAAGCACGGATAATTGCCTTTAGCATGATCGCTAACAGTGGCTCTCAAAGGATAACTGAGTCTCAGGTATTGCCTGAGTTGCCGCTACCCTTGCTAGAAGAAGCACTACAGCGCAGTCGCAATCTAGATCAAACTCAAGTTGGGAGTTGGTTTTTAGAGCAAGTTCAGGGAATTTAAAGAAAAATAAACGTTACTTTTAATTTACAAGGCTTTTGGTATCGCTTTCTCGTCGATGCCAAAATTTACTAACTACGCAAGCAAACTTGATAGACCTATGAGTAAAGATGGAATTTGTTTAAATATAGGCTGTGGTCTAGATGCCCCAGAAGGATGGGTGAATATTGATTCGTCGCCAAGTTTGAAGTTGTCTAAAATTCCGATTGCTAATACTCTTCTACTATCCATTTTGCGTTCTCCAGATTGGCCCCAGTCGGTAAAATTTGGCGACTTAGTCAAAGGTTTAAAGATTGCGGATAGTAGCTGCGACCTTGTCTTTGCATCGCATATTCTCGAACACCTGCCTTTGTCTGATTTTAGTGCTGCGCTCGAAAATATTCATTCTTACTTAAAAACTGGAGGAGTATTGCGTATTATTGTTCCCGATTTAGAGAAATGCATTGCTAATTACACGACACGTAAACAAGACAAAGCTTGGTCCGCAAAAGCTGCACATGAGTTCATGAACGAGTCATGTCTTGGTCGCACAGAAACTAGAAATATCCTATTTGACACTCCCACGGCTTAAAGCGCGTGGGATTCTTAGTTCTACGACTCAAGTTGCTCTGACAGGCTTTCACCTACCAGAGTAGAGGTCAAATCTCCG
>PXPT01000168.1:0-19125 GCA_003021505.1 Cyanobacteria bacterium QS_4_48_99 | reverse complement strand
GGTTCTTAACCATATTGCTCACTCGCAAGTCTTCGTAGGCGACCAAATCGTTAGATTGGATTACGCAACGTGCTAATCTCTTAGCGTGTTCTAAACGTTTCTACTTATTCTCAAGTGAGCCTTTGCTAGTTGCTGTCTAGCCTTTTCTCTGTTGGCTGAACCCTTAGTTTTACGAGATAAACCACGCTGGCAAGTTTTAATCTTGTCTTCGCTTTTTCTCAGGTATCGAGGAAGGGATTCTTTCCCAAAAGTTCTTGTAGACCTCTACTACGGTAACTTGGCCACCAGCGCGGAACAGTACTTCGGTTTTTTCCCTAATGCTTTTGCGATACCAGTGACTGTTTTGATTTGACCGCTTTTCAAGAAATACAACGCTTGCACTCTGGAAACCCAGAGACAATTTTTTGTTGGTTTAGCAGACTCTTAAGTTCTTCTGGAGTTTTTTGAATCTGGAGTTTTGACCTTTTTGTCATCTACTCACACTTGCAATTTTCGCCTTCTTTTTATTGTTGCATATAAAACGCAAAATGGTATAAAAAATCGCTTGTTGCGAGATTTCAAAACAGTCCTTATGGCGCTTACCCAGAAGAATGGCGGAACGTTTAGCTGCAAATAAACAATGAGAAGTTGAGATTGGCTCAAAAAAAATGAATTGGTGAATTCTGAAATCCGAATTCAATCAAGGTGTCTTTTTTTGTTTTTGGAAATTCGCGAGGAAGAATTGCTATTAGAAGGAGAACTGCCGTTAAGAGGGGGAGATTCACTCACTTGACGCGGCAATTCCACACGGAAAGTAGACCCTTTGCCTAGCTGACTTTCGACCGAAATTTTCCCTTGCATTAAATGCACCAATGACTCGGTAATTGCTAGTCCTAACCCCGTTCCTGAATACTTGCGGGTAGTTGTCTGGTCTGCTTGGCGGAATTCTTCAAAAATCTGTGTTTGTTGCTTCTCGCTCATGCCAATGCCTGTGTCGGCAACTGTCAGCTCAATTCGGTCTGGGGAAAGTTCTCGAATCCCTACTGTGACACTACCTGTATTTGTAAATTTGATCGCATTGGAGAGAAAATTGACCAGAATTTGTCGCGTGCGATCGCTATCATTATAGACATAAGGATTTTCCAAGCCTGAGTCCCACTCCAGAGCAAGGTTTTTTTCCTCGGCGAGCGATCGCAACTCCTCCACGGTTTTCCCCACTAGGTCAAGCAGATGAAACGATTTGGGCTGTAACTGCAACTCACCTACCTCCATCTTAGAAAGATCGAGGATATCGTTAATTAGAAACAGTAAGGTTTTGCCATTGCCGATAATTCGGTCTAACATCTGCCCTTGCTGGGGAGTAAGCAAGCTCGACACCTGACGCTGTAGCAACTGGGAAAAGCCCATAATCGCATTCATGGGCGTGCGTAATTCATGAGACATCGTGGCGAGAAACTGGGATTTAAGCCGTGACGCTTCCAGTAGCTTCAGATTCTGCAACCGAATTTGTTGCTGCTGCTTTTCGAGTTCAGCATTCTGCCCGGCTAGCTGCTGATTTTGCTGCCCTAAATGAACCTCTCGCTCTTCTAAAGTTTGAATCAGTTGGGCATTATCAATTGCAATTGCTGCTTGCTCCCCAACTGCTTTTAAGAGAGATTGGTCTTCTGTATCAAAGCTATTACGATCTTCCCAATTCCCAATCCCCAAAATGCCCAAACGTCCAGATTGAGCTGACTTAATTGCCACGGCGTAACTCGCTGCGGGCTGGTTCTGGGAAGCCACTGAATCGCCTTTAATCAACTGGGGTTCCCCGGTTAAAAACACTTGAGCGAGTAAGCTTTCCTGGGACAAGGCTTCTTGCCAGTGCCAGTTTTCTACCTCCCTTCCAGCGATGACAATTAAATTTGGGTAAGAGTCGGGAGTGGCTTGTTTACCGCTTCCGTCGTAAAGGGCAATAAAGCAAGTTTGTGCTCTAGTGATCGCTTCACATACTGCTTCTGCCATCGCCTGCAAAAGCTGGTGCAAGTCACTTAGGCGTTGGTTAAGTAAATTGGTGAGCTGCCCTAGGGTGCGTAGTTGTTGCTGCTGCTCTCCGAGAATCCCGACTGCCTGACGGAGATGGTTACTGGTTTGTTGCGACTCTTGGTAAAGTCTGGCGTTTTCCGTTGCCAGGGTTACTCGATAAGCCAAATCCTCAGCGCAAGTTAAATCCGCCTGGGTGTAGCGACGGGCTGAGTCACTCTTAACAAATAGCAGTGAGCCGAGAGTGCGCTCTTCTAACTGCAAGGGGACACAGATATAGGAGTGAACATTTAATTGCTGTAGCAGTTCCAGGTGCTTTTCGCTTTGCGCCATTGCTTCAAGCTGCTGGGGAGACGCCTTAAAGCAGGCATTAGACTCACCCATACGTGAAGGATTTCTTGATTGTAATTCCCAGACTAAGTCGCGTTTGCTGGGGTCAACGTGGGCAACGGAAATCCGACGAGGTGATCGTTCGGACTCGAAAAGCTCAATCGCACACCAGTCAGCTACCCAGGGAACTGCTAACTGTGCCAGGTTTTCCAAGGTTGCCTGGCGATCTAGGGAACCAGAGAGCAGCTTACTTGCCTCTGACAAAAAACGTGATCGCTCTTCTGCTCGCTTGCGCTCGGTAATATCGGTGACAACACCACAAACCCGCCAGGGACGACCATTGCGGTCTCGTTGCGCCTTGCCCCGCGCGATACAGTGGCGATATTCCCCACTGGTGTGGCGTACGCGGAATTCGACTGCCAGTTCCTCGTGCTTATCAAGGTGATTTTTGATTGCCTGCCTGACTCGCTCGAAATCTTCTGGATGCAGCAACTCGCCCAACATATCCTTGTTGAGTTCTACTTCATTGTTCGATAACCCCACAATTTCCCGAAGGCGGTTATTGCAGTACAATTTTTTGCTATCGACATACCAATCCCAAATGCCCTCGTTTGATCCTTCCACAACCAAGCGATAGCGTTCTTCGCTTTCGCGTAGTTGCTGGTTGGCTTGTGCTGCTTCCTGTTCTGCTAGGTGGACACGAAGGGCTTGGTACAGGCTGCGCGAAAGGTTCTCTGGCGAGAGATTTTCTTTAGAGAGATAGTCGGACGCTCCGGCTTGGATCAAGCGGGCGGCAATTTGCTCATCTCCCTGCCCGGTTAATACCACCAGCGGGACTTGAATTTCGGCAGCACGAAGTTGTTGAATGAGCTGGAGTCCGTCCCCATCGGGTAGACAATAGTCGAGGAAGACGCACTCGATATTGTGATCTTTTTCCAAGATGGCGATCACACTGCGGGAATCTTCCACTTCTAAAATTTCTACATTGGCAAGTTGGTGAATTGCCCGACGCGCTGCAGTGCGTTCAACTTCATCATCTTCAACTATTAATATTTTTATCTTTTCATTACTTTGAGCCATTGGACGTTTCTATTTTTTTAGCTCACTCCAAGTTAGCCGATTTAATAGTAAAATGTGATCAAAAAACTGCCAAAAAAAAGGCAAATCAATAACCAAAGAAGGGGATTTTGACATTACAATATTAATTTTTCAAGAATTATTATAATTTGCTATTGAGGTGAAGCAATATCACTCGGTTCCTCTTTATGGAGTAATTTGGATAATCTCTCTATTCCATCATGGATCATCAAGAGTGAATCAGTTTTGTGGAGGTTATTTTTCTTAAAGGGTTACTTAACACTCATCAGCTACAGCAGATTCATAAGCTCTTTCTTACCTATTGCGCTGAGAGAACAATATTTTCGTTTGGGGAATGGTGGTGTTTCATGACTAGGCTGTTACTCCTTACTATCTTTAGTTGATTTGGCAACGCCATTATGGCGGTGGGGTGGTGAGAGTTTGCGATACCATAATCAGTGTTATAGGTAAGCCACGAATGACGCTCTGAGAGAGTGAAACTTACCTGCGCGCTTAACCTAAAGCGACTCTCGGATTAGCTTGAACTCTCGTTCAATGGTACTTCTGTAAAATAGATCACCTCTATCTTCTTATGGGAACGAAAACTTTGGCGTCTGGCTAAAGATAGAAATTTTTTAAATCTGGTCGCGATCGCTATTTGTCTGAGAGTCTATGATTGAGATAGGTGATCCTGCCGAGCCATGATCGTGCACCTTTCCCCTCTCCCTTGCCCCGCTGCCCATCTGAAACGATAGAAGCAACTCGCTAAAACATAACCCAAAGTTTGTTTGTTTGGAAAATGGTGTAAAAATGAGCAAAATCAGCGTCGCTCTCATCGAAGACCACGACTTGACTCGCGTTGGCATCCGCACTGCTCTGCAACAGCGTAGTGAGATTGAGTTCCTCAACGAAGCCGTCAATGGAAGCCAGGGTTTAAAGTTAATCGAAACGGAGCAGCCCGACATTGCCATTGTCGATATTGGTTTGCCAGATATGGACGGAATTGAGCTAACTAGAAAGTTCAAGGAAGCTCAATCTACCAATGAGGCGCTACAGCAAACCAAAGTTCTCATCCTGACCTTATACGATAACGAAGATGCGGTTTTGGCAGCTTTTGCGGCTGGTGCCGACTCTTACTGCATGAAGAATGTTAACTTTGACCTACTGCTAGAAGCGCTCGCTGCTACTCATGAGGGTGGAGTTTGGATTGACCCAGCGATCGCTCGCATCGTTCTCTCGCACACCAAAAAGCCTGCCACAGCCACCAGTCAACCAGCAGATTCTCAACCAGAAAATACCGTAGCAATTAGCGCCAGCGAACCAGAGGAAGAAGAGTTACTGGAGAGCTATACCCTTACCGAGCGGGAATTGGAAGTCCTGCGGCTGATTGTTGAAGGTGCTAGCAATGCTGAGATTGCCCAGAGGCTTTTCATCACCGTGGGAACTGTTAAAACTCACGTACGCAATATCTTGAATAAACTCTGTGCCGATGACCGCACTCAGGCAGCAGTCCGTGCCCTGCGCTCCGGCTTAGTGGGTTGACACTCCAACGACTTCCAGAAGCGCGCTTCAAGTGGTTGGATTCTTGGTTCTTAGACAGAACTTTCCGGCTTAAATTCTCATTATAAATCGAATTTCAACCTTTCAATCTAACTAACCTGTAACCTGCAACCTGTAACCCCGAATGACTCTAGTTTCTCAGGATGCCTTGATTGCAGGGGCAATCGCCAACAAAGTAGTAAGCTTCCCAACTGATACTGTTCCAGCTCTAGCAGTACGCCCCGAAAATTCAGAGTTAATCTTTACGATTAAGGAACGCTCTGTTGATAAACCACTAATTTTGATGGCAGCCTCTTGGAGGGATCTCCAGTCTTATGTAATAGGCACTCCAACAGAGTGGGAAATTTGGCAGCAAGTTGTCCAGCAGCACTTGCCCGGTTCACTAACTTTAGTGCTACCCGCTTCTGCTTCTGTGCCAGCAGCGATGAACCCAAGTAACCCCACTACGATTGGCGTGCGGATTCCTAATTGTGACTTAGCTTTAGGGATTCTCTCCCAAACTGGTGCTCTTGCGACCACAAGCGCCAATCGCTCCGGGGAATCCCCCTTACGAACCACCACAGCAGTTGAGGCAGAATTTCCCAATGTGCTTGCCCTTGACCAACGGTCGCAGCAGGCTCCATCGTCTTACGGCGGAGTAATCTGCGACTCTACCTTGCCAGAAATGGCGGAAAAGCAAGGGAGCGGTGTGCCTTCCACAGTGGCAAAATGGACAGGGGCAGGCTGGGAAATCTTACGCCAGGGAGGGGTTCAACTTAATTCCTGAAATCAAAATATGAATATTTTAATTTTAGGTAATGCTAAAGATCCTCATGCCGCATATCTAAAAAATGCTCTAATACAAGCGGGTGCGACCCAGGTAGAAATGACTTGGCAACCTGACTCTCAGGTAGGAAGTTTAATGTACCGGGAGGGCGTCAATTGAAGCTAATAATAGATATCAAAAGTATTTTTTGACGTCAACTTGGTGAAGTTGATGCCCCGAACTTGAAAGCTCCCCATCAACAACTAATCGCTATCAATGACTCAATGAGTGCTTTGCGATCGCTAATGGGAGCCAAGTTTTGACGGCTTCGTGAATAACCGGATGGACATGGGAAGCCACCAGTAATTTTTGTCAATTGTTGAGCGATCGCCAGTAACTCCATTTCTTTCCATCGCTTACCTATCTGCGTTTGTCCGATGGGAATCACTACGACAGGATGCCCTGTGAGACTAAATGGCATGGTATCAGCACCAGAAGCGAGGTAATGAGGCACTTTTCGACCATCTACCTCAACGGCTGTACCTTTAGGAAATGGAGAAATGCAGGTGTTATTGCTACGGGACACAACCAGACATCCCACGGTTCTAGAGCCTTATCCATTTGAGCAATAGTGCGATCGCGCTCTGTTAATGCCTGAAAATATCCTTTAAGCCTGGGATTCAACGCAGTAGGCAAAAGACGACTCGCATTGCTCAGGTTTCGGAGTGCTTTATCGCCTTGAGTCGCCTCACGAAATATGAAAGGAACTATCTTGCGGACAGCATCAAGATCAACAGGTTGAGCGTACACACTAATCAATGCTGCGAGCCGATAGTAAAGTCGAAGCGTTTATTTTAAATCAAAGTGTTCTGGGATCCAGTGTTCGACTGGAACTCCCGCTTGAGCAAACTCATTCACAGTTGCTTCAATCGCCACTATCCCCACTTGAGTTTCCGAGGTGACAGAGACTTCATGCCAACCCTCCATCCAGGCAACCCGGAGGTTTTGCAAAGATTTTCCAGAAGGTGTGTCGAGAGGAACACGCGGAACGTCTGGCTACTGTAAATCAGCCCCCGCAATTAGGGAAAAGCATAATCGCAAATCTTCCACCGAACGAGCCCAAGGACCAACCGCTAACATTTGACGAACACACTTGGGCTTTCCTGACACTTCCGGGATACTACCTGTAGTGGGTACGCGACGATCTGTTGGTTTTAAGCCAAACACACCGCAGAAATGAGCAGGCTGGCGAATCGAACCTGCAATATCATTCCCTAAATCTAGAGGTGAAAGACCAGCAGCAACAGCAGCAGCACTGCCCCCCGAACTTCCACCAGTTGTGTAGTCTAGGTTCCAAGGATTGTTGACGCGGGAAAAAGGTTATTCTTACTTTGAAAGTCACCCGCTAGTTCAGCCGGATTTGTCTTACCTAAAATGATGGCTCCCGCTGCACGAAGACGCGCAACCGCCGTTGCATCTTGCTGAGGAATATAATCTTTAAGCAGTTTATAGCCTGCGGTAGTACGGAGTTCTGAGCTTTCAAAAATGTCTTTGATGGTAATGGGAAAGCCATGGAGCATTCCCCAGTTTTCCCCTTTAGCGAGGGCTTCATCGGCTAGTTTTGCCTGTTGACGAGCGCCTTCCTCATCAAGAGTGCAAATCGCGTTAAGCTTGGCGTTGTGCTTGGAAATTTGGGTCAAGTGTGCCTCTAGAACCTCAACAGCAGAGACCGTGCGCTCTTGTATCATCTGCGCGATTTGGTTTGCAGGACAAAAAAACCAGAGCATTCATATGTTTAGCTGTTAAGGTTCCCTATCAGTATCCCACTTTCAAGGGCAGGGTTTAAGCATTGTTCTGATACCATGGTCCTGATAATTCCACCTCGAAGATCTCGGACGGTTTCTCGGCATCATCGTCGTCAATGACAAAGTAAGCGTGATAGGGATTGTTTGGGGCAAGGCTTAAGCCTTCCACTTTGCCACCGAAGGCAGTCCCATCCTCATCGATCAGCTCAACCCAACGGGTTTCACTTCCATCGATTATACCTAGCACTGACCCGGCAATGCGCTCTGATTCGTCAGAAGCTTCCGCAGAGGCAGAAAAAAGAATTGACTCTCCCACGGGTTCGGCATCGGAGAAAGTCAGCCGCACCCCATCCAAGTGACCGAGCTGATACTGCATAATATTGCTCAACTGCGGTGGCGACACTGCATCGGGATTTTGGAGGTGCGCCTCAAGCGCAGACCAACTCAAATCACCAGTGGCATCAACTGGCTGGAGGTTACCCTGAGCCTCGCTGTTGCCGCGCTGAAACAGCCTAATGGTGTCATCGCCTACGAAAATAGCTCCCTCGATGTTCAGCCCACTTCCAGAAAAGGCATGCTCTTGGCGAAGTGCTTCATAAAAAGCTGACGCATCTAGCAAGGAAATGTTAGGCTCATCACCCTTGCGCCAGTCAACACTCAAAATCCACCCGGAGTTAGGTAGCGAACCCGAGCCAAAGGCAATCAGAAAGTCACCATCTGTGTTGGGCACAGCGAGGCAGGCTTCTAGGTCGTGCTTCTGGTGTTTATTCCCGCGTTCTTCGTCAAACACCCGTTGTCCATCTGGTCCAGCGGGCAGGGTAAGATAGCGCACGCGGTTGCGATCGCGATCCACCAGGGCGAGAAAGTTCGCGTCGTCCTGAATTGCCACAAGAACGTCGGTAACATGAACTAGGCTGGAGGCGGCACGCACATGAGGCGGACGATCGCTTCCTGGTTCGGCTTCACTTTCGTAAATCAACGGGGTGGAGCGCACAATCCGGGCGGATAGGGCGGAATCTTGGCGGGTTTCAATCTCTTGAGTTAGCGACATAGCAAATGGCGATGGCTCGGTAGGTTAGAAATTATAGTTGGGACTCAATTCCTTAAAAGGAACGAGCTTAAAAAAGGAAACTCTTTTAATTGTTTATTCCCTGAAGGGAATGGGCATCTACCCTTTTTGAATTTGGCGTTCCAGCGACCCCTTCGGGCTCGCGTCGGTTTTGAATCTTGAATTGTTTTGTCACACTTACCACTGCGGCTCCATTGCTATTAATCCTTTTGCCGCTTTGTTAGTGATGGGCTTGGAGAAAAAATTCCCCTGTCCATATTTGCAGTTCAGTGCCTTGAGTTGCGCCAGTTGCTCGATTGTTTCCACCCCTTCTGCAATTACATCCATACCGAGATTATGTGCCAGCGTTGCAATCACTCGGACAATTTCTAAGTTATCGCTATCCACATCCATTCGGCTAACGAAGGAATGGTCAATCTTTAGCCCATCGATTGGTAAGCGGTGTAGATAACTTAAGGAAGAATAGCCCGTACCAAAGTCATCAATATATAATTGGGGATTAAGTGCCCTCATTTGCTCTAGTATGGCGGTGGCAGCTTCAGTGTTTTCCATGAGCATGGTTTCTGTAATCTCTAGCTGCAAGCTTTTGGGATCTAGAGCAGTCTCTTGCAGGAGTTGGTCAATTTGTTCAATTAGACCAGGTTGCAAAAACTGTTTGCCAGAGAAATTCACGCTCATAGTCAGAGGTGGGTTGTCCTGAAATTGCTCCTGCCATGTTTGCATCTGACGGCATGCTTCGCGGAGTAACCACCAGCCAATAGGGACAATTAATCCCGTTTCTTCTGCTACCGGCATAAACTCTGCTGGGGAAATTAAACCACGCTCTGGGTGCTGCCAGCGCAAAAGTGCCTCAAAACCAATAATTCGGTTGCCGGACAGCGACACAAGCGGCTGGTAGTGAATACGAAATTCTTGGCGCTCAATCGCCCGTCGCAGGTCCGTTTCCAACTGCAACAGTGCCACTGCCTGAGTGTGCATGGTGGGATTGAACACTTCAATACCCGCATTGCCAGAGACTTTAGCGCGATACATGGTCGTATCAGCGTCGCGCAGAAGCTCTTCTGGTCGTTCGTAGCACGGGCGACCCGACGGGTCGCTCAAGGCAATGCCAATACTAGCGGCGGTGAATACTTCCTGTCCACCGAGGTGGAAAGGTAACGTTAGTTCCTGTTGGATGTGCTTGGCAACCTGGGTGGCATCGCTGGTGTCTTCGATATCTTCAAGCAGGATGGTAAACTCGTCTCCTCCAAGACGGGCAATTGTGTCTTCATCACGCAGACACGTTTCTAGCCTGTCTGCGATCGCATTGAGCAGTTGATCGCCAACCATGTGCCCAAGGCTGTCGTTGACTACCTTGAAGCGGTCCAGATCTAGAAATAGCACTGCAAAGGAGTAATCCGTATGCCGCTTGGAGCGCGCGATCGCATGCCTGAGCCGATCCATGAACAAGGTTCGGTTGGGCAAACCCGTGAGCTTATCGTGCAAAGTCTCGTGCAGTAGTTGTTTCTCTGCCTGCTTGCGCTCAGTTATGTCGCGAAAGCTCCACACTCTGCCCACGTGTTTTTCTCCTACCTTCTGAGGCTGGGAATAGCGCTCGAAAAATCTTCCATCCTTAAACTCGATCACATCAAAACTTGTAGCTTCCGGCTGCCCGTATAACTCTCTTACCTTTGCGAGAAAGCATTCGGGGTACTTTAACTGATCGCGAACAAATTCTAGCGCTTGCTCTTCCGCCTGAGAGACGACGACAGACTCGGGAAGACGCCACATTTCTACAAACTTGCGATTGAAGCTGACAATCTTTCCCTTCTCTGTCACCAGAATACCGTCGGCAGTCGAGTCGAGGGTGGCACGGAGAAGAGAAAGGGTTCTCTCCAGTTTTTCCTGTGCCTGCTTGCGTTCGGTAATGTCACGAGCCAAGGCAAGAATGAACTGCTGGCTACCTAACTCCAGTAAACCGATGCTAACTTCAACTGGAAATGTTGTTCCGTCCTTGCGTTGGTGAACCCCGTTGAGTGCGATCGCTTCGCCTCTGGCGAGCTGCTTCCACCTTGAGGCAAGCTCTTCGCTAGTAAAATTGATCTCAAAATCGGGAACCGATAAGTTTAGCAACTCCTCGCGCGTATATCCCAAGCTTTCACAGGCACGATGGTTAACATCGAACAACCTGCCTTCGAGATCATGCAAGAAAAATGCATCTGCGGCATGCTCTACTAAAGCTCGGAACCGCTCCTCGCTCTCTCTTAGTGCCTCTTCCGCTTGAGAGCGCCTAATAATTTCTTGCTCTAGCTCTTGGTTGTTCGCCTCGGCTGTTCTTGCTCGTTGCAGTGCTTCCTCTGTTTGCTGTTCTGCCCGGCTCTGGCGATCACATTTCACCTTTTCGCTGTAATTGTCAAAAAATTCAGCCAAGCGAGGCTCCTCGTCAACTAGATCATCCATGTTATCCCGAACGCGCTTGTCTGCTTCATAAGCGAGATCCGGGTGAGCTTCCATCCACAGATGACAGGTTTTAACATAAGCGATGAGCGAAACGATATACTGGTAATTCACAGAACCCAGAAGACGCTGCAGCTCCATCCTGCAGCGTTTGGCTTGGCTTCCTTCCAAAAAGATACAGATTGTACAGTAAAATATGCTCTCTTCTAGTTCGGCATTAGAAGAGGGCACACTCAACATCTCGGGCGAGTGAGCAAGCACCTCGAGATGTTTTTCGATGTCTGTTTCCATTGGGGAAGGTAATTCCAATAGCTCCCATATTTCTCTTGCTTTCATCCCCAGCGAATACAGGGTACAACTATGACAAACTAGACAGTAAGCAATGTCACAGTAGCGCGAGAGATACGCAGAAAGCTTTTCCTTGAATAGGGTTGGTAAGGGGTTATCGACATAGGCAGAAAGGGTCTGTTGCCACAGGTTTTCCAACACCTGTGGGGCGGGCTGCGCCTGGTTGAAAAAGGGTGGAAAAAAACCAAATTTCTCTTCAATTTCCGTCTTAATTTGCTCACTCGTTCGCATTGACTATGTTTTTTATATTTGTTTCTCTATCGTCGTACTCAACTGACTGTGTTGTTGCATAGACTTTTTTTGATTTTAGTTGTTCCTTTTATTATAATTTGCAAAACTGACTACTTTTATTTTTTAACTTTTTTACCACCCCGTTTAAATTGAGATATCGGCTATTAGTTCCGGCGGATGAGGAAAATCTAGTCGGTCATGCTGATGTGAGAAAGCCAACACAAACAAGCACAAGAATCTACCATGGTAGTATGCTTTCAAATAAAAACATCGAACTTCGCAATCATTTTTTAAGTTTTCTTTCGAGGTCGTAAACTCTCCTGGAAAATTTTCATCAAAATGAATTCCTAGCTTTCTTGCTGTTTCTAAAAATGGTTTTCCCATTAATTTTGCTGCATTATCGTAAGCAGGATTGGGGATTAAGGTTCTGTAGTAACTTTCATCAAATCCCGCCTGAGATAGAAACAAGAAAAAATCCTGGTAAACTTTTAAGTCTTTACTTCCCAAAAAGTTTTTCCATCCTTGAACAAGACTCTCTTGAAGCTCGGTTTGGACTTCCTTAACGAAATCGTTGGTCACACTTTGCTTGTTGAAAGACATTTGTCTCCACACCTTTATAAACAACTACTTGATTACTACAACCATTGAATCTGATCCACTGAGATGTTCGACATACGTATCGCCGAATCCCGCCTCACGCATCCATGTGGTGCACTCAGCGCTGGTGTAATCAACCCCCCTGGTGTCTCAATCAACATGTTCAGGCTCATTAATAACCCAAATGCATTCTGAGAGTGCTCGTCATCAATAAGTGACCCATAGACAATTAGAGCGCCCCCTGGGGAAGTGCCTCGTATGCCTTGGAGACTAGCATGCGCTTTTCCTCTAAGTTCCAGTCGTGCAGGATATGCCCCATCACCAAAACGTCTGCTGATGGCAGTGGCTCTTGGAAAAAGTCACTGGGATAGAAGTGCAATCGCTGGCTGAGTTCAAAGGAAGCCACGTATTCGGTGAACATGGGAGCCACCGATGGTAAATCTAAACCGCCGCCGGAGAGATGTGGATGGGAAAGGGCAACTTGGACTGGCAGTGCCCCTTGAGCTGTTCCTATGTCAATAAACGTCTGAAAATCGCTCCACCAGAATTTCTGGGTAACTGCCTGGGCACTGGTCATGCTAAGACCAGTCATAGAGGAGAGAAAGAGCCGTAGGCGCTCAGGGTTCTGATAGAGTTCCTCGAAGAAGCTCCCCCCTGTTTTTGCCTCATTCTGCGGCTGACCACTACGCAATGCTTCAGTCAGTGATCCCCAGAAGGGATAGAGGCGTTGGTTAACCATTTCTAGAAAGCCTCCGATATACGAGGGCTTTTCACGGTCGAGAAACTGGTTCTTTCGGAAGTGTTAGCATATTGGCTGTTACTGCGTTGCAACATCCCCAAGGCTACCAGCGCGTCAAAGAAGTCTCGCGCACCTCTTGGGTGTAGTTCCAAGCGCTCAGCCAGCGCTTCCGCATCTAGAGAGTTCTCGGCAAGTTCGGTAAACAAGCCCAGCTCAACTGCACTTA
Organism: Cyanobacteria bacterium QS_4_48_99; assembly: GCA_003021505.1. Taxonomy (GTDB): domain Bacteria; phylum Cyanobacteriota; class Cyanobacteriia; order Cyanobacteriales; family Rubidibacteraceae; genus QS-4-48-99. Next base: position 5,961 of record PXPT01000168.1, on the reverse strand, counting down.
GCAAGGTCTTCGAGCCCCAAAAGCTCATACCAAGTTGCATGATTCGGTCAGGCATAGAATTTTGACTCATGTTCTGCTTAAATATGAGTTCTGGCTGAATGGCATTTGTTTGCAGTGAAGCAATTTTAGCACTGGGAAGTATGCCACACTGTGATCCAAAAACTTGCTCAATCAGGCTGAAAATGCTATGCAGAGAGAGGGAGAGAGAAAGAGAGAGAGAGGGTGATAAGCAGTGAGCTCACCCACCATCTAAACCTCTTAAGATAGTTAAGATAACTACGCGATCACTTGGAAGCTGGCTCAATTCGTCTAAGACCAGAATCAGAAACAGTTCGGGGTTGTCGGTTTGCTAGTCAGCCACTTCCGTATCTAACCAAAGCGTTTTCACCTGGGTGATGTGATCGCCTCTCTAGTCTAATTCGTTTCTGTCGAACACTGCATGCTGCTGGGAGCAAAGTTAGGATGATGGAAATGGGTAAGCGGTATCATTAATGCTGGCTTCCAATGCCGTCTCGCTGGAGTGTTGCGATAAAATCTTCACCTGTGCTTCGAGGCGATCGCAACAGTGACGTACTAACCGCAAACCCTCTTCGCGCGAAAGCTGTTCTGTCGCTGAGGCAAACCCTTGTAGCAACTCCGCTTCTGTGGTGCAATAACACCCAATGTCAGTTCTGATTTTAGCCCAAGACCGCGAAAGTTCTCCTCCCCCAGAAGCAAACGCCAAAACCGAATCGAGATAGCTTCTGATTGTGGGGTTATCTACTCCCTCGGTTACTGCACAATAGAGCAACTCACCATTAAGAGACTCAAACTCAGGCACATTAAGTTGAGAACCGCCGAGTTCAAACTGCTTCAATCCCGCCTTTGGGGTAACTGTCACCCCCTCACGCCGTACTCTATCAGCAGCATCCACAACCAAAGAAGTTAGTGCCAGGGTTACCTCTGGGTAATTACTATCCATCCCTCGCAGTTCCACAGTCCCCAGCTTATTGAGACGAGCGGGTTCCAAGCTGCAGTGAGTAACTCCCCTCCCGAGTCTAGAAAGAGCTGCCGCTCCACACCAGCGCTATCCATAGCCTCCAGCCAGCTATAATAGCGGTGAAATTGCTGCTCCACTAAATCTTCAACGCTCTCGGCGTAGGGCATTAATCCCCCGACTTGCAGGAGATGGGTATAAACACCTTCCCAACCATAGTATTTGCTCCCTCGGTAATGCACTGTACGCATTGCTAGTCCTGCCACTCGCCCGTCATCAAAGGGACAGGCGCGAGATAAGGCAATCATGGCTGTATATAGGGCTGTTATGTACAGTGTGAACAATTTCAACCTCGCTTCGCGCTTGATGGCATAAGAAGGACATTGCAGGCTAGTCGTAACTTTCAATCTGCAACCTGTAACTCTCCTGTTGCCTTGATTTATTCAACCTGGCTAACTTGCTAGCCTGTAACCTATAACGGATAACCTTAACTGGCGTTGAGGAATTGAGTATGAGTGCGGCTTCTAACCAGCGTTGGCAATTCTGGATTGATCGCGGCGGGACATTTACCGATATTGTGGCGAAACGTCCCGATGGGCAGTTTGTGATTCACAAGCTGCTGTCAGATAATCCCGAACACGATCAGGATGCCCCAGTGCAGGGAATTCGAGAATTGATGGGAATTCCGAGTGACGTGCTGCTCTCTAGCGAAGAAATTGAAGTGGTGAAGATGGGTACGACGGTAGCAACGAATGCACTTTTGGAGAGAAAAGGCGATCGCACTGTTGTTGTCATTACCAAAGGCTTCCGGGATGCTCTCCGCATCGGCTATCAAAACCGCCCATATATCTTTGCCCGCAATATTGTCTTATCAGAAATGATTTACGAGCGGGTTATCGAAGTGGAAGAGCGCTATGACGCTCAAGGCAGAGAACTAACGCCAGTTAATGTTGAGCAAGTCCGCCAAGATTTACAAGATGCTCACGACGCAGGGATTCGCAGTTGTGCCATTGTGTTGATGCACGGCTACCGCTACCCAGAACACGAACAAGAAATCGCCACTATCGCACGCGAACTTAATTTCTCCCAAGTCTCAGTCTCTCATGAAGTGAACCCAGTAATGAAGCTAGTCAGCCGGGGTGATACCACCGTTGTAGATGCCTATCTCTCACCAATTTTGCGTGGCTATGTCGAGCAGGTATCCAGTCAGTTATCGGGATATCTCCCCACCTCCAATCAGGAAGAGTCACTCCCGGTCAAACTTATGTTCATGCAGTCCAACGGGGGACTAGCAGATGCCCAAGTGTTTCAAGGCAAAGATAGTATTCTCTCTGGACCAGCAGGGGGGATTGTGGGTGCTGTCAAAACCAGCGAAATTGCAGGCTTTCCCAAGATTATCTCCTTCGACATGGGCGGAACTTCCACCGATATTGCTCACTACGGCGGGGAATACGAACGCACCTTGGAGACAGACATAAGCGGAGTGCGCTTGCGAACGCCCATGATGTCTATTCACACGGTTGCTGCCGGAGGCGGCTCCATTGTCCAGTTTGATGGGACGCGCTATCGAGTTGGTCCCGAATCGGCGGGAGCAAATCCTGGTCCTGCTGCTTATGGTAGAGGCGGTTCACTAACGGTTACTGATTGTAATGTCATGGTGGGCAAGTTGCAGCCCGAATTCTTTCCCAAGGTGTTTGGTGCTAATGCCGATTCCCCTTTAAACGCTGAGGTAGTGCGAGAGCAGTTTAGTCAGTTAACCGCAGAAATTGGTGATAATCGCGCACCAGAGGAAGTGGCGGCTGGGTTTCTTGCCATTGCGGTAGAAAAAATGGCGAATGCGATTAAGAAAATCTCTCTAGAGCGCGGCTATGATGTTTCTCAATACACGCTCTGCTGTTTCGGTGGTGCAGGAGGGCAGCACGCTTGTCTGATTGCTGAGGCTTTGGGAATCGAGCGGGTGCTAATTCATCCCTACGCTGGCGTATTATCCGCTTATGGCATCGGTTTGGCAGATATTCGGGTGCTGCGCGAGAAGGCAGTGGAGGCGAACTTGAGTGAGGGATTGCTGCCGGAGTTGGAGCAACGGTTGGCGGAGTTGGAAAGAGAGGAAAAGGGGGAATTGAACCGCGAAAATGCAAAGGACACCGAGGAGATTGAGGTCTTAAAGAGGGTGCATTTGAGGTATGAGGGAACTGATTCACCGCTAATTGTGGATTTTGATGATGTTGCGGGGATGAGATGGCAATTTGAGGCAGCGCATCGTCAGCGATACGGCTTTATTGCTGAGGAAAAGGCGCTGATTGTGGAGGCAGTTTCGGTGGAGTTGGTGGCTCAAACGGAAACGCCAGAGGAGGCAACTGTTGAACGTCGCAGTGATGAACCACCGCAGCCAGTGGCGACTGTGCCCATGTATGCGGCCGATGTGTGGCACGATACGCCAGTGTTTCCACGAGAAGATTTGCAGCCAGGAGATAGGATTGCCAGTCCAGCGATTGTAATTGAAGCGACTGGCACAAATGTGATTGAACCTGGTTGGCAAGCGGAAGTAACTCAGCATAATCATTTGATTTTACAGTGGCAGGAAAGCAGGGAGGCAGAGAAAAAAGAGGACGCGGGGACGCGGGAAGGCAGTGATACTCCTCACTCCTCACTCCTCACTCCTCACTCGAATCACCTGCAACCTGACCCCGTGATGCTGGAAATCTTTAATAACCTCTTCAGCTCCATTGCCGAACAAATGGGGACAACCCTGCAAAATACCAGCTATTCAGTCAATATTAAGGAACGGTTGGACTTTTCCTGTGCCATATTTAACCAACAGGGGCAATTAGTCGCCAATGCTCCCCATATTCCCGTGCATTTGGGTTCGATGAGCGAAAGTGTCCGCAGTTTAATTGAGGTTCGTGGCGATGCTCTCCAATCTGGGGATGTCTATGTTCTCAACAACCCTTACAATGGCGGGACTCATTTACCGGATGTTACGGTAATTACCCCTGTTTTCGCCGATTTTTCTCATCCCCCCATCTTTTACGTTGCCTCACGAGGACACCACGCTGACATTGGCGGTGTTACTCCGGGTTCCATGCCACCAGGCAGCACCACGATTGATGAAGAAGGGATTCTCCTAGATAACTTTCAGTTAATTGAGCAGGGACATTTCCGGGAAAAAGAACTGTTGGATGTATTGGGTGGTGGGAATTATCCCGTACGCAATACGAAACAAAATCTTGCTGATTTAAAGGCGCAGATTGCCGCCAATGAAAAAGGGGTGCAGGAGTTGCACCGGATGGTGGAGCAATTTGGCTTAGAGACAGTGCAAGCCTATATGGGGCACGTCCAGGATAACGCTGAGGAATCGGTGAGGCGGGTGATTGATGCTCTCAATGATGGGAGTTTTACCTGTGAGTTGGATACGGGTGGGCAAGTTCACGTCGAAATTACGATTCATCGTGAATCCCGCAGCGTTCAGATTGATTTTACAGGCACCTCTGCCCAGCAGTCGAGCAACTTTAATGCGCCAGCAGCGGTGTGTAAAGCAGCAGTTCTCTACGTCTTCCGCACCTTAGTAGATGACAACATTCCTTTAAATGGAGGTTGCCTTAAGCCCCTAGAAATTATTATTCCCGAAGGCTGTATGCTTAATCCTCAGCCGCCTGCTGCTGTGGTGGCAGGGAATGTGGAAACCTCCCAAATCATTACCGATACCCTCTATGGTGCGTTAGGCGTGATGGCAGCCTCCCAAGGGACAATGAATAATTTTACCTTTGGCAATGAGCGTTACCAGTATTACGAAACCATCTGCGGGGGTTCGGGGGCGGGTGCTAATTTCGATGGCACAGATGCAGTGCAAACGCACATGACCAATTCCCGCCTCACAGACCCAGAGGTGCTGGAATGGCGGTTTCCGGTACTGCTGGAAAGCTTTGGCATTCGCCCTAATAGTGGCGGAAAGGGGCATCATTGTGGCGGCAAGGGCGTGATTCGGCGCATCCGTTTCCTCGAACCCATGACGGCTGGAATCCTCTCTGGGCGTCGTCGAATTCCTCCCTTTGGTTTGCAGGGTGGTGAAGCTGGTGCTGTGGGATGCAATTATGTGGAGCGTTGTAATAGCAGCGTAGAGGAATTAGACAGCACTGCAGTTGTGGAGATGAATGCTGGGGATGCGTTTGTGATTGAAACTCCTGGAGGTGGAGGGTATGGTATCCCGCCGGAGTAGTTAATTAATTCCAGCGGCTACCAACTCTGCATTCCCCTTCTCTAGACTAACGACCTTAGCCAGGGTCTTCAATATACGAGCGAACGACTTCCTCTTCGCGCTTGGTGGCTTGGACCTAAGTACAGTTTTTGTCCTGTAATTAGGCCCCAAACTTAAGTGCCCTTGCCTGTGGACGATAGTTTGTTCAAGATCATTTCAAAAAAACAATTTCTCCTGAACCAAGAGCTTGATTGATAAGCTCTTACTAGAAAAAATTAGTTTAGCTGCAATCGCTCAAGTCACTAACCTTTCTGAACAATGGCTGCAAGATAATGTCAAGGCTCAGTATGCTGAAACTCCTCAACAAGCTTTCGTTAGCTCAACAAAAAAAGGAAAAATAATTATTCAATGCGACGAAGCTTGGTCATTCCTTGGAAATAAAAAGAACAAACAGTGAATTTGGTTATTAATGAGTGCAGGAAATAATTAACACTTATATGCCTGCATATTTTACTTCTGGTGCCCAGAAATAACGGCTCACTCGCTCGGGGCACTGCTAAATGCGATGCAGGTACCCCCGGAACGGACATCTCACGGGTGCGAACCAAGTTCGCACCCCGTGTCCTCCTGTTTGCATCAATTCGGTCTTGTCACGAGGCCGCTGGCGACGACCGCATTGGTGTTGATCTCCTGGTTGAGAAACTCATCTGGATTACGCTCTGGGCTGTAAGGTGGCAAGTAGAACAGTTGCAGTTGCTGAGCATGTTGAGCTACCACTCTCGGACGCGGC
>PXPT01000167.1:19442-26929 GCA_003021505.1 Cyanobacteria bacterium QS_4_48_99 | reverse complement strand
ATCCATCATGTCAGAAGGTGCCACCATGTCTGCCCCGGCTGCTGCCTGAGAGAGTGCCATTTTCACTAAGACTTCAACTGTGGGATAGTTCAGAATTAACCCGCTCTCATCAACAATTCCGTTGTGACCGTCGCTGGAAAAAGGATCGAGGGCAACATCGGCAATGACAACCACCTCTGGCACCGTTTTCTTGATCGCTCGAATGATTCGCTGAACTAATCCCTCTGGGTTGTAGCTTTCGCTGCCAGTCGCGTCTTTCCTGGCTTCCGGATAACTGGGAAAAGAGCGATCGCCCCAATTCCTAACTCGCGCACCTCCTTCACTTCTTGCAGCAACAGATCTAGCGAGAACCGAAAACATTCGGGCATGGAAGGGATTTTCACTTTTTGCCTCTCACCTTCGGTCACAAACAGAGGATAAATCAGCTCCTCGATATTCAGTTGAGTTTCTCGCACCATCCGGCGCCAAGCAGGAGTGCGACACAGACGCCGGGGACGACTCCGTAAAGGCACAGAAGCAGACGCAACGCGACCGGGAATAGAATGAGATGACATAATCAGAAGCAAGAATCTCCAATTTTACTTAGTTAAAATAATGATAATCGTTATCAAAATGATTAGAGCTTACAGCGGGTAAGCATCTCTATGAAGTACAGCGTTTCGCTCGGGGGATCAAGGGTAAAGGGGCATGGATAAAGGAAATTTCCTCTTAGCCTTTGCCCCTTACCTGCGCCAAGGGCGCTTTCCCCTTCCCCGATTTCAGCCAAAAGTGTACTTCGGAAAGTTGCAAACTGCTATAACTCCTGTCATCAAACTTTTAGTCAACTGAGTGGGAAAACAAGCGCAGTCTTTATGTCAGCTCCCAAAACGGATAGCCAACAACAAATTCTAGCCCTACTCAAACAGCTCAACCGCGAAATTAGCGCTCAAGAACTTTATGTTGAGTTGCGCCGCCGCAGTCAAAGCTTGGGGCTGGCAACGATTTACCGTGCCTTGAAAGCGCTTAAACTAGAGGGAACCATCCAAACAAGAACCTTGTCCAACGGTGAATCCTTTTACAGCTTGGCAGAGGCAGAACAACACTATTTAACCTGTCTGAATTGCGGCAAGTCTATCCTCTTGGAGAATTGTCCCATTTGCCAGGAATCGGCAGCTTCACGTGAGCAGGAGCACTTCAAAATCTACTACCACATTCTTGATTTTTTTGGCTTGTGCCCTTCATGCCAGCATCAGATTCATGTTGAGTCATGAGAACCAAATAACGATGGTGGCGAGTAATCATTCCCTCCTGCTCAAATTGTTTGAGTAACCGCGTCATAGTGAGCCGCGATCTAACGATAACTTTAGCAATTTCTTGATGGGTTAATCGCAACTCAATCAATTGCCCTTGCTCAAGGGGACGACCAATTTTTTGGGCTAACCAGCCTAGAGTTTGCAGCAAGCGCTGGTGAAACCGTCCACAGCTAACCATACTGAGCAGTTCTTCTGTTTGTCTAGCGTGCGAAAGGATAGCATCGAAAACTTGGTGCCATAGGTGGGGTGGAAGAAGACTGACTTCTACACTCGTTGAACATTCAATTTCGTAGGGGTCAACTCCACATAGGGGTTGACCCACCACATCACCTGACCCCAGTACCCTAACGTGATTGCCTTACCTGATCTTGCTCCAAGTTCTAGTTCTGACTACTCCTCGCTCAATTTGCCACAACCAGTTTGGTTGCAGTGGAGCGAGTCCTGGGGATGGAAAGTGCGCTGAGTGAGACCAAAAGTTGAAACTGGAATAAATGACGAAACTGTCATGAAACTCTCCTCTGGCTGAAGTGCGATACGCGCTCCGCGCGTCACGCCCTCCGGGCATATCGCTCTCTAAACAACCGCTAATTCTGAAGCTGTTGCTAGAACTCAAAGATAGTTCGCACTAGTCCTACTACAATCGTGTCGTTGTCGGCATTGTGTTCGGGATTGAGTATTACTAGAACGCCCGGTTCAATCCCGATGTTGTCCTTAATTTGATAGCGATAGGAACCTTCGAGATGAAAAGCATTTTCATCACCCGTAGGACCCCCATCATTCTCAGTTACTTTCGGGGGTTGTCCAATTACAATTCCCGCTCGACTACTCCGTTCATCTAAGTCCGGGAAGGCAAAGGTAACTGCCCAATTGAAGAGGGTAGCGTTATCTCCCTCGCTCACACTGACCCCATTAAACCCCACTCCCTCATCCTCGGCATGCGCTCTGGTCAAACCTGCCCAACCTGCAAGGATAAAGTTAGGGCTAATGCGGGAGTTGACTTGGATGCCATAGTGGTCCGCTGAAGTAGCAGTTTGAGTCCCAAAAGGGGCATTTGCCACTCGGCTGCCAGTTCCCCCGGAAACGAAGGTTTGTCCACCCGGATAGTAGGAACGCACGTAAGTCAACCCCAAACGAAGAGCCTCGCTTGGTTCGATGGCAAGTTGCGCTAGAGCGGCAGAGGAGCCATTAAATAGTCCATTTTTCTCAGTGGGAGTGTTAGGATTGCGAGCTAGGTATCCCGTAGACAGACTCAGCGAATCGCTGATCTCATAAACGGCTGTTAAGCCTCCACCTCCAGCTCCTTGGATGTATATGGGGTTAAATCGCCCAAAATTGGAAATCGAACCTTTCACTGCATTGGCGAAGAATTCGTTGAAGTTATCGGAGACATCCGCGTTGAAGCGACCTCTGGTGGCATCAACTGTAATACGAAGGTTGTCAGTTAGAGGCGTGCGGTAGAACAGTTTCCCAATGACCACCGAATTATCTGTATTGCGATCAAAAGCGAGACGGGTCATGTTGGTTCCGGTGACACCAACGTCAAAGCGAGTGAGATTGGTGGCATCCAGACGGACTTTCAGAATGTCTTGACCTGTAAAGCTGGTGTTGAAATTAAGACGCACGCGGTTGTTAAAGACAGTGTTGTTCTCCACCTCGCCTTCGGAACCGGGTTCTGCAAATACCGGAACTGCCTTTTCATCTCCAAAGGCGCTATTGAGAGAAAACAGGGTTGTCCCCTGAAGCTTAGTAGTAGTAGAAAACTGATTCTCTTCCAGAGATGCCGTGCGACTTTCGAGGTTGTCCACTTGCGTTCCTAGGGTCGCCAGCTCCGCTTCAAACTTCCGAATTAGACGTTGCAGAGTCTCTATCTCCTGGCGATTCACTTCATCTATGCCATCTGCCATCAAACGCTCGATTCGCGGTAGGCAAGCATTCAAACCAGCGGCAAACTCATACCGAGTCATCGCTTGGTTGCTCCGAAAAGTGCTGTCTGGGTAGCCTGCAATGCAGCCATAGCGTTCGACGAGATGGCGTAGTGCCTCAAATGCCCAGTCGCTAGGAGAAACATTTCCCAGTTGCGAGACACTGTTTACTTGGTCATTTGAGTTTCTCTGGTCTTGGCGAGTGTAGCGGTTGATTTGTTCGAGCTGTTCTGTTTTATCCGGCGTGGCTTGGGCAACGGGAATAGTAGTTGTTTGTCGTTGGGGTTGTTTTTTTGTTACTGATGTTTCCGTAGCCAGTGCGCTGGCAGAGACTACTAAGGTAGCCATACTTAGGGTAGGGCTAGCAACTAGACTTTTCCACTTCTGCATGGTTTTTCCTCACACTTTCGTTCAAATTGGTTAAGAGACTCATCTCATCAGACTGCTGGAGCCGTCAAAAGACAGGCTGTTAATTATAATGATAATCATTATTACATCTTAGGAAGATGAGTTCTATGCCTACCCAATTTGAGATTGCTATCGTTGGCGCAGGTCCTCATGCGCTGATTCTTTGTCACCCATCTGCTACAACAAGGCTGTGTTGCAAAAATTGAGAGTCATAGTAAAGGTAAAGAATAAATGAAAGATTGCCCCTTTTGCGACATTTGACGCTAAGATAAAAGCAAATGACGCAAACAGCCCATGCCATGCTAGAGGCGGAAACAGTCATTAAGCTTCTGGGAGTCGAGAAAGCGATCAACCAGACCTCCCAGCAAAGCGATACCACCCACAAACTGACCCGAATGGTTCGGCAGGGATTGCCTCCGAGTGCTGCTGAACACATTGCTGAATACTAGGGGCTTTCGTACCAACAAGTTTCAGAACTGATTGGTATCTCAATACGGACACTTGAGCGGCATCGTAGAGAGAATAAGCCCCTGAGTCCCGTGCAGTCTGACCGCTTGCTTCGCTATGCAAGAGTAGCTGCTCGCACGGAAGCAGTTTTTGAAAATACCTGGGCAGCTCAAAACTGGTTGAAGCGAGCCAATCCAGCCTTGGGTGGAGAAATCCCCATGTACTTGCTGGACACCGAAATGGGAGCCAAGCAAGTGGACGATGTTCTCGTCCGTATTGAATATGGCGTGTATAGTTAGCGAGAAGTGCAGGTTTGGCGACTGAGCAAGCGCAAGTATGCACTCACAGCATTTAGTGGTGAAGGAACGCAAAAGGTGGGCGGACGCTGGACTCCTGTAGGATTCAGAGCAGTTTACACTTCATCGAGCCTGGCACTTGCAGCTCTGGAATTACTCGTTCACGCGAGTAAGGAGGAGATTGGAAAAGGATTCGTCGCTGTTTCAGCAGAGGTTCCCAACCACTTGCAGATTGACGAGATTTCTCTGGATCCACTACCAGATAACTGGCGCGAAACTCCAGCACCGATAATTCTGTCTAGCTTCGGGCAGGAGTGGCTTGCTTCCGGTCAGACTGCTGTTTTGTCCATACCATCTGCGGTTATTCCGGCTGAGAGAAACTTCTTTCTTAATCCACAACACCCACAGTTTGCTAAAATCGCTATCAATCAACCAGAACCCTTTACCTTCGACTCCAGGCTTGACGAGAATTGATGTATATTTATTCAATTCGCTCAGACTGAGGCAGACGAAGGACTACGGGCCACGATGAGAGCAGCCAGACTGCCAGCCTCGACGGAAGCCCAAAAAAGGGCGGAGACATCACTGAAGGATGCACCAGTGCGGGTTCCCACTTCAACCCCTTTGGGAAAACTCACGCTGATCCTCATGACAAAAACCGCCATGTTGGTGACTTGGGTAACGTCGAGGCTAACTCGGACGGAGTTGCGAAGCTCAACACGCAAGACAATCTGACTAAGTTGATGGATCCTAACACCGTCATCGTTGGAGAGATGACGGTGAATTCCTTTCACTTTAAAAAGATAACGATTATCGTTATCATTAATAAGCATAGCATCTTTAGCTACGATGTCAACATTAACTTTGGCTGCGTCAGTTTTCAGCAGCCTCGAACAGATACCCTTTACCTTTGAGCTAGAGATTTAGAGAGGATTGAACACTATGGCATACGAACTTCCCAATTTACCTTACGCTTACAATGCGCTAGAGCCTCACATTTCCGCTCAAACTCTGGCATTCCACCACGACAAGCACCACGCGAAGTATGTGAATACTTTTAACCAGTTAGCACCAGATGCCGGAATGGCTGACAACCCCATTGAGGAAGTCATCAAGGCAACCTACCAAGGGTCTGCGAATCCCGGGCCTCTGCACAACAACGCTGCCCAAGCTTGGAACCACACCTTTTACTGGAACTGCATGAAGCCTGGTGGCGGCGGTATTCCCACAGGAACCATAGCCGAGAAGATCAACAGCGACATCGGCAGCTATCAGGAATTTAAAGAACAGTTTACCAAGGCTGCCCCTGGTCAGTTTGGCAGCGGTTATGTATGGCTCGTCCTCAACAATGGCAGGCTCGAAGTTACCAACAGTCCCAATGCAGTCAATCCCATGTCTATGGGAATGACACCTTTATTGACCATGGATGTCTGGGAGCACGCCTACTATCTGGATTATCAGAATGCGCGTGCTAAATACGCCGAGACTTTCGTTGACAACTTGATTAATTGGGACTACGTCAATCAGCAGTTGGCTGCTGCCCAGTAAAGAGCTAAGTTTGACTTTCTATCTGGTCAGCACCCCCGACTTAAAGTCGGGGGCTTCGGGCAACCATCCGAAGTTAAACCTGACTAGCCTATAAAGCCGCCACTTGGTACGTACTTCCAAATACTTTCCTAGTTTGGACTATCTACAAGATGAAGTTGCTAATCTCATCTAACAGGTGGACATCTTAGTGGCGGTAGGCGAAGGAAGATTCACACTCCGAACAAGGAGAATTATATTATGCGAGTTCCAGTTATTTCGAGTGACGATCAGCCGTTGATGCCCACCAAACCTTCCCGCGCTCGAGGTTGGGTAAGGGAAAGAAAAGCAAAAGGGTTTTTCAAGGACTTGAGTCAATACTGCGTTCAGTTACTTGAGGAGCCAACTGGCACAGATACCCAATCAATAGCTGTGGGGGTTGACCCCGGCAAAAAAATACAGCGGTCTTGGTGTTCAAAGTGCTAACTATACCCTCTGGAAAGGTCATCTCATCCTACCTTTTGAGACAGTAAAAAAACGGATGGAACAGCCTCGGATGATGCGCCGGGGAAGGAGAGGGAGGCGGATCAACCGTAAACTTCCCTACAAACAAAGAGCGCATCGCCAGAAAAGGTTCAACCATCGTAGAGGACACAAACTTCCAGCTTCAATTCGAGCTAATCGTCAGCTTGAATACCGCGTGGTTAAAGAGCTAACAAAGGTCTATCCCATCTGCGCTATCTACTACGAAGACGTAGAAGCCAAAGGAGACAAAGCTTTTACTCCGGTAATGGTAGGAGAAAAATTTATGCTTCAGTGGCTCGAAAAACTTGCTCCCACCCATACAAAATTGGGTTGGGAGACTGCTTCCTTAAGAAGAGACTTAAAGCTAGAAAAATCTCGAAACCAAGGTGAGTCCACTCCAGCCTCTCACGCTGTTGATGGGATTGCCCTAGCTTCTCATTCTTTCCGAGGAATGGAAAAGATCAATGGCAAAAACTACCGAGGACAGGTCTGGCAAGGAGAAGTCAATCTTACTGAGTCTCCTTTCACTGTTCTTCGCAGACCTCCAGTTAGTCGTCGCCAACTTCACCTAATGGTGGAACCATTAGGAGGAGTAAGGCGTAAGTATGGTGGAACAGTTACTCGTCATGGATTTTGCAAAGGAGACTATGTACAAGCAAGCAGAAAAGATCAAGCCTTCTTTGGTTGGGTGTCTGGAGATACCAAGTCTCAAGTTTCAGTTAGTAATGCTAATTGGAAACGTTTAGGACAATTCTCTACCAACAAGATTCGGTTGCTAAAACATTCAACTAATTTAGTCACGACGGCTAAAGCCGTCATCTGATTCTCCTCCCCGGTTTTAAAAAACGGGGAGGAGAATTGCGTGATTTTCTCATGAGAATGAACAGGACAGTTTGGTTAACTTTGTGCAGTTGGGAGAAAAAGTGATCGCTACAGCTCGTGATGCCCTCCAAGCTGGATGTCAAATAATTGGAGGGTAGTCCTGTAAAAGTAGTGATAGAAGCACTAAACTACCAGAGAAGCATTGTAGTGATGAACCAAGTTCCAAATGGCTCCTAAGTGATTTTCCCACT
>PXPT01000167.1:0-19263 GCA_003021505.1 Cyanobacteria bacterium QS_4_48_99 | reverse complement strand
AAACGACCAAGCTTCGTCACATTGAAAAATTATTTTTCCTTTTTTTTGATATGAGCTGGGCTTTTCGAGGAATTTCCGCATAGTGAGTGTTGACATAATCCTGCAAGCATTTTTCAGAAACATTGGCAACTCGAGCGATTGCAGCTCAATTTCTTGGTTTCGGGAGAGATTATTCCCTTGAAAAAATCTTGAAGGAACTGTCGTCCACATGCAAGGGCACTGAAGTTGTTTTTTTTGATGAGTGCTACCGTTGTTTACTGTTCGATCAGAGTCACAATTTGGACAAAACAATAGTGATTCTGAGATCAGACCAAAAAGGATTTAAGCATTTGTATTATTCAGTATCTAATTCTATCTAATTTCCTGGTCGCCTCACCTTTAGATGTTATTTTTGAGTGTTTAAAACATTAATTATTTGTCCAACTATAACGATCCTACATTAGTAAATTTCATTCATCACTACGTATTTAGTACTACCGCCTCAGGCATTCTGGTATTCCCTACATTACAGTTGAGGGAACTCTGGGTGGAGGCTTATTAACTGCTGTTGCTCTCAATGCTCTAGCTGCATCTCTAATCCAGAAGCCAGAGTGTCATTGTTATCTTCAATAGAACGTTTGCAGCGAGAAAGTTACGCTAATTACAGAAACGAGCCTGACCATTTCCCGTTACTATTTTTCGGTGGAACAATGGGCTGACGGTCATTCATCAGCATATCTCAGCGACACCATTAGGCGAGATTAGCAAGCGATCACATTGCACCAGCCCTGACGAAAATACTATCAGGCAATCGCATCTCAGAATTTTGTTTTTTAGCGACAAATTAATCATTATTTAATCAAACCTTGATGAGTTGTTAATGCTTGCTTGGTATGTTGAGCTTGCTAGTGCAAACACTAACAACTTGCTCAATTTTTGTTCAAAAAACACCATGCTTGCAAAACCAAACAATCTCAAATGCTCCGTTTATGCGGGACTATCTGCAATTGGGGTAGCCTCGTCTGTGGCACTTAGTTCTCCTATTTTAGCTGCAACTGCCACCTTCGATAGCTTCTCGGAAGGCTTTTCTGGCACAACGATTACAGATGAAGAAATTACGTTTTTTGACTTAAATGAACGGCTCTCACCGGATCAATCTCCTTCGGAATTTTTTATCGAGAGTTCTACCGAAGAGCGGCTGGGCTCATCTTTATCTGCCCCTAACTACCTCACCAGTGAGGGCTTTGTCTCTGGTTCTGACCCTAGCTTGGGACGATTCGGTTCAGCTCGGATTGACACCGCAGGCGTGCAACAAGCCGCCAGCCTAGACCTGTTCAGCCAGCGTTTTTCTCCCTCAGACAACGTTTTGACACTAGAGGCATCTCTAAATGGAAATGTGGTGGAGCGGGACTCAGCAGCTTTAGCTGAGTTTGAAACAGTTGGAAATGGTCCCCTATTAAACGAAACAGTTGCCGTCTCGGGGACAGCGTTTGATGAACTGCAACTCGTTGCCTCTGGTCCTGACAACAATGGCGCTGCGTTTATTGGGATTGACAATGTCGGTGCTGTGCCCGAACCTACCACCCTTTGGGGAACCGTAACTACTGCTGCTCTAGGGGCTGGTTTAGTGCTGAGACGCAAGTTGAAAAAACGGTGATCAGCCACTCCTGATGCGAGCCGAGTGGAGTCTACTTTAGCAGCAGTTCCTAGCTGCAAACACGGTGACTGTTGCCACGCGAGCTAGAACTCTTAATCGAGGAATCCATGAATTACTTACATCTTAATTGCTTGCTATCAACTCGACTGAGGCGGCGAGGCTTTCTGATTGGTGGCGGCGCACTTACTGGTTTAGCCATTGCCAGCCAGTGGCAACGAGTGGTTGCCCAACCGAAGTTCTCAGATAATCCCTTCAAGCTGGGAGTAGCCTCCGGCGATCCCCTTCCAGACAGTGTTGTTCTCTGGACCAGGCTAGCACCCGAACCCCTCACCGAAGGAGGCGGCATGCCACGGCAACCAGTCCCAGTCCAGTGGCAAGTTGCCACGGACAACAACATGAGTAATGTGGTCCAGCGCGGGACTGTTATGGCAACCCCGGAGTTGACTCACTCAGTTCATGCAGAAGTGGGCGGACTAGAGCCTAATCGCTGGTACTGGTATCAGTTCAAAGTTGGTTCTGAACTAAGCCCAATCGGGCGGACTCGTACCGCGCCACTCCCAGGCGATCGCCTCAACCGCTTCCGCTTCGCTTTAGCCTCCTGCCAAAGCTGGGCATCGGGGTATTACCCAGCCTATCGAGATATGGCTGAGGATGACCTTGACCTGGTTGTGCATGTGGGCGACTACATTTATGAAAGTCCTATCCCGGAAGACAGTGGGATGCGATCCGAGAAAGTACCGGAGCGAGTTAGACCAGAGCCGATGACCTTGGAGGAGTACCGCCTCCGCCACGCTCTTTACAAGTTAGATCCAGACCTGCAAGCTGCCCATGCTTCCCTCCCCTGGATCGTGACCTGGGATGACCACGAGGTCGAAAACAACTACGCTGACGACATCCCCCAGGAAGGTTCGCAACAGGAAGTATTCCTACGTCGGCGGGCGAATGCCTACCAGGCTTACTACGAGCATATGCCGCTGCGCTCTGTCTCCAAGCCCGAAGGACCTAATATGAAGTTGTTCCGGCGTTTTACTTTTGGTAACTTAGCCGAGTTCAGTGTCCTCGATACCAGGCAGTATCGCTCTGACCAAGTCTGTCCCGAAGGCTTTCCCTCCTCTTTTGCTTGTCCAGCGCGCTTAGATCCATCGCGAACGATGACAGGTGCAGAGCAGGAGCGCTGGCTACTCGATGGGCTGGATCGCTCGCAAGTCACCTGGAACGCGATCGCCAACCAAACCATCTTCGCCCAGTACGATTACGCCCCCGGTTCCGAGCAGCAGTTTAACCGGGATCAGTGGGACGGCTACGCTGCCAACCGGCAACGAATTCTAGATTTCCTCGCCCAGCGGCAACCGTCGAACCCGGTTGTCATTACTGGCGACTGGCACTCAAGCTGGGTCAACGACCTCAAGCAGAATTTTGATAACCCTAATTCGCCGACTGTGGGAACGGAGTTCGTTTGCAGTGGAATCAGCTCCGGTATCTCCTGGGATGAGGAAGTGGAGCGCGTGCTCTCAGAAAACCCTCACGTGAAGTTCTTTGACGGTAAGTTTCGGGGATACGTGCGCTGCGAACTCACCCAACAGCAATGGCGCTCTGACATTCGCGTGGTCGAAAACTCTTCTCAATCGGGAGTTCCCGCAGCCAATTTACCAGTTAGGACGCTCGCTTCGTTCCTGGTTGAGAACGGTCAGCCAGGCCCTCAGCGTATCTAGCTTCACGTTTTTGGCAGCGCGTTACTGCGATCAGCAAGAAAAACCGCTCTCTATTCAGGACACTCTAGGAGAAATCAATGGAACACTTACAGCTTCAGCGCTTACTCTCCACTCGCATCAAGCGGCGGGGATTTATTCTCGGTAGCGGCGCACTTACGGGCTTGGCAGTTGCCAGCCAGTGGCGACGAGTTATTGCTCAACCGAAGTTCTCAGATAATCCCTTCAAGCTGGGAGTAGCCTCCGGCGACCCCCTTCCAGACAGCGTTGTTCTCTGGACGCGGCTAGCACCTGAGCCGGTTAATGGGGGTGGGATACCCTCGCAACCAGTTCCTGTTCAGTGGCAGATTGCCAGGGACGAGAACATGAACCAGGTGGTGCAGCGCGGAGAAGCAATGGCAGAGCCGGAGTTGGGACACTCGGTTCACGTAGAAGTGGGGGGACTAGAACCGGATCGCTGGTACTGGTATCAGTTCAAGGCAGGTTCTGAAGTTAGTCCTGTCGGACGGACTCGCAGTGCTCCACCGCCTGGTGCCCCCATTGATCGCTTTCGCTTTGCCGTTGCCTCCTGCCAAATGTATGAACACGGGTACTTCACTGCCTACAAGCACATGGCAGAGGAGGATCTGGACTTAGTCATTCACTTAGGGGACTATATTTATGAGTATGGTCCCAGAGAGTACGAGGTAGACTCAGGAACTGTCCGCCTCCATGAGGGTCCTGAAATCATTAGTCTCGAAGATTACCGGAACCGCCACGCCCTTTACAAGACGGATGAAGACCTCCAGGCAGCGCATGCCTCATTCCCGTGGCTGGTAACTTGGGACGATCACGAGTTTGAGAACGACTATGCGGACGAGATTCCCGAGGAGGGGTCGCAACAGGAGGGACAACCAGAAGCATTCTTGCAGCGGCGGGCTGCTGCCTATCAAGCCTACTGGGAGCATATGCCCCTGCGCCCTTCGAGAAGACCTAGGGGACCGGATATGCCCTTATATCGGCGGTTCACCTTTGGTGATCTGGCTGAATTCAATGTAGTTGATACGCGCCAGTACCGCAGCAACCAACCCTGCGGTGATGGACTCAAGCCCTACTGCGACCAGGCTCTCAGTCCAGAGCAAACAATCATGGGAGCCGAGCAAGAGCGCTGGCTCCTCGAAGGTTTAGACCGCTCCCAGTCGATCTGGAACATTATTGCCCAGCAGGTGTTGTTGGCACAGCTTGACTTGGAGCCGGGTTCAGAAGCCGCATTCCTAATGGATAAATGGGACGGTTATGTAGCAGAACGCGATCGCCTCCTCAATTTTATTCAGGAGCGACAGCCTTCCAATCCCGTGGTGCTAACGGGCGATATCCACTCCAACTGGGTGGCTAACCTCAAGGCTGATTTCGACAACCCCGATTCTCCCACCCTCGGTACTGAGTTCGTCGTTACTTCCATTTCTGCGAATGGGGATGGTTCGGACACCCGCGAAGAGACGGAAGGGATCTTGGCTGATAACCCGCATATCAAATTCTTCAATGGTCAGCGCGGCTATGTTCGCTGTGATCTCAACCGCGATCGCTGGCAGAGTACCTATCGAATTGTGCCATTCGTGTCGGAGCGGGGGGCACCAATTCGGACTGTTGCCCAGTTTGTAGTTGAGAACGGACGACCAGGGGCACAGCAGGTCTAGCTCTAGTAAATTAAGCTCCCTTTAACGATACCTTGATGTGTCGTTAATACCTGAGTGGTAGATTCCTCTGAGCAGAGTAATAGTTAAGGTAGCTATGGAACACTTACATCTCAAGCGTTTACTATCGACACGAATTCGGCGGCGAGGGTTTCTAATCGGTGGGGGAGCACTAACCGGATTGGCAATTTCCAGCCAGTGGCAGCGGGTGATTGCCCAACCCAAGTTCTCAGATAATCCCTTCAAGCTGGGGGTAGCCTCCGGCGATCCCCTCCCAGACAGTGTGGTTCTCTGGACCAGGCTAGCTCCCGAACCTCTGAAAGGAAATGGCGGAATGCCATCGCAGCGAGTTCCAGTCCAGTGGCAGATCGCCACGGATGAGAACATGAGTAAGGTGGTGCGGAGTGGAGAGACTACGGCAGAGCCGGAGTTGGGACACTCGGTTCACGCAGAAGTGGGGGGACTAGAGCCGGATCGCTGGTACTGGTATCAGTTCAAGGCAGGAAATGAATCTAGCCCAGTGGGCAGGACTCGCACGTTTCCCGCCCCTCGCGATCGCCCCGACAGTCTCGCCTTTGCATTTGCTTCCTGCCAGCACTATGAGCAAGGTTACTACACTGCCTATCAACACATGGCTGAGGAAGACCTAGATCTGGTGTTCCACCTCGGTGACTACATCTACGAGGGAGATCCCAGTAATGATAGACCCAGGCAGCATGCCAATTCCGAGCCGGTTGATATCGAAGGCTACCGGATTAGATACGCTCAATACAAAACCGATCCCAATCTCAAAGCAGCTCACGCCGCATTTCCATTCATCTGCACTTGGGACGACCACGAGGTAGACAACGACTATGCAGACGAAAATTCCCAGGATTTCACTGACCCTGATCAATTCCTGCGTCGCCGCGCCGCTGCCTACCAAGCTTACTACGAACACCTTCCCCTACGCACGCCCAAACCTCAAGGACCAGAGTTGCAGTTGTATCGGCGCTTTACCTTTGGTGACTTAGCCGAGTTCAGTGTCCTCGACACCAGGCAGTACCGCAGTGACCAGGCATGCGATGGTCAAGGATCAGGTGGTGGGGAACCTGCCGGTGGTGGTCAAGTGGTCAATGTGGACGACTGCCAAGAACTGTTCGACCCCAACCGCACTCTGCTCGGCGATCGCCAAGAGCGCTGGTTGCTCGATGGTCTCGGTCGCTCTCGTGCCCAGTGGAATGTTTTGGCACAGCAGTATCTCGTGGCTGCCCTGGATGAGGAACCAGGATCAGGTCGGGCTTTCTGGACGGATGACTGGGACGGTTATCCTCCCGCGCGATCGCGCATTCTCAGCTTCCTCCAGGAGCGACAAATCTCTAACCCGGTAACAATTGGCGGTGACATCCACTCTTTCTGGGTAAGTGACCTGAAGCCAGATTTCTTCGATTCCAATTCCCCAGTTGTGGCGAGTGAGTTCGTCGGCACCTCAATCAGCACCAACGGCGTGCCTTACGAAGAATTTTCCTCCTACCTCCCTGACAACCCGCACATCAAATTCTTCGAGAGCCGCCAGCGTGGTTATGTCCGCTGCACCGTAGACCGGCAGCGCTGGACAAGCGACTTGCGCGTGGTTGACACGGTCGAGCAGCCTAATGCTTCCATCCGCACCTTAAGGACATACGTGGTCGAAAACGGGCAACCAGGCGCTCAACGTGCCTAGCAAGTAGTGAGGAGTGAGTAGTTAAAGAGGTGAGGGAGTGAGGAGTGAGGAGTTAAAGAGGTGAGGGAGTGAGGGGTGAGGAGGAAAATTGGCTCATTTGATTGAAAACTGTCTTTTGAGATTTCTAACCCTCTCACGCACTCACCCACTCACTTCTTCCCTGCTTCCCCTGCTCCCCTACTTCCATCACCCTTCTGTTTCCTGTTGCAGATTTTGTCCAAGCCTGGGTTCAGTCCCGGCAACTAAGCGCTTAATATTCCTGCTATGACGCAAGACAACGTACACGCCCGCCATGCCCGCGAACAGCAAGTAGGGCAAAGGTTGTCCTAGAAGAATCATCAAAACGTTCACTGTGATCGCTCCCGCAAGGGAACCGAGAGAAACAATCCGGGAGACAGCGACAGCTAGGACAAAAATGGCGATTGTTCCCAAAGCGACTAGGGGAGCCATTACCAATAATGCCCCAATACTCGTCGCCGTTGATTTGCCCCCGGTAAAGTTAATCCAGACTGATTTACTATGACCTAATACAGCCGCTAGGGCGGCAGCGATCACCAGCCAGTGTTGCCAGCTTGCGGGAACTACTTCTGCCGGTGCCACAGCATAGAAACCATAAATTAGGGAAACCGCGATCGCACCTTTGACAATATCAACCAGTAAAACTGAAATCCCGATTTTTTTTCCCAGCGTCCTCAAAACATTGGTTGCACCAGTCGAGTACGAACCGTATTCACGAATATCAATTCCTCTTGCCCAATACCCAGCTAAATAACCTGTGGGAATGGAGCCTAACAAATAGGCAGCAAGTACGAGTAGTCCACTAACCATTAACGAGGCAATCATAAACGAAAAAAGTAAGATGTGAGAGTGTTGGAATTTTTAATTTTTAATGCGTAAACAAGTGAGGTGTGGGAGAGAGCGTGAGGGCGTGAGATATGTCAAATCTTGCTTTTAATCAAATGAGTTTGGGCGTGAGTGCCTGAGAGAGTGACATAAAAGGACATGGGGACGCGCGGACGCGGGAAAGAAGTGAGAGCGTGAAAGCGTGAGTGCGTGAGAGTGTTGGAAATAGAAATAAATTTTTCTATCAAACCAGCCCATCTACCTCCTCACTCTCTCACTCCTCAATTTCCGCTCTCCGCTACGGACATCTCTTGCGGCGCGAATTACTTCGCGCCCCGTGTCCTTGTCGCCGCGTCAAGTCCCGAAAGCGTCGCAATCACAGCGAGCGAAAAAGGGACTCTCCTTCACCCCTCACTCCTCACCCCTAACTCCACTTTTAATTTTTAATTGTTTAGTCACACTAGTACATGTAGCTAGATTCAGATTGAGCATCGGGGGCAAAAGCAAGCCAGAGGGGAAACTGGAGCAGTGAAAGACTGATTAACTCTTCAGCCTCATCAACCACGATTAGAGGCAATTGCTTATCCTCAACCAATCGATCCGCTTTTTGTACTAGCGCCTCTGGATTCTCAAATAATACTACCCCCCGTGCGGGACCAAAATCACTACGGGAAATTCCCAGGCAATCTTGTAGACCTCTGCGCCATTCTCCCAGTCGTTCCGGCGTATTCGCAAGAACTAGAGTACGCACGCGCTCTCCATACATAGTACGCAGCACAGAAATGACTGCCGAGGCAACCAAAATATTCTGTAGGCGGGAACCCAGGCTTCGCAACGCTCCTCGTCCCCCTTGGGAGAAAAACCACTTCGTAACTCGTTCCGCATGAATCGGTTCAAAAGTGCGGCGCAGTTGCCAAGGTGAACCGTAATAGTCAGGGAGAGTGCGATATTGGTCGAGAATACTGCGAATTTGCTGCGTTTGCTCGTGAAAGCCCTGTTCGGCAAATTGTGGCGTTGGAGCTTCTTCGGGCGACTCAGTAGGAATTTCCGGTGGGCTTGTTTCCTCTGGCTCAGAACTGGGCAATTCTAGTTGCTCTGCCGCCACTGACAAATCCTGTAAGCTCCCAACCAAGTAATCTTTAAAGCCCTGTACTCGGATTGCTAGCTCTTGGGAAGCACCAGCAAAGGTAGTGCGCATCTCCTCGCGAATCCGCTCCCGGCGACGTTCGAGTTGCTCGACAGAGATTTGTAAAGCCTGCTTGCGCTGCTCCAACTCCTTCAAGCCTTCTTGAACCATGCGTCCCAAAGTCTGCTGGGTTTGCTCTACCTGCTCGGAGAGCATCTGAGTTTTGCTCTGTTGCAGTGACTCAATTTCTTTCTCTAGCGCCTGTTTTTGACGCTCTAATTCAGCAACTTGCTGTGCCAGCTCGTCTCTCTCTCTTGAATTTGATTTCGCAGCGCTTGCAGAAGCGTTTTCTTGAGTCTCGTTTTGTCCCTCAGAATTATTCGACTCTTGAGAATTAGAGGCTGGTGATTCACTGGATTTTTGGGCAGCTAAATCTTGGTCTTTCGGGGTTCGTGATTCGTCTGAACTCATTAATACCAATAGCAACTAACAATTCACTCTCGGGCAGGCTGCTGCGACAGGCTAGTCGAGTATCCTGTACCTCAATGGGGAATTTTAACTACAGATTTTTTGGTCAAAGATGGACAATTCTACTCTCATTCAACTGGGCAAAGTTTCTCTAGGCAAGTTTTTAGCATTTCGGGGTCAAACAGGATGGGCAAAAAATGAATGCTGTTTACTTCTTTGAAATAGAACAAAATCGGCACTGAGTTCCAAAAAATGCGCCAATTTTGCCAATCTGAGTAGGGAAACCGCCGGAGCAATTTCTCGGAGCGATAAACCTCTAAAGCAGTGTTGCTAAATTGTAGCCGAATTGTTGCAGTTTGAAACAACAGGAAAAATCCCAAAATAGCAGTTGCGCCCCCGATCCAGCGTTGCAACAGTAACACTGGAATAGAAGCCAGAATTAGCACCAAGGGCAGAGTATAGCTTGGTGTCAGTTCAATTGTTTGTCCTGTTCCAGCAGAAGAGTCGGCAGTTGTCACAGTAAAATTCGGTTTCTCTGTCTAGTTTGAATCGGTCTTTGCTGCTTTTTATTGTAAGTCAGCTCGGCATCGCCAACTTGGGTTGCAAGTTGTTTGAGTGAGGAATGAGAAGTCTGTCTGGAGTGGGAATTGAGGAGTGGAGATTGCACCAGGTGCGGAGATGCGGAGGTGCGGTCGCTTCGCTCAGTAGCGCGGGTATGGGGCGGGGCGTTGACGCGGAGAGTTGCTTCGGAACTGACGCTCCAGGCGCGGAGAGGGGTGACGCGACGGACATCTCAAGGTGGAGGCGCTGTGGCGCGGGGCTTATAAACGCGCTTAGTAAACCTCCAGCGCGATTCCCCTTGCGAATTACTTCGCGCCCTTGTAAACCCCGTGCGAACTGAGTTAGCCACCCGTGTCCTTGAGAGTGGTTGTGTATCTGAAGTTGTCCCCATGTCCGCGCGGACGCGCGTCTTTTTTCCTCGTGTCTCCGCGTCTCCGCGTCTTCTTTCTCCCCTGCTCCTGGAGCCCCTCTGCCCCTCTGCTCCCCTACCTTCCGAACAGCGAGATTAACCCATGCCAGTGAATGCACTGCCAGCTCCCTGAAACAATATCCAGGACAAAAAGAAGTTCGCTATAAAAATGGCAAGTAAAGCTGTGACTACCGCAGTTGTGGTCGATTGTCCCACTCCCTTAGCGCCACCAGTGGTGGTTAAGCCCCAACTACAGCCGATTACGGCAATCAATGCCCCAAACACCATTGCCTTAAGCATGGCACCGGACAAGTCCGACAACCCCAAAAAGTTACGCGCTGAATCGACAAAAACGGCTTGGGAGAGATCGTATAAATTTGTAGCAATCAGTAACCCGCCAGCTATGCCAGTAATTAGAGATAAGAGTGTCAAAATTGGCAGCATGAGGCAGCAGGCAAGTACGCGGGGAAGTACAAGGTAATCAATCGGGTCAGTTTTGAGCATGTAGAGAGCATCGATCTGCTCTGTTACTTGCATTGTGCCAATTTCAGCCGCAAATGCCGAACCGACTCGCCCAGCCAAAACAACTGCGGTGAGAACAGGTGCCAGCTCCCGAGTTAGGGAGATCGCCAGCGCTCCTCCCACGGCGGTTTCCGCTCCAAAGTTAATAAACTCTCGTGCCACTTGAATTGTAAACACCATCCCCACAAAACTGGCAGTAATTAGAGCGATCATCAGTGAATCTGGTCCCACTACTGCCATTTGCTCGATGGTATTACGCCGATGGATCTGGTTGGGGCGGAGGTGAAGTAGGATTTGCCCTCCCAATAGAATCGCTGCTAGTAAGCGCCGAAGCCACAACCCCAGACCAGTTCTGGGAGTTGCCCTACCAGTCCGTTTGCTTTTAGTCATTGGTTCTTTCGTTGGTTTGACTTCATGATGACCAATGACCAACCCACAATGACTACGATTTTTTATTCTCTGCTGGCTCCACGCGGAAGCGTTCCACCGAGGAAAGCAACTCCCCAGCAAGGCTCACGAGGTTTTGCAGGGAGCCGGAAACTTTCTGAGATTCTTGGGAGGTTCCTTGGGCCGTCCTCTCGACCGATTGCATTACCTCAGTTACGGAACTAGAAGTTTTGGTTTGTTCGACTGTGTCGGCAGTAATGGAACTAACTAAGGTATCGATGTGGCTGGATACTTCCATAATCTCTTCGAGCGATCGCTTCGCTTGTTCTGCCCGTTCGGTTCCCTCAATTAGCTGCTGAGTTCCTTCCTCCATTGCGCTCATCACTGAGCTGGTTTCGCTCTGGATTTGCGAGACAATTTCTTCAATTTCGGTGAGCGACTTCACAGAGCGGTCTGCTAGCTGCCGCACCTCGTCAGCGACTATGGCAAAGCCTCGCCCAGACTCTCCTGCTCGTGCCGCCTCAATGGAAGCGTTGAGCGCCAACCGATTCGTACGGGAGGAGATTTGTGAAATCGCGGCAACAATCTTGGAGATTTCCTGGGACGATTCAGCCAATCGCTTCACCTTACGAGTGGTTTGGGCAACTGTTTCCCGAATTTGCAAAATCCCAGCCATTGTACTGTCTACGGCTTCCCCTCCTTTCAAGGCAGTTTCTGAAGCGGAGCGTGCCAATTCCTCTGCTTTTTGGGCATTCCCCGCCACGCGCTGAATCGAGTTGGTCATCGTCTGCACGGAGTTCAGAATCACTGCCAATTCTTCCGCTTGCCGTAGCGCCTCACTGGAAAGACTGCGAGCAAAGGATTCGCTCTCAGTAGAACTTTCGTTGACCTGGCGTGCTGCTTCTTTTACCTGTTTAACAATAGTTCGCAGGTTCCTTATGGTCAAGTTGAATGCATCCGCTACTGCTCCCAAGATGTCGGCACTGACTTCGGCTTGTACAGTTAAATCCCCTCCTGATGCTCCTTCCACGTCATCGAGCAGGCGAATAACCTGGCGCTGGAGATCCTCCTTTGCTTGTTCCTGTTCTGAGGCTTTCCGTTGCGCCTCATTCATTGTGGTGGAGAGAACGAGGGTCGTTTGATTAAATCTAGCGGCTAGCTGACCCAATTCATCTTTCGAGTAAATTGTTGCCTTGGCATCGAAGTTTCCGCTTTGAATCGCTTCCAACTGAGCCTGCAAATTTTTAGTGGCATCCTCAGTTTGCTTAGTCTGGATTCGCCCCAAAAACCAACTCGTGCCCAAACTGGCAACACCTGCGATTGCCATCAAAGCACCCGCCTTACCGAGGTCGGGAACTATCCCCTGGGAACCTTCAGCTTTGGGATTGAGCGTTAAGCTTCCCGCCGCCACAGCGATCGCTGATACCACTCCCGCTGCACCAGCGACAAACCAGTTTTTCTTTCTCAGGGAAGCATTTTTAAACCCTGCAAGCCGTCCTTGCTCTACTTCGACAATCGGTTCAATCTCGGAACTAGAGGTAAGACTGTCTGACCCCTCTTCCTCCTCTGGCTCTTCAGCCTCGTTCTCAGGCTCTTCTGCACTGGGGTAATCAGAATCCGACTCTAAACCAGGAAATTGCTGGCTCGGGCTAGTTACGTTGACTTCTGTGATATCAAAATCGGAATGTGAGTGATCGCCTTCAGATTGGGCACGTTTGCCAAAGGTCTTTTCAAATGTTTCTTCCAGCTCGCTTGATTGCATGAGCAACGTTTCTGCGTCGTATTCCTCATCGGGCAACTCCTCGTTTTCAGTGGGGGTTTCTGACTCGCGCGTGTCAAATGCCTGTTTCTCATTTTCCGCCTGAGAATAAATCAACTTTACTTCTTCATCATCTTGAGAAGCATTCCAATCGATTTGAGAAGCATTCCAATCGATTTCCTCTTGTTCGGCATCTGGATCAGAATCAGCAGAAGGATTGGGGGGATAGGCTTCCGAATCAGTGGGCGATTCCGGCGAGGCTGCCGAGTGAATCGGCTCGGTTGAGTCATTGCCATCCTCTTGTGGCGCTGCGAAGGGATTAGGATCGAATGGGTCTGGCGATCTCTCCCTTACAGAGCTTTTCCACTCCTGCTCCTCGGCATCGAGTTCCTCGGGAGTTGCCATCTCTTCCTCAGCTACTTCTCCCTGAGTCTGGAATTGGTGGAGCTGTTCTAGAGCATTATGGGCACACTGGAGAAAATCTTGTTCGTCACTTACTTGCAGAACCAGTTCATACTGCTGCTGCGCCAAGTCATACTGCTCAAAGCAACAGTAAATGTGACCCTGTAGTAGCAGAACGCTTGGGTCTTGGGAAAACTCTTCAGCCAAGCGGTGAATAATTGTGGCTGCCTCCTCGTAATCCCCCTGTATATAGGATTTCTCCGCTTGTCTATATTGTTTTTCGTAATCCATACCTGATGTCATATCGCTTCGCTCCCATTCCATTTAAAATTAAAAGTTAAACATTAAAAATTTTGAACTTTGCATTTTTAATTTGTAATTGTTAGGCAGCCCACCTCGTCGAGCGCAAAATAGCCCCTTGGTCTAGCAGCCATAGCAACTGAGCTGATTCGGGGTTCAAGTTCCATGCCCCCTGCACGAAAGGAGCCATACTATTGGGAAGATTGGTGGGCACTTCGATTTGCTCAACATCGAGCCAGTCCATGCCTACAATTTCCTCAACAGCTAGCCCTATAAGTGTCTCTCGTTCCTCAATCGCAATGACAGGAATTTCCTGTCGTTCTGTGTTCAAACTTCCCATTTCCCCCAGAAATTGAGCGAAATCTGCTACCCAGACGGGATGACTGCGCAAGTTCATGGCTCCCAATAAAGAAAAAGATGTATTAGGAATGGCAGTAATGATATG
This sequence comes from Cyanobacteria bacterium QS_4_48_99, assembly GCA_003021505.1. Classification (GTDB taxonomy): domain Bacteria; phylum Cyanobacteriota; class Cyanobacteriia; order Cyanobacteriales; family Rubidibacteraceae; genus QS-4-48-99. Next base: position 5,321 of record PXPT01000167.1, on the reverse strand, counting down.
GGAGGAGAGAAAAACCACCTCTCTAATGCCAGTGGCAGGCAGGGCAAACTCTTTGCCAGAAGGGAGGTAGAATCTCAGGTGCAGTTCTCCCTCAGGCGTTTCGAGTTCCTTAAGTTCGGAGGAAATGCTTTGTTCATCACCTCCGGTTGAGAAGCTGGGATGGTCAACCATTGCCTTTTATCCCTATCTTTCCAACAACTGTTTAATGGTTCCAATCAACTTTTTAGCCTCGACCGGCTTGGTGATATAAGAGTCAGCGCCTTGTTTCTTCCCCCAGTAGTGGTCAAATTCTTCATTCTTGGAAAAACACATCACCACTGGCACATTCTGGGTTTGGGGATTGGTCTTAATTTCCCGGCAAGTTCATACCCATTCATGCGAGGCATCACCACATCCATTACCACTATGTCTGGGCAATTGTTCTGGGCAATTGTTCTGAATCTGCTCTAGAGCCTCGATACCATCACTGGCACTGACGACAGCAGTTTTGACGCCGCTATCTTGGAGAATATCTGACATTATCTGTAGCTGGGTGGAGCTGTCTTCTACGACCAAAACAATACTCATGCTGTCCTACCTAATTTGCCGATTTACCAATATCGACGGCAGCCGCTTAATTGCTACCGCTCACTAACTGAGGTATTTTTCAGTTAACGGTTAATTGTTAGTTTTTTTACTTGGCACTGGCATCTAAGCCACTACTCTACGCCCAAATTCCTGAACTAAGATATTTCAAAATCAAGAATGCTCTTTCTTGAAACGGCTTGGTCAAATAGTCGGTTGAGCTACGCATTTGTGCCCTAAGGTGAGAGAGGGGTTGCCGAAAAGCTGTATTTAAAGGCAATCTCGAGCCAATTGTATACTTGTCGAGTTTAGGCATGGCGATTTTACAAACGAACAGGGAAATTTGCTGTGACTGGAAAAACAATACTCAGCACCTTAGTTAGGTCGTCAACGACTAGTGGAATCATTAATTGGTTGTTTCAGAATATACTTTACCCTCTAAGCAAGCGTCACTCATCATCCATACGAAAAATGTGAAGAATTTTGCCGGTTTGTCTCCAACTCTGTTGTTGAGCTGGCGCTTGTCGGATTCCAAGTGTCTGCCTACCCGACCAATTGCGAATTGCGAATTACCAATTGCAAATTGGTTTGAGTTTCATTGCTAGAGGGTTAAGTGGGTAATCTGAGCTAGTGGCGAAAGCGACTAATAGGGAAGACTACCAAGCGTGCTATATCTGGCAGAGGTCAAACGGCAAAGTAAAGGATTTATCGGTGGGGCTAGGACTAAACTGAAACTGCTAGCCTGTCAACGCAATGACCAGAGTTGGACTGCTGTATCTAGCGAGGAAATGCTTCCCACTGAAGAAGCCAGCCACTTGGGGGAAGGCGCTTTGGTGACTGTCCACCTAGGTGCAAATCGACAGATTCAAGGAAAACCGGAGCAAGCTGGGGCAAAGGTGGTGGGCTTATTGCAAAGTTTTTCAAGTCTGTTGGAAAAGTCCAAAACTCAGCAAGCGGAGGTGGAGCAGTGGAAGCAGTCTCTGAGCTATCAAGCGCAAGAGCTGAGCCGCCGGGAGATGGAAATGGAGGCGAACCTCGAACAGTTCGAGCAGATGGCGGAGGAAAAAGAACAAATCGAGCAGCAACGTCAGCAGGTTAATAGCTCCCAAGAAGAACTTCAAAAACTCAAGCAAGGGTTAGAGGATGAGCGTACTGAAATTGAGGGCGCTTGGGAACATCTGCGCACAGAGCAACAACGCCTCGCCGAAAAACAATCGAGCGTTTTAGACGAAGCTCAGACAAATGAGATTCAAGAACTGATTTCGCGCTTAGAGTCTGCGGCGACACCAACAGAGTCGCTCGCCGAACAGCTCAATCTAGCCTTGGAAGTAATGAATCGTCAGCAGGCTAATTTAGACCACCATAGGCAGCAACTGGAACAACAACGAGCGGATGCCCAGCAAAAAAGTGCAGAAGCTGAACAGCAAGGAGAGGAACTCCAACAACTGAGACAAGCATTTCAGGAGGCACAAGTATCGCTGGAAGAGGCAAAAAGAGCATTGCAGTCGCAAGAGCATACTTTAGCAAGGAAGCGGGATTCAGCTAATTTGCTGGCTCTCCAGCTACAGACGCAAGAACAACTGCGCGAGTCCCTTTCTGATTTAGTTTCGGGTTCCTGTCCCAGTCAGCAGGTTGATGTCGAAAAGCTAGAAAATATGCTCCTTGGGGAATTACAAGAGACTGTGGAAAATTTGCAGCGGGATTGGAAAAAGTTACTGCCTTTTGTAAATGACCAGGAAGAAGAACTGGCATCGCAGCGTCAGAGTGTTGAGGAATTGCAAGAGAAGCTCCAGGTGGTGAGTGACCAAGAGCGTCCCAGTGTAGAGAAGGAACTGGCAGAAGAGCAAGACCGTTATCGCTTCTTAGAGCAAACGCTGGTCGGTCAGCGTCGCAGTATTCAGGAACGAAAAGAGGTTTTGAATCAACATCTCCGGGTGCTGCGACGTCGGCAAGGGTTTGTTGAGCTAGAGATGGAGACTTCTGCAATTGACCTCGAATCCATTCTGGCTCAGAGTGAGGCGCAGCAAAACCAGACTAAAGAGGAACTGCAAAAGCTGGAAAATCAGATTGGAGAAGTGAAACTTAGCGTCGAGCAAAGCCAAGCTCAGGTTCAGCAGCAGGCTGATGAGCAGGCGACGAGGCAAAATCAACTTCGAGAGTTAGAGGAAAGCTGGCAACAAACACAGGCATCGGCTCTCCAACTCGGGAGTAGAGTGAGTGTTTATGAAAAAAATTTACAGCAGTGGCAAGAGCACTGCGAGGAAGTTCGGCAGAAGCTGGAAGCAGTGGCGCAACAAATGAATGGAATCACTGAAAGCGGCAACCATCAGCTTCAAATTCTTACCCAGTTGCAACAAGCGGTGAGCAGTTTGAAGGGATCGCCGGAAATGGCTGGTTAGTCTTTCAACAAGAGTGTGCACTTCCGCAATTCAAATGCAAAATTTTAAACGCAGAGATGGCTAATTTGGTTTAATCAGGCAGAGTGGCAATCACGGTAAGGCTCTGCACGGTTTTCTTGGAATTCACCATCAGTATTTTAACTTCCCCAACCCATCTCAAAGCAAGTCCGTTCAATGCCATTCAATGACCGGAGAATAGACAATACGCGGTATCAGCATCGAAGCGATCGCTAATTTTCGCCAAATAAAGTAACCATTTTGTAAAAAAACACCTAACCAATTTGCTGACTTAATCATTACAAAAAAGCACCATATAGCGCTTATTTTCGATGTTAGATTACCTTTGACAAATTACTGAAAATTCATTTTGTTATTCATTTTGTTAGAGGTTATCAATGAAATTAATGCTGGGTGCTAAAGAGCATTGCTTACTATTTGTTACTCCGATTGTTGCTGGCTTTGCCATGACTGCACTACCCAGTAAAGCGGCTACTTTTGCTTCTTCTAGAGGTTTTTTAGAGACAGAATTCAGCCAAAATTCTCTAGTCACTGAAACTGCAACTAACACGAATGCTTTAACCAATGCAGGTTCCAACTCTTCAGTCACTGCGGAAGCTCTCGCTGATGCCACATTCGTCAGCGATTCATCAGTCCCTCTCTCCTGTGTGTCTGGTAGCCTCAGAACTCCTGCTGCCTGCAATGTTTCTTTGAGTCAAGCTGAGGGAAAGGGAAACACTTACTTTGGATTAGGACAGAGTGATTCTAAAGTGATTGGTAACTTTTCTGTAAAAGCTGGCGATATACTTTCTTTCGATTTTTTAACTGGTTTATCTCTCGAAACAGCAACAGATAATCTGGACTCGGAATACGCTAGTGCTTCTGGAAAAGTAGCTTTTCAATTATATGATGACAAAAGTAACACTTTTCTAAATTCGTTCAAAATCTCAGGAAACTTAAATCCCACAGGCAGTAATTTTTTGCTAAATTATCAAGGAAATAAATCTCTTACCTTCAATCAAATCGCCACTTCTATAAATACTACTTCTGGAGGTAATCAAGAAATTCAAACCTTGGTTAGAGCTTCATATTCTCGTAATTTCAATAGTCCAACTGAGCCAATTTTAATCGGCAATCAGACTAATAAAGTTAGTGTGGGAGAACCTCAATCTTCGACTGTAAGGGTACCTGAACCTTCGAGTACGTTAGCTTTCCTTTTGTTTGGTTTAGGCTGTATGGGGGTAAAAGCAAAGAAGAAAGCATCTCAGGCTAATTCCAATTTGTAGAAATACCACATAGCTGAGAATTGCTGGGGGTAACTCCACCCCTCATTTAATTCCCGAAACTCACTAAAGCAATGGTTATATAAATTTGCGGGCATGCTTGCTACAGATCTGGTGGATTTAGCATTCAGTGTTCATCAATTAGAAAACTGAACCCTATTCGGCGAAGCCGTTCCCGAAGGGCTGGCTGAACACTAGAACTTGAATGTGATGTGTAGTAGGTAACAATCACGTTGCTAAACTTTTTTTCTAACCTGATAGCGATTATTTTTAATTTAAAACTGCCATGAGCAAACTAATTAATAAGTTTCTGGATATTGACATCAAGTACATGCGCAATTACCTAAGAACGCTGGTTCTAGAGGGACGTGCTGGCGAAATATTAGAGGGAAACTACAAATTTCCGCTATCTAAAGCAGGACATAATCAATTAATGTCAACGCCAGAATTTTTAGAAGCATACTACAAATTAATTCTGCTATCTGAGCAAGCTGCACTTTCTTGTTACTCAACGACTCGCTATGGATCGACATCTGCGATCGCCAAGGGAGAAGGAATAAATGAGATGGATGACGAGAATATTTCTACTGTTCGTTATTTAGTCAACAAAGATCTCAAGGTTGCCATCTTGCCAGTCGCAGTTGCAGCTTGGCTAACTATTGGTGATTTTAGATGGCATTCTATCGATGCCAACATCCCTAAAGAACTTTCTTATGGTTTGGTTCTGCAATACCCAGACTTTGTAATTCCTTATGCTATGTATGGTAGTGGGCTGGTGCGTCATGAGTTGCATAATACTCTCAAGCCTGAATGCATTGAGTATTGCGAGCACTACGCACGCCAATCTGCGACTGAATATTTTAGAACACATCGGTAGTAACTAAAACCTCACAAAATAGATATATAGCGGTTCTTAGACTCATAAGGTACAAATTCAGAATGCGCGGTTACTAGTCAGAGTGGACTTCAGGTGTACTCCACTTATTATTCCGAAAACAGAATAGATCTCAGCTAAATCCCCGCATCTTGCACTTGGGGTGGCCAAAAGAAATGGCTCAACTTCTCCGGCCACTGCTGG
>PXPT01000166.1 GCA_003021505.1 Cyanobacteria bacterium QS_4_48_99 | reverse complement strand
ATTTTTTCTTGATAGTTTTGGAGGGTTCCCAACAGCAATAGAATAGGGTGCTACATCTTTAGTCACAACCGAACCTGCACTAATACACTTCCATCTTCGACTGTCACACCAGACAATATAATGACGTTGTCCCCTATCTAGACATTATTTCCAATAACTACAGAGCCTTTAATAGAATCTATAGCGGTTCTTAGACTCATAAGGTACAAATTCAGAATACGATTACTAGTCAGAGTGGAGTTCAGGTGTACTCCACTTAAGTGAGAACTGCTATAAATTAGAAAATTGATATTTACCCTGACAAAATATCTTGTAGATTAGCATAACCAGTGTAATGGTTGCTTGGTCTATTTTTTAGACCATGAGCTATGGCACAGTATTTTCCAATTTTGACAGGAGCATTTTTCCGAATTGCAATAAATTCAGGATCATTTATGTAAGTTCCTGAACCGATGGTTGTATTAGAACCCAGATTTGATTCGGGATGTATGCGTATATCGCGATCCTTGTAGACAGAGAAATCTTTTTTGTTCCTAATAAGTTTTTTCAGATGCGCTTTAACACTTGGTATCCCCCTAAAGTTCAGAGCGAATCTAACACTTTTTTGTCTCGCCTGCCAGCACACAACCGCGTGGATTTGAGGCCATAACCCCGTACGTTAGAGGTGTTTAACCGGACTAGATCTAACTAGCGTAGCGATCGCCTCACCATTCCGCTTACCGCACCTCGGTAGTCAAAACTGCTCAGTTGTTCAGTAAGCAAACGTCCTAAGCCCCCAGCACCGACTAATCCCACAATCACGGTTTCGCGCGTGCAAACTTCCCAGCGGTAGAGGGTATATGCTAGGAAGCGAGGCAACGTCATGGGTAGCACCCCGTAGAGAAACAGGAGTGAAGAGGGGGTTCCTTGGGCTTTGAGTGCCTGTAGGGGAGGCTTTTCGATATTTTCGTTAACTTCTGCCATCAGTCGCCCCAGAATGCCTAAATTGTGCAACCCCAGGGTGATCGCGCCAGGCAAAATTCCGGGAAACAGCACAAACAGTGCCACTAATGCCCAAATGGGTGCAGGAATAGCGCGACAGAAGAGTAAGACACTGCGAGTGAGTAGGAAGGCAAACCAAGCGCCCGCACCACTGCTTTTGTCTGGGTTGTGGGGATGGAGTAAGCCACCAGGGAGGAAGAAATTGTAGGCAGCGGGAAAAGAGAGTACGATTCCTCCTATCCCAGCAAACGTGATCGCAAGCAGGGACATCGCCAGCGTTTGGGCAGAAAGGATTAACAATTGCTGCCACTGCAACCCCTCCCAACTGGGAGGAAATGCTTCTTGGGTGATCTCTGCCAGAAGTTGCCAGATTTGAGGTGTCCACAGCTTGCTAAAATCTGCGCCCACGTACCAGAAGCAAAATGGCACTAATGCAGCAACACCTAAACCCACTAGACTGGTGAGAGGGTCACGCGGAACATTCAAGGGAGCTGCGGAGGTGTGCCAGGAATGACGCGGAGATGGGATGACGCCGAGAGTTGTTGTGTCCCGAACTTCTCCCCGCGTCTCCGCGTCCCCGTGTCCCCGCGTCATCTTACTCCTCTGCCCCTCTGCTCCCCTGCTCCTCTGCTCTTTGTGTCCCCGCGTCCCCTTGTTGAATTGGGAACGCCTAGAAAGCTTGCGCTGATTTAAATCAAGGCGGGTGGTGCAACCGAGGCGGCGACGCAAAAGGGCGCTGCTGAGATCCACTATTCCGTTTAACAGCACCAAGGCATAGACAAATGTCCAGAGTTGCTCATACCGTAGAGATTGCAAGCTCAGAAAAATCTGATATCCTAATCCTCCTGCCCCAATAATTCCGAGTACTGCTGCCGAACGAATGGAACACTCGAAGCGATAGAAGGTATAGGAGAGGAGATTGAAAAAGGCTTGGGGAATTAGGCTGTAGAGTAGCGCTTGGGGTGGGGAAACGCCACTACTCCGCAAAGCCATGAGGGATGATCGAGGCGTTTCGTCGAGAATTTCGGAGAAGACTTTGGTGACAATTGCGCCGTAGGGAATTGTGATCGCACATATTGCCGTGAGGGGATCTAATCCCCAGATATTAACGAAAAATAGCCCCCAAATCATTTCGTGAATGGCGCGGGGAATTGCCAGTAGCGATCGCATCCCCAACCATGCAGGTTGCTGCCGACGCGGAAAAACTGTCAGCCACCACACCTCGGAAGCCCACACGCCTCCCACTACCCCTAGCACCACACTCAAAAATGTGCCACAGACGGCATAAGCTAGCGTTGTGAGGGTGGCATCCAGCGTGAGGAGTAAAAACTCAGGACTCAACTCCGGGTGTACGCTAGCACGTAAAAATCGCCACAGGAGGGATAGTCCGCCTGGATTGAAGATCGCTTGCTCAAAGAGTCCAGCTTGAGCGAGGGAAAAAGCGATCGCCCCCACAAAAACTAGCCCCCAAAGTAGCAGAGGCGGACGAGATAGCTGCTGAAGCTTCACCATCTACCAGATCGGCTGTTTTGAACGCGCTCTCCGTAGAGTTTAGCTAAAGGTACAGCGGTTAAACCGTGGGCCAAGATGGAAACGCAAATGATTAGGCTAGCAACCACCCAAGCCTACTCCTGTCTGGCGCAGCGAGAGCATGGCATAGAACAGCGCTGCAACACCAATCGGACCAAACCACCTTACGAATAGGGCATCCTGGATTCCTCGTAGCGGATTCAGGAAAGAACACAATGCCAGAACGGCTGGGATTTGGCGCAGCAACAGTATTGCTACCGCCAAGATTGACACTCTCCTACATGAAGGAAGGAGATTCTCGCTTCTAGGGGAGAATCTAGAAAGCACGGAACTGAATCCAGACACTTTCCCCGATCTCAAAACCGCTCAGCGAACTTTCTTCGGGACAGCCCGTCCCTACTTAGAAGTAATTAGATCACAGAGCTTACTAAAGGAAGGGGCCTTAGACCCATTTTGGGTAAGGTGACAGTGAGCCAATGAACTAGAACCTCTCCTGGCGCGCGCCTCAGGAGCAGAATCGGCAAGAGAACAAAGAGATAGGCTAAACCATCGTTGACACCCGACTCAGCAGAAATGATCTGCCGGATGCGTTGGGGGAGGTGTTGTTCTGCGATCCGACCTGTAACGATGGCAGTAGCAACAACTGGATCGGTAGGAGTTACTATAGCTCCGATTAGGAGGGCTGTCCAAAAGGGAAGATCCAGAATTAGGTACACTAGCAAAGTGCTGCTCAACCACATCAAAGGCATGATTAGCCCTAGCAGCACTGCCACCGAACGCCCAGGTTTGGAGGGATAGCTTTTGGGTAGTCGCAGCGCTATCCCCATCACTTGAATAGCGATCGCTGATATATATGCAACTCCTTTTGAGTTTAGAGGGTTGCAGGCACAAGCATTTCTCTCGTAAGGAGTAAATCTAATTACAGCAGTTTTCAATGGGCTGCACTACGAGCTTTATCCCTTTACTTTAAGAATTCCTCATGCCCAGGCTAATCTTTTATGGTAGGACATCGATAGAGCTGATAAGGAATTCCAATCCGGTAATACTCACCTTCGATCCGAGTGCAATCGAGTTCGCGTTTCAGTGCAAGATTAGGAGGATAGTCGGCACGTTCCAATCCCGGAGCAACTATCCACAGACTTTTCGGTGAAACTGAAAGCTCAGATAGCTTTTGCCAAACTGTGTTATACCCACTAGAGCTTTCTAAAAAAGCGAATTGAGTCTCCCCTATTTCCCTAATTTCATCTAGCGACAGAGCGTAGCTTAATCCCAAAGCGAGATCGAGAGAATCATTGTATCCTATTATCACCATTAAGGGACTCGGTGACTGGTTGAAGTTCTGGGCAACTTGCATGGGCGTGTAAGGTTTTTGAAACGCAAGGTTAAAAACGACAAAAACACAACTAACTAAACCAACAATAAAAATGATGAATTTATTCTGCTTTCTACCTTCGCAAAAGCTAGCTCCCAACAAGGCACAGATGGCTGGATAGTAAACATAGTTATATCGCGGAGCAACAGTAATATCTTTGTCTAGTAGGTAAATAATTCCTAAAAATTGCAGCAGCACGCAAGCAGTGAAGCAGCCCAGGATAAGAGTTGCGCTTTTGGTTTGCGGCATCCGCCCAAGTTCTCTTAGTCCACGCCCAGCTTTCCAACCTACCCAGCCGCCAAACGCTAACATTAATAAGCCTGCCCCAATCTGAATCGCCAGGGGTTGATCTTCTACAGGCAAAGCAATCACCATCAGCAGCCACCCCACCAACATTTGGTATAAAGGAGCGATGTTTTGAGGCGAGGAAAGCCAACTAGTTTTGGGACTGTTAAAGTGTTCGATTAAGATAGGTAGCCAGGGCAGATAGCTCAATCCCACACCGAGAATTACTAGGGCAAGAGTGATTAGGTTGCGCTGGGGGAAGGTGCGGAGGTGCGGAGGTGCGGAGGTGCCCAGCAGAGGAATGGATCTGCTTGTCTCCCCTCTGCTCCCCTGCTTCTCTGCTCTCCTGCTCCTCTGCTCCCCCATTCCCCTACCTCTCCAACGCTGCCAAGCCATTAGCACTACGAGAATAAAAATCTGGGCAGCGAAAGCGAGAATATAAAAGTAGTGGACATAGCAGCCGAGGCTATTCACGATGCCCCAACCGAGCCAGACTAGAGATGGCTGTCGCCCTTGATAAAGTTCTTGCTGGAGTTTGACTAATCCTAGTAGCGATAGCGTGATGAGTAGTACCAGTAGGCTGTATTGACGTGCCTCTTGGGAGAGGTAGACTCCAAACGGAGAAACAGCGATCACCGCTGCCCCCATGAGTCCTGCGGCTGGGGAGAAGGCAAGGCGATTGAGAAAATAGAGAGCAGTGATCGCGCCTACTCCCAGCAAGGCTGGTAAGGCTCGTAATTTCCAAGCTAAGGGCTGTGCCACAGGTTCTAACCACTGCAACCACTGATGCATGAAGCAAAAAAACAGCGGCGGATGAGTGGATTGCGTGGCAGTTGCGTGGGCAATCTCTGGACAGCTCACCCCTGGCTGGAGGGTAAATAATTGCTGTAAGCTTGATGGGGAAGAGACGACTTCGGTGGGGACATCTCCATAGTCTAGTCCTAAGCTGAGTAAAGCAGTGACAATTTCATCCAGCCATAGCGGTTTAGCGTCCAGTTGCCAAAATCGCAGGGCAGCCCCCAAAGCTATAATCCCAGCCAATGCGCCGAGATGCCTTAGATTGAGAGTGGTTTTAAGTGAATTTTTAGCTACCAAGAGTGCGTTTGTCGTTCCTTGAATGTGGGAATGTTATTACTAACCCGTAACCTGTAACCCGTAACCTGCAACCAAATTGTAGAAGATGCCCTCAGATAACGAGTTCACCTCGACAGTCGAGTCACAAAATTTCCCACAGGCACCGCAAGGGATGGTACAGCGGGAGCAACAATTGCAGTGGCTACGTGATAGTTTAAGACCAGGGCAGCAAAGCTTGGCAGACTGGCAAGCAGGCTCGATGGCGGTTTCTGCGGTTCCCGGTTCAGGAAAATCCACAGGCATGGCAGTGGGAGCCGCGATCGCGATCGCTCGTCATCAGCTCCATTCCCAGCATCAGCTCGTTGTTGTCACTTTCACCCGTTCCGCTGCCGCTAGTATTAAAGCAAAAATTCGGGCTTACTTAAAACCGCTCTTGCTCCCGCAGGGAGGCTTTGTTGTCCAAACTCTACATGGTTTGGCACTCAATATTGCCACGCGCCACCCTGACTTATCGGGACTGAATTTAGAGAATGCGACGGTAATCACTCCCAACCAGAGTCATCGCTTACTCAAAGCTTGTGTGGAGCAGTGGATTGTAGCGAATCCGCGTCGCTATCAAAGCTTGCTAGAGGGAGTGCAGTTTGATGGCGAAGAAACGGAACGGCTGCGGCGTCAGTCGGTGTTACGCACTGAGGTGCTACCGAGTTTAGCCCATACTGCGGTTCACGAGGCAAAAAGTTCGGGTTTGCTACCCCAACATTTATGGGAGTTGAGTGAACAGACAACCGATGAATACGATATTTTAGGCATCGCGGCAGGGTTAGCCGAGCAATATCAAATGTTAATGCGATCACGCGATTTCATCGATTATGATGACATGATTCTCGCTGCCCTGCGAGTTCTCGATAGCGAGGGAATGCGCCAACTCTGGCAAAACCAAGTCTTTGCCGTCTTTGAAGATGAGGCACAAGATTCCAGTCCCCTGCAAGAAAAGCTGCTGAGAACCCTCGCCACTAACCCCAATCATCCTGATGCTTCCCCCAGTTTGGTGCGAGTGGGCGATCCCAACCAGGCAATTAACTCCACCTTCACCCCAGCAGATCCCATTTATTTCAATTGGTTCTGCGAAACCTGCAAAGCCCAGAAACGCTTCACCACAATGGATCAGGCTGGTCGCAGTAGCCAGATTATTATCGATGCCGCTAACTTTATGCTGGAGTGGGTGATGCAGGGGAGCGGAGGAGCAGAGGAGCAGAGGAGCGGAGGAGCAGAGGAGAATAAACCTTCAACCTTCAACCTACAACACGCGCCATTCCGCCGCCAGTATATTCGCCCTGTTGACACCGGTGATCCTGAGCCTTCCGCTAACCCGGAACCCGTTGGTGGTGGGCTAGAAATCTATACTCCCAGCGATGTTCACCACACCGTCAAACTCATTGGAAAGCGCGTTCAAGGATTACTCAGCCAAGATTCCAACCAGAATGCCGCCGTATTAGTACGGGAAAATCGGCAAGGTCGCTTTATTGCCGAACAACTGGCTTATTTAGAGCGTCAGCATCAAATCAAAGTCTACGAAGTGAGCGAGGTGGAGCGCCATTCCCATATCCCAGCAGAAATCCTGAAGCTGCTGCAATTTATTGACCGCCCCCATTCCCCCGATAACCTAAAAGCAGCACTCGAAGTCTTGGAAAAACGGCAGTTAATTGCTGCTCAAGACCTTAACGCCCTCGCTACTTCCCCGGAACAATTTCTCTATCCCAGTCCCCTCGACCCCCCCCAGAAGCCTCACGTTGAGCAAGCCTGCCGCTATTGTTGCAGTTTGCTGCGGGCACGTCTAGAACTGCCCCCTTACCAGCTCATTTCCTTTCTAGGAATGAGTTTAAAATACACAGGTTCTGAACTCGCCACGGTGCAGAAATTAGCCGAGCGCATCACCAAACAAACTGCTGGGAATAGCTCCTTAAAAGCGATACTCTCAGTCCTCAACGAAATTGTTAGTTCGGAACAATTTGAAGGCGTCGAAGAAGATGCAGATGAGCAATATATTCGTCCTAATCAGCTTACGATTATTACCATGCACAAAGCTAAGGGGCTGGATTGGGATTATGTCTTCCTTCCTTTTTTGCACGACGACATCATTCCGGGAAAACCTTGGGTACCCACCGCTGCTCAGTTTCTAGGAGACTTCACCCTAGCCGAAGTAGCGAGGGCACAAATTCGCACTGCGGTTCACAGTCGATACCAGCATCCCGATTCCCTTTTGGTACTCCCTCAGCCTGCCGAGGCTTGGGAGACAGCAGCACAGCTTAAGAGAGCTGAGGAATTTCGCTTACTTTATGTGGCAATGACGAGGGCAAAGCGCCTACTATGGATGGCAGCCGCAGAGAAAGGACCTTTTCGCTGGAACACGTTTAGCGCGCCTCAAGCACTACAACCTAAAAAACCCTGCCCCATTTTACCAACCTTGAAGCGCCAGTTTCCTCAGTCAGTATTGAAATCGCCAATTTTTAATTTTTAATTTTTAGTTTTTAATTGTTTTGTTATAGCGGTATAGCTTCTTTGAGAACCCGTTCCCGAATCAGTGGATGGAGTCCATTTTTAGTAACGATATCGACTTTACAGCCCAACAAATCTTCGGGCATCAGCTAAAAACCACCAGGAAACCAACGGCTGTGATTCGACCCGACATCAACAAGAAAATCCACATCGCTGTCTGAAGAAGCTTCCTCCCGCGCTACAGAACCGAAAACTTGCACGTGATAGGCTCCATGTTTAGCAGCAATTTGAAGTATATCTTCCCGTTTTTCGATGATTGTCTCCCTCAGAACTTACGCATCTGGTACTCTCACTAACTTTATCTCTACTCTGGTTTGTTCTATTCTCTGTGTTCTCTGTGCCTCTGTGGTTATTACATTACCTTGTTAGGGGATGTCTAAAAAGTATAGAATCATAGTAATTTCAGAAGTAAACACCGTAACCTCGCTGAGTAAATGAAAGCTTCTTTAGTTTCGGGGAAGCGCTCGTAATCTTTGCTCCACCGTCGCGCTTCGCGTGCGGTAATCCAGCCACGAGAGCATGAGGAGGTCGCAGTGGCTCGACCGTCCCGCCTAATTCCTGCTGGAGCGAAGCAATCAAGGTGGTGCGGTATCCGCCATCAACCCACCCATGCTGCCATGGTGGAAACTGCTGTTGAAGACCTTGCAACAGTTGCTTGCCCCGTCCTGGGTAAAGCCGCACCTGCTCACGAATAGCTCCTAGCATGCCTTCCCAGCTGCCACTCCAGCGCCCACTGCGAAACTAGTGGTAGACCGTGCCCCTAGGGGCTGCACAGCCACTGCGTGGTAAGTAGAAAGAAGATGGCGTGGAGCACTTCTGGGATCTTGACCCGACCAGGGTTCCACCTGGTTTCCCAGCGGGCACCTCACCTTCGAGGTTTGCCCACTGCAGCTCGCTCCCATGGGAGTCATACGTCGGTGGGTTCCTACATTTACATCAACAACAATATTTAGTTACACTTTATTCTTTCCAGAAATGCTCTTAGCTTAGATCGAACCTGGAGGTGAGGCGATCGCTTGGCTCCCACTTGTAGCAGACCAAGGGCGATCGCATACGGCTAAGGAAGTCGTTACCGTTTCACCTTCGAGCGAATCAGATAAATAAAGAAGGGAGCGCCAATCAGTGGCATCACCAGCCCAACTGGAAGTTCTTGAGGCTGAATTACTATTCGGGCACAGGTATCGGCAACAAGCAGTAGGATTGCTCCCAACATGGGAGCATAAGGCAGAATCCAGCGGTAATCCACCCCAACCAGAAAGCGACTCATGTGAGGAATAATCAGCCCAATAAACCCAATTGGTCCTGCTATTGCCACGCTGCCCCCGGCAAGCAGAACTACACTGACAGCAGCGGCAATCTTCACCCAAGCAGTTTGCTGCCCTAACCCCTTTGCCACGTCCTCGCCTAAGCTCAAAGTGGTGATTTGTCTTCCCAAAGCGAATGCCAACAGGAGTCCCACACCGAGATAAGGTAAAACTTGCATGAAGAGGTCAAGTTCCCTACCAGCAATGGAACCTGCTATCCAAAATCGGATTTCTTCAAGAGTTCGCTGGCTAATGATCAAAATCCCACTGGTAATTGAGGAAATAAATGCTGTCAGGGCAGCCCCGGCGATGGTTAAGTTTAAGGAAGTGAGACCACCTCGACCAAGAGAGCCTAGAAGATAGACCATCACCGCAGTAATGCCTGCTCCTAAAAAGGCAAACCAGGCATAGACGCTCAACGAGCTGCTGCCGAAAATCAAGGTTGCGACAACTACGGCAAAAGCAGCACCAGCGTTCACGCCTAAAATGCTAGGGGAAGCCAGCGGGTTATGGGTGATGCCTTGCATGATGGCACCCGCCACAGCGAGGGCAGCGCCTACGAACGTTGCAATGAGCGATCGCGGCAACCTGACAGTGCGGATAATTAGGTGTTCGGTGGAGCCGTCAAAGGCGGTGAAGGCAGTGTAAATGCTACCCAGGGAAATGTCGGCTGCCCCAACAGCGAGGCTAGCAAAAAAGCAGAGTAGGAGAATTAATAGCCCCATAACTAGACCGAGCAGGGGCGATGGTTGCCGCCGGAGAAATTCTGGGATTCGTCGAGAGAACAGTCGCTTCACGAGAGTTTGGCTGGCTGAAGGACGCTAACGCGCCTCACTTTACCAACAGTCTTGCTGTTTCAACAAGACCGAATGAGTGAAAAAAAGTTACAACTACGGCGTTTTCGACGACCTTAGGTACATCCTGGTTGAAATCGGGAAAAGGGAAAGGGAGAAAGGTTAAAGGGAATTTCCCCTTGCCCCAAAACCCTTACCCTTTCATCCCAATAAGGGGAAAATGCTGTACTTCCTAGAGATGCTTCCCTGCTGTAATTGGGTACGTGTCAATTTCCTCGATGCGAGCAAAGCTCCCAACCATTTTATCCGTGAACGACCTGCTTGAAAGTGGTTAACGTTTCTAAGCCAATTAAGCCTCGACGATAGCCTTTTTGATTAGACATACCGAGAAAAACTGAGTCTCCTCGTTGGGATTCGCGAGAGAATCGCGGCGAGGAATTAATATAAACCAAGGCGCTATCAATCCCGAGAGCAAAGGCACGACTTTCTTGGTAAGACTCTGTGATTAGGCAGTCAGCATGACCGCTACTATGTTGATTGATCCAATTAATCGCCGAGCTAGTACTATCAACAACTTTAAAAGCGACAATCCGATCCAGATAAGCGCTATTCCACTCCGAAGCATTTGCTAGTGTCAACTGTTCGGGAAATGCTTCTACCAACTCTTCCTCTCCTCGCAGTGTAAAGCCCTTCTCCTTCAAGCTATGGAACAGCTTCAAAAGGGAGGAATGTTTAGCACTCGCAGGAATGAGAACTTTCTCGATCGCGTTGACGGAATCAGGCTCACTGGCATGACTATCCACAATCGTGGCGCGGACAAGTTCGAGATCGCCACTAGCAGACCAGTAAAGATAGCAATTGCCCATTGCCGTTCGCAAAACCGGAACAGTAGCCAACTGAGCCACTTGCTGAACGAGGCTAGGACGTCCGTAGGGAATCACGAGATTAAGATACTGGTTTTGAGTGACTAATTCTTGAATGGAGGAGCCTTGCTCGGAAGTAAGCATTTCCAGCGCTCCCTTGGGGAAACCCACTTCTCCTAGGGCAGCTTGCAACACCCCTGTGATCGCGGCATGGGAATGGCTCGCTTCACTCCCCCCACGAAGAATCAGGCTGTTCCCGGTTTTGAGGCACAACCCGGCTGCGATTGCTCCTAATTCGGGAAACGCTTCATAGACAAAGGTGATTGCCCCCAGTGGCATTCGTTGGTGATAACTCTGGGACAGATTAAGTTGCTCGGGGGAACTCACCACTTGCTGGAGCGGATCCGGGACTTCCCCCAACCGCTGCAAGATCCCAATGGTTTTTTGTAGTCGCTCTGGGGTCAGCTTCAGCCATTTCAGCACTGCTTCTGGCACTGCCATTTCCCGACTAATTTCGAGATCTAGGGTGTTGGCTTCCAAAATTTCGTCAGAAGCTGTCTCAAATGCTTGCGCGATCGCCTTAACACCTCGACTACGGTCTACTCCCTTAGTCATTGCCAATTCCCCAGATGCCTGGTGAGAATGCTTAACAGCGCTCAGAATCGGCTGGGGTAAATCTGGATTCGTTTCAAGTTCCATCACTGCTAACGCCGATAAGCTAGCCAGACCATAATCGCTGGTAAGATCGCCAGCAACACTGCAAGCAAAGCCCAGAAAATAATGCTTGGTCCACTGGGAGAACGCAATGCCAGCGGTAGCCACACAATGAGCAGCACCAGGACAACTCCTAACGCAATGGGCAAGTAACTTTCCCCAATGCCAGAACGTGCTGTAGACCAACGCCGCCCTGTCCAGCACCAAGAACGCTTGTAAGGGTAGCTTGTCGATAGTTGCTCGATCACGTTTCCATTTTTCGCCACCGCAAAAATTTGCTGACAGCGATCACATCCAAACGCTTCTGTCAGCGCAATGGGCTTTAAGCGCCCCTGACGCCTACAGGGACAGGGATAATCTGTATTAAGATCTATCTTCTGAGCTTTCTGAGGTGACACAGGCGTTCGTCAAAGAAGGCTTTACCCAAAATTAGGCGATATTCTTCTCGCTAAGAAAATTATGTCAATTATTTTGCCTCTGGCACGATCAAGAAGGCAGTTGCTTCATTCCATGCTTTGCTTAAGTACTACACTGCTCCTTTGGGCAAATTCTAGCATGCCTCTTCTTGACCTGATTAAGTTTTTCGCACTGCCAATTCAGACAATTTGAAGCGGGTAACGCGATTCGAACGCGCGACATTCACCTTGGCAAGGTGACGCTCTACCGCTGAGCTATACCCGCATAAATAATTCAATAATAGTATATCACAATTGTCTGTTTGTGTCAATATAGTTGCTAAGTATTCTCAACCGAGTCTGATGCCACAAACTCTTCTCCCTGAGAAGCAGGAAATACGGGCGTTGTTTTCTCTGGGGAGTCCTCATAATGAGCATTTGTCGAGATTTTGCCGTTCACTTGCTTCATCAAGCTTGCCATTTCCAAAGCATTCATAGCGTAGTTCCAGCCCTGATTACTTTTAATCCCCGCCCTCTCCAGTGCTTGCTGCACGGTATCGGCAGTAAGAATGCCAAAAATCACCGGTACTCCCGTTTGAAAGCCCGCAGCAGCGACTCCTTTAGCTGCTTCGTTAGTGACATGATCGAAATGGGGGGTTTGCCCACGAATAACGGCACCCAGGCAAATCACAGCATCATAGCGACGCGAGAGTGCCATTTGGCGAGCCACCAAGGGAATCTCAAAACTTCCAGGCACCCAAACATAGTCAACTTGAGTGCCGTTAGGGTCAACCTCTACACCGTGTCGTTTCAGACAATCTTGACATCCTGACACAAGTTTGCCCGTCACCAGGTCATTAAAACGACCAATAACGATCGCTAACTGCAGGGTTGATGTGTTTTGGGCAAATGTTCCCTCAAAAACTGTCATGGTTGCCCTCGATAGTGATTAGTCTGCAATCAGTTCTAAGTGCTTGGGCACAATTGTCGCTAGACGACAAAAAAGTTCAGGATGCCGACTACCACCACCAGCCCTAGCCAGGCACCAGAGCCCACTAGGATTAGCCGATTTGACTGCTCCCGATCCCGAGGACTCGCATAAGCCACAGGAACTCCCACGACCAAAATAAACGACAAGAGGACTAAACCTGTTAGCGCCAGTTGAAATAAAATAAACATTTTGCAGTTCTCCTTATCCACCAATCGAGTGGAACACCAACCACTCTGCCTAAATTTTAGATGAATTTAAACTCTTCTATATCTAGCACGATATCAAAAATCTACCCCATCTGTTGTAGTAAATTTTTTTCTATTGGTCATTAGTCCTTAGTTGTTAGTCAAAGCGTGCTAACGTTTATATGACTTTAATAGTGAGTTGCTGACTGTCCCGGAGAAACGAGGACTGCTTTAAAGAAGCTTTGTAAACGTGATTCACTACTGACTAAGTACTGATGACTACCGAGTATATAGATTTAATTTTATGTCATCAAAGCGCTGATTTTGATGCCCTGGGCGCAGCAGTGGGGCTAACGCGCCTGAAGCCAGGAGGGCGAGTGGTACTAACAGGTGGTGCTAAACCAGCAGTGAAGGAGTTGTTGGCACTGTACCGGGATGAGTTAGCACTGATTGAATGCCGCAGCGTCAATCCCCACCAAATTCGGTCATTGACAGTAGTGGATACCCAAAAGCGCGATCGCCTAGCTCAAGCGGCGGAATGGCTGGATATGCCGCATTTGAGCGCCATTGAAGTTTACGATCATCATCGAGATGCTTCCCGAGATTTCCCGGCGACTTATATTCAAATCGAGTCGGTGGGGGCAACAACCACCTTGATTGTGGAGCAAATTCAGCAAAAAAATGTCCAGCTTACCACCTCGGAAGTCACGGTCATGGCACTGGGAATTCATGGGGATACGGGCTCGCTCACCTTTGCCCAAACGACTCCGCGAGATGCCCAAGCTTTGGCTTGGTTAATGGAACAAGGAGCGAGTTTGCCTACTATTGCTGAGTACACGCACCCCAGTTTGTCTCCTGGGCTGCAAACCTTATTGACTGAGGCTCTAGAAAACTTGCAAACTGCAACCGTACAGGGTTACACCATAGCTTGGGTACTGCTTGCCACAGAAAATTTTGTCCCTGGACTAGCAGAGTTAGCAACGCAATTGCTAAAACTCACCCCAAGTGATGCACTGCTGTTGGGAAATTTCTATTCCAGACAATCATCGGGTGTAGGATTCACAGTGATTGGGCGATCACTCCTTGACTCAATCGACCTCAATCAGCTCTTCCAGCCCCTGGGCGGCGGTGGACATTCCCAGGCAGCTTCACTAACGCTACGCGACCCTAATCCCCACCAAACGCTAGACCAACTCGTTAGCAAACTCCAAGCTCAAATCCCTCCTTTCCTTACAGCCAAGGAGTTGATGTCGTCGCCAGTGCGAACAATTCGCCCCGACACTACAATTGAGCAAGCCCAGCGAGTGCTTTTGCGCTACGGTCATTCCGGACTGGCAGTGGTGGATGAACAAGACCAGCTCGTGGGTATAATTTCTAGGCGAGATATCGATTTGGCACTGCACCACAGCTTGAGTCATGCGCCCGTGAAGGGTCACATGAACCGAAACTTAAAAACCGCTGCCCCTGATACTACCCTGCCAGAAATGGAATCACTCCTGGTTACATACGACATGGGGCGATTACCCGTTTTACAGGAGGGGCAGTTAGTAGGGATTGTTACCCGCACTGATGTTCTGCGGCAACGTCAGGGGAAGCAGAGGAGTAGGGGAGCAGAGGAGGAAACAAGTCAACCCATCTCCTCCGCCCCTCTGCACAGAATTCCCCTCGAATCCAGAATCCCCGGGCCGCTTTGGCAGTTCCTTAGTAAAGCCGCCGAAGAAGCCGAAAAGCGAGGTTGGCATCTCTATCTCGTTGGGGGAGCTGTAAGGGATTTGCTTTGGGCTGATCCAAGCGAGGATAGGGAGACAAGGGAGCAGAGGGGAAAACAAGCCCACCCATCTCCTCGGCACCTCCGCACCTCGGCACCTCCGTACCTCCTCACAGAGCCACCACTACTGCAAGACATTGACTTGGTGGTGGATGGCTTTCATCGCTCTGCTGATGAGGGGGCGGGGGTAGAATTGGCGAAGGCGCTTCAGGAAAATAATTCTGAGGCACGTTTGGAGGTTCACGGCGCGTTTCAAACCGCTGCGCTGTTGTGGCACAATCACCCTGAACTTGGCTCCCTATGGGTGGATATTGCCACGGCGCGAACAGAATTTTATCCTTACCCAGCCGCGAATCCAGAAGTGGAAGCCAGCTCGATTCGCCAAGATTTATATCGGCGAGATTTTACCATTAACGCTCTTGCCCTGCGCTTAACTCGACCGCAAGCAGGAGAGCTTCTAGATTTCTTTGGTGGGTTAGGCGATTTGCGATCGCGCTATATCCGAGTTCTCCATGCTAACAGCTTCATCGAAGACCCCACCCGGATTTTTCGGGCAGTGCGATTTGCTGTGCGCCTCGGATTTGAACTTAAGCAGCAAACCGAGGATTACATCCGTTACGCTATCGAAAGCGGTGTCTATCATCGCTCTCAAAATAGTAAACTCCCTGCCTTACAAACCCGCCTCAAAACAGAACTGAAATACATTCTGCAAGCTCCCTATTGGAAACCAGCGCTGGAGCAGCTTGGCGAACTCGGAGCGCTCCGTTGCCTCCATCCCACTCTGGAGTTAGATAAAAGCTTGTGGTGGCAAGTGCGCCTGCTTCAGCTATGGCTGCGGCAATTCGACCCGGAGAACACACTGACGCACTGGCAGATGCGCTTGGAAGTTTTGATTGCTCGTTTGGCAAACTCCGAACGCGGCAAAGTCGCGAGGAATATCGGATTGCCCGCAGATAGTATGAAACGACTGGAACAACTTGAAGGCGCACAAGCAGACGTAAGTACCTCTCTCCCCAATTGCCACTCCCCCAGCGAAGTCGTGAAGCTGCTACGCCAGTACAAATTGCCCACCCTGGTTTTGTTGGGAGTAACCACCCCCAGAAAGGTCAGGCAGAAAATTTGGCGCTATCTCTCCGACTGGAGCCGAGTACAGCCTCCCTTGAACGGCAACGACCTCAAAGCCCTCGGCTACCAACCAGGACCCCAGTATCGACAAATCCTGGACGAGCTGTTGAGCGCTAGGCTTGATGGGGTGATTAGTAAACGCGCTGAAGCCGAGGGCTTTCTTAGACAACACTACCCATAGTCTCCACTCGAAAAGCCCCAAACGTTCAACACTAATAACGGGAACGAGGATCGACAAGATATAATTTTTAACGAAACCCATAAAAATTGGTTCTATGAGTAACCCCACTATTCACGCCTTTTTTGTCGGCAGAGCCTTAGCGGAAGCGGTCAACGAGCAAGTTGAAGAAACGCTCACCAATGCTGCGAGCGAATTAGGAAAATTTGACGCCGAGCAAAGAGAGCGCCTGCGACAATTTAGCGAGGAAGTTCTCGCTAGAGCAGAGCGAGAAGCAAATCAGTATGCTGCCCCTGGTTCGGCTTCAGCAACTCCAAACTCATCTGGGGATTTGCAAGCCACAATTGATGAACTGCGAGCCTCAATTGCTAGCTTACGCACTGAGTTGAACGCTTACAACAATCAGTCAGTAGGCAGCTAAAAAATTGCTCGGTTATTGTCATCACTCCTACGCTTGAATCAGATCAATCCAAAAGCATTTTTCTGCCAAAACCAATATAGGAATCAGTGTGTCTGCTCTGTCCCAAGACCCTAAAAACTCTCTTAAACAAGCACCTCGTCCTGTTTCTAACCAACGTTCTGCCCAACCAAAGCAGAACCAATCAAGCTATCGCTGGAATCGGAGAAATTACTCGCGCAATCGGCGACGCTTTGATATTTGGGTCTTTGTTTTCAAGCTACTGTTTAAGCTGTGGCTAGAGGGCAAACACTGGAGCTATGTGGGCGGATACACCGAGGACAAAAAGTTTGCCCGACGCCGAGCTAGAGCAGCTTGGATTCGAGAAAGCCTGCTCGAGCTTGGACCAACATTTATCAAACTTGGTCAGTTCTTTTCCAGCCGCGCTGATTTATTTCCTTCGGAATACGTCGAGGAACTATCCAAACTGCAAGACCGTGTTCCCGCCTTCGATGATGAGCAAGCAGCGGCCATTCTGCAGGAAGATTTAGGAAAGCCAGTTTCCCAACTTTTTCGCAATTTTGAGCCTATTCCTCTGGCATCGGCTAGTTTGGGGCAGGTTCATAAAGCCCAACTGCACAACGGGGAAGAGGTGGTTGTTAAAGTCCAGCGACCAGGGCTTAAAAAGCTATTCACCATTGACTTAGCCATTCTTAGACGAGTTGCTAGTTACTTTCACCACCATCCCAAGTGGGGACGGGGTCGAGATTGGTTGGGCGTTTATGAGGAATGCTGCCGCACTCTATGGGAAGAAGCCGATTACATCCAGGAAGGTCGCAACGCCGATACCTTTCGCCGCAACTTTCGTGCCCATGGGCGGGTGCGCGTGCCCCGCGTCTATTGGCGTTATACCTCGATCAGGATTTTGACCCTGGAGTATATCCCAGGAATTAAGATTAGTCATCACGAGGCACTAGAAGCAGCAGGTTTAGACCGAAGGCTCCTGGCAAGGCTGGGAGCTGAAACTTATCTGCAACAGTTACTCCATGACGGCTTTTTCCACGCTGACCCTCATCCAGGCAACTTAGCCGTTACTCCCGAGGGGGAGCTAATTTTCTACGACTTCGGCATGATGGGGCGAATTAAAAGCAACGTCCGCGATGGATTGATGGAAACCCTGTTTGGGATTACCGAAAAAAATGCTGACCGAGTGGTTAATTCCCTGGTAGAGCTGGGCGCTCTCACTCCGGTAGAGGATATGGGACCAGCACGGCGTTCCATCCAGTATATGCTGGATCACTTTATGGATCAGCCGTTTGAGGAACAATCAGTTAGTGAAATTAGTGATGACCTCTATGAAATTACTTACGACCAACCTTTTCGCTTCCCGGCGACATTCACGTTTGTAATGAGAGCCTTCTCTACTCTCGAAGGAGTGGGAAAAAGTTTAGACTCGGACTTTAACTTTATGGAGGTTGCACAACCTTTTGCAATGGAGCTTATGGCAAACGGTAACTCTGACAATGGCAATACCTTTTTCAACGAACTGGGACGACAAGCAACTCAAGTGAGCAGCACTGCTTTGGGGCTGCCCCGACGGCTTGAAGACACCATTGATAAATTAGAGCGGGGAGACTTGCGCGTCAGGGTGCGCTCGATTGAATCTGACCGCATTCTGCGACGCGTGAGCAGTCTTCAGCTCGGAACTAACTATACGTTACTCGTTAGTGCTTTCACTTTGTCTGCCACAATTCTATTGGTCAACGGTTACATTATATTGGCAGTGATTGTGGCTTTAGGGGCAGCCGCCGCCGGGTTTACCCTATTTCGCCTGCTGAGGCATCTCAATCGCATGGATCGCATGTAAATGTTCGATACCCAACAACAATCTATGAAACGTCGCTTCACAGGGATTACTGATACAGGATTAGTGCGGGCGGTTAATCAGGATAACTACTACACTGACCCGGAAGGGCGCTTCTTCATCGTTGCTGATGGTATGGGAGGGCATGCTGGGGGACAAGAGGCAAGTAAGATTGCAACTACCGCGATTCGGTCTTATTTAGAGCAGCATTGGGATTCGGCTTCGGAATCGAGTGCTTTATTAAAAGAAGCGATTGAGCGGGCAAATAAAGAGATTGTCGAAGATCAAAACCAGCATCCCGAACGTGCTGAGATGGGAACGACTGCGGTAATAACCATGTTTCGTCAGGAGCAATCTTGGTGCGCTCATGTCGGTGATTCTCGCCTCTATCGGCTGCGAGGCTCCCAGTTAGAAGTGCTTACCGAAGACCACACCTGGGTAGCATGGGCGCTGAAAGCGGGCGCAATTACCCCCGAAGAAGCCAGCCTCCACCCCTGGCGTCACGTACTTGCCCACTGTCTCGGTCGCCAAGAGTTGCAGAAAATTGATCTCCAGTCGCTGGAGGTGGTAGCAAATGACCGCCTCCTGCTTTGTAGTGATGGTCTCAACGGAGAACTCTCCGATGAGGAAATTCGCTCCTATCTCCAGTCCAGCTCCACCTGCGAACAAGCGGCAAAGGCACTGGTAGATGCAGCAAAAGAGCAAGGAGGCTCAGATAATATTACGGTGGTGGTGATTGAGCAAGATTGACCAAAACAATTAAATGACTAACGACATTTTTAAAGGGAGCGAAGCGACATGACCAGCGATTGCCTCTACTAAATCCATACATTTTCTTATCTGGACTCATCCCCCGACTTTGATTCGGGGGATTTTTTATCTGCTGACCACACCAGGGTGAACGCTCTATCTATGCGATCACGCTGAATTAGTAAGTAATTAAACTCAATCCCAAATTACGTATTTTAACGGTATTCACTAGGAAAAATTTAGAATATTTTGAACGATGAAAAATAAAGTTGCGGTTTTTATTCAATCGTAGCATATGTTACTAAAAAATGCGACCCAAACACCTGGGTATTTCGATTCAGACAGGGACTCAATAGCCCTGGCACCTTCCCTGGGGGTTTGTAATTGAGACTTCTTACCACACCTACAGAAGCCGAAAATTCTTTTACCCCATTGGGCAGATTTTCCACTTTAGTCGAACTATCACGCTATCGGTCGCAAACTCAGCCTAAGCTTAAAGCTTATACTTTTCTCAAAGATGGAGAAACTGAATCAGCTAGCCTCACTTATGAAGCATTGGATCGCAAAGCGCGGGCAATCGCAAGCCAACTACAGTCTCGATGTGGCATAGGCTCCCGTGCCTTGCTGCTTTACCCAGCCGGTTTGGAGTTCATTACTGCCTTCTTTGGGTGTTTGTATGCCGGGGTGATGGCAACCCCTGCTTATCCACCCAGGCGCAATCAGAATCTATCTGGGCTGCAAGCAGTTGTGACAGATGCCCAAGCACCGGTGGCTCTCACTACCACATCCCTGTTGGCAAATATCGAGGGTCGATTTGCCCAGTATCCAGAACTAGCCGATTTGGACTGGCTGGCTACGGACAACCTCACCAGTGACCTTGCTTCAGACTGGCAAGAAGCAGCAGTGAATAGCGACTCCCTAGCTTTTCTCCAGTACACCTCCGGGTCTACAGGGAAGCCCAAGGGAGTAATGGTGAGTCATGGCAATCTGCTCCATAATCAACGCATGATTGAGCAGGCTTTCGGGCATACACACAAAACGGTCGTCCTCGGCTGGTTGCCTCTTTTTCATGATATGGGGTTGATTGGGAACTTGTTACAGCCGATGTATATCGGTCAACCCTGCATTCTAACCTCGCCGGTGGCGTTTCTCCAAAAGCCCCTGCGTTGGCTCCAGGCAATTTCGGACTACCAGGCGACAACTAGCGGTGGTCCCAATTTTGCCTATGACCTGTGCGTTCGCAAAGCTACCCCCGAAAAGAAGGCAAACCTTGACTTGAGTAGCTGGGAGGTTGCTTTCAATGGCGCAGAACCGATTCGGGCAGAGACCCTGGATCAGTTCGCAGCGACTTTTGAGTCCTGTGGCTTCCGAAAGTCGGCATTTTATCCCTGCTATGGGATGGCTGAAACGACTTTATTCATCTCCGGGGGAAGGAAAACAGCTCCTCCTGTGATTAGCACAGTCGATGGGGCAGCCCTAGAACAAAACCAGGTTGTGACAGCTACCCCTGAGCAGTCAGGTGCCCGGAAAATCGTGGGCTGTGGTCAAGCCTGGTTAGACCAGGAAGTTGTGATCGCTCACCCCGAATCTTTAACCCGTTGCCCAGCAGAGGTTGTGGGAGAAATTTGGGTATCGGGTGCGAGTGTAGCGCAAGGTTATTGGAATCGTCCCCAACAGACGGAGGCGACTTTCTGTGCCTATCTAGCAGACACAGGGGAGGGACCATTTTTGCGCACCGGCGATTTAGGCTTCATCCAGGACGGGGAGCTGTTCGTCACAGGTCGCCTCAACGATGTCATTATCATTCGGGGTCGCAACCATTATCCCCAAGATATTGAGCTGACAGTAGAGAACAGCCATCCGGCACTTCGACCTGGTTGTGCGGCGGCATTTGCAGTGGAAATCGGTAGCGTGGAGCGCCTAGTGATTGTTGCTGAGGTCGAGCGGCGCTACAGAGAACGTCGTAGAAACTCAGGCGGGTATAGCGGAGTAGAGCGTCGTCATAATTCCGGTCGTCGCCAATCCGAGGTCTTACCGTCGTATGAACCACAACTTAGCCAACCGCTCGATTTTCAAGAAGTAGTGGGCAACATTCGAGAAGCGGTCGCTGAACATCACGGACTACAGACTTATGCAGCGGTGTTGGTTAAAACGGGGAGCATTTCCAAAACTTCCAGTGGTAAGATTCAGCGCCATGCAGTCCGTGCGGGTTTCCGAAATGGAAGCCTTGATGCCCTCACAAGCCAGGAGTCTGTAAAGTAAAAACTCAAAAAATTATGCAACTATGTCGCTGCAATTAGACCATCCCCAACCATTGCAGACCCCTGCAAATTCGGAAGTTAAACCCAAAATCACCATCTCTAGCGATCGCATCAAGACAATCAAGCGGCGCTTTATCTTTACCCTTAACCTCGTCTCTTTTTCAGGATGCGCGATCGCGCTTTGGCAACTCTGGGATGGGAAAGTTGGTTTTTTAGAAGTAGGACTCCTGCTTTTGATGTACGCTCTCACGGCAGTCGGAATCACAGTCGGATTCCATCGGCACTTCGCCCACAAAACCTTTGAAACCAAACCCGCGATACGGATTGCCCTTGCCGTTTTAGGATCAATGGCTGCTCACGGACCCCTAGTCTCCTGGGTAGCTACCCATCGATGCCATCACCAATATAGCGATTTACCAGGCGATCCCCATTCACCTCATCTTGGTGGAGACGGAATTAGAGGTAAACTTCGCGGATTATGCCATTCCCATATGGGCTGGCTTCTCAACGGCGAGCTCCCCAATTCTTTTATCTTTGCTAAAGATCTGCTCCGAGACCCCATCATGTCTAGGATCAATCGGCTCTACCCGCTCTGGATCTTCGTTGGTCTTGCCATTCCAGCAATTCTAGGAGGGGTCATAACTTGGACGTGGATAGGAGTATTCCAAGGATTTCTATGGGGAGGGCTTGTCCGTCTCTTGCTGAGTTTCCACGCCACCAACAGCGTTAACTCTATTGCCCACTTCTATGGAAAGCGCCTGTTTAATACCCGAGAACAGAGCAAAAACAACATCTGGCTAGCCATTCCCACCGTGGGGGAAGGCTGGCACAACAACCACCATGCTTTTCCCAATTCGGCAAGGTTTGGGCTGAAGTGGTGGCAAATTGACCTGGGTTACTGGGTGATCCAGGCTCTTGAGATGTTTAAATTAGCCTGGGATGTCGAGGTCCCCACAGCAGGGATGATAGAGGCTAAAAAAGCCACTGAGATCAACTCCGGTTAAACACCCATAGTTTAGTCATTGGTCATCAGTGATCAGTCATTAGTAAGTAATAGTCAAACCCTATGCGCGTTAGCTACTTGCGGACTAACGACTATGGACTAAGGAGTAAGGACTGCCCCAAGGGGCGGAGAGGTTTTTGATTTGGGGTGATCAAACAGATTTGATATGGGATTGACTTTCAGCAATCAACGCATTCATTAAACTAAGGAGATTTAAAAAATGGAAACTCAAAACTCAGAAATGACCCAGATGCCAACAGCAAAAGGGGACGCTAGCCAGCAGCCTCGAACAGCAGCAGAGATTCAAGAGTGGTTAGTCTCCTATCTCGCTGAATTACTAGGAATCAAAGCGGATGAGATCGACATCAAAAATTCTTTTGAACTTTACGGTTTGGATTCTTCGGCAGCAGTTGGGCTCACTGGCGATCTAGAGGATTGGCTGGGATGCGAACTCGATCCCACACTGCTGTACGCTTACCCAACCATAGAGGGTTTTGTCGGGTATTTAGCTGAAAAAACACAGGCTCCGGTTGAACACCCATTGGGAACAGACGCAGGGAGGCGGGGAGATTTTTCTGGTGGTAATCAACCAGATCTAATCTAACCCCTAAATGCTCGGGTTTATGGCGTGATGCTCGATCACATTCATTATTTTGTCGAAAGAAAGAGATGGTTATGAAGGCAAATAAAATTGAAAATTCCGATGTTTCTAGTGAAGCAATTCCGGCTGATTACAAGGGAGCATCGGCTGAAGCAATTCAGCATCACTATGATGTGGGTAACGAATTTTACCGACTGTGGCTTGACAACACCCTGACCTATAGCTGTGCGTTGTGGGATGAAGATGAAACCAATGACACCTTGGAACTCGCTCAGCTACGAAAGCTGGACTTCCATATTAGGAATGCCAGGGCACAGCAGGCTCAGCACGTCTTAGAAATTGGCTCTGGTTGGGGTTCGCTACCTAAACGACTCGTAGATGTAGATGGGGTTGAGAAAGTCACTACTCTGACTTTAAGCCAAGCTCAACTCCAGTGGATCGAATCATTCCAAAATTCCCAGATTGAAACTCGTTTAGAAAATTGGTTTCACCACTTCCCCCAACAGCCCTACGATAGCATCATCTTGATTGAAGCATTTGAAGCCTTCGTCCAAAGGGATTTATCAGAAGCAGAAAGAATAGAGACTTATCGGACATTTTTCCAACGCTGCCACGATTGGCTGAAACCCGGTGGCTGGATGTCGCTTCAGACTATCGCTTGGGGAAATATGCGCCGCGAAGACTTAGGTGAATTCATTCCGAGCGAAATTTTTCCAGAATCAGATTTACCAACGCTCGCAGACATTGCCAAAGCTAGCGAGCGGATTTTCGAGGTTGTGGCACTTCGGAATGACCGCAAACACTATGAGCGTACCCACCGAAATTGGCTTTCAATGCTCAAAGCGAACCGTTCCGCAGCCGTTAATTTGGTTGGTGAGGAAACAGTTGCCCGCTATGAAAAATACCTCAAAATGTCGATTGTTGGTTTCTACACTGGAAAGAATGACCTATTGCGCCTTACCTTGCGGCGGATCGATAGTCCTCGTTAGGGAGTGGCCTGAGGTGATTACATTTCAAACAGTAGGAGAGGTAGGGGGAAATGCTTCCCCTGCCTCCTCTGCTTTCGATACCTCTTTTACCAAATGTGCACTATTTAATCATCTACCTTGAGAGATAAAAGGCTGACTGGAGGTGCAGGATGTAGATAAATTAGTGTAGTGATCGAAACCAAAGACCAATCTAATGTTCAATGGGTCATGGATCGAATGGCTACCCTCTCTCCAGCCAGCAATTCTGGTCATAGGAGTCGGCGCAACCCTGCCCATCGCTTTGGTAATCCGCTTGATTTACACAGTTTTACATCGAGTCCAAATCGCTGAGGCAGCCCAAGCAACTCTAGAAAAAGAAATTGCCGAGCGCAAGCGGATAGAAGAAGCATTGCGTCTTTCGGAAGAAAAGTTTGCAAAAGCCTTCCGCTCCAGTCCCGATTCAATTACAATCAGCACCCTAACAGATGGACGCTTTATTGAAGTTAATGACAGTTGCCTCAAACTCCTTGGTTATTCCCGGGAGGAGATAATTGGTAAGACTTCACTGGAGCTAGGTATTTGGGCGAAAAAAGAAGACCGCGCTAAGATGAGGCAGCTCTTGGAAGAGAGGGGGGTAATTCTTAACTTAGAAGCGGAATTTCGCGCCAGCTCAGGTGAGGTACGTGTTGGACTAATAGCTGCTGACATAATCCACTTTAGCGGCGAACAGTGCATCCTTAGTGTGATCCGCGACATCACCGAACGCAAGCAAGCACAAGAAGCTTTCCATCGCGCCCGGGTGGCCGAAACAGCCCAAGAAATCCTCGAAAAAGAAATCGCTGAGCGCAAGCGGATAGAAGAAGCATTGCGTCTTTCGGAAGAAAAGTTTGCAAAAGCCTTCCGCTCCAGCCCTGACTCAATTACAATCAGCACCCTAATAGATGGACGCTTTATTGAAGTTAATGACAGTTGCCTCAAACTCCTTGGTTATTCTCGCGAGGAAATGATTGGTCGGACTGCACAGGAGCTGAATATTTGGGCAAATATAGAAAACCGCACCAAGATGCAAGAGATCTTCCAAGAGAAGGGGTCAATTCTTAATTTTGAGGCAGAATTTTGCAAAAAGTCTGGTGAGTCCCTTGTGGGACTATTGTCAGCCGAAATTATTGACTTTAGCGGCGAGCTTTGTATTCTTGCTGTCATTCGCGACATAACTGAGCGCAAGCGAATTGAGGAACGTCTGCGATACAATGCCTTTCACGATACGCTAACGGGCTTACCCAATCGGTCTTTATTCCTAGATCGCTTGGAGCATGCGATCGCCCGCTCCCAACGACGTTCCAATCACGAATTCGCTGTTCTTCTACTCGATCTAGACCGCTTCAAGCGTGTCAATGACAGTCTCGGACATTTGGCAGGCGATCACCTGCTGAAAGAAATCGCTTCTAGGCTGCAAGGATGCCTTCGCCCTGGCGATACCATTGCCCGATTCGGGGGTGATGAGTTCATGGTCTTGCTAGAGAAGATCGAAGAGAGCAAAGACGTGATCGAAATTGCCCAGCGAGTCCGGACAGAATTGGCATGGCCGTTTGTTTTAGAGGGTCACGAAGTATTTACTACTGCCAGTATTGGCATCGTCCTGAGCAGTGCAGAAGGCGACATAGCAGAAGATTTTTTACGCAACGCCGACATTGCTCTATATCGCGCCAAGTCGCAGAGTGGAGCGCACTATCAGATCTTCGACAACGCTATGCATGCCCAAGCGGTGGCACACCTACAGTTAGAAATGGCACTGCGGCGAGCGATTGAACGTCAAGAGCTACGAATTTACTATCAACCGATTGTGTCACTAACCAGCGGCAAGATTACCGGATTTGAAGCGCTAGTACGTTGGCAGCATCCCCAGCATGGTCTCGTTTCCCCAGCAGAGTTCATTCCCATTGCGGAAGAGACGGGACTGATTATCCCCATGAGTCAGTGGATACTTCAGACTGCCTGTCAGCAAACCCAGAAATGGCAGCAACAAATTTCCACAAATTCTCCTTTGTCAATTAGTGTGAATCTCTCTAGCAAGCAGTTTTCCCAGGCAGATTTAGTCGAACAAATTGAAACAGTGCTGCAACAAACTGGACTGGAAGCTTCTAGTTTGAAATTAGAAATTACCGAAACCGTCATTATAGAATACGCTGAATCCGTAGCAAACATGCTCTCGCAACTGAAGGCGCTCAATATTCAGTTAGAGTTGGATGATTTTGGCACAGGCCATTCATCTTTAACATATTTACACCAATTTCCCGTTAATGGCATCAAGATTGATCGCTCTTTTGTTAGTCATATCGGCACCGATGAGGGTTCCTCTGCAATTGTTAAAACTATTATGATGCTATCCCAAAATCTCCACTTGAATGCGATCGCCGAAGGGATTGAAACTCCCGATCAACTGGCTCAAATCAGGGAATTCGGATGCGAGTATGGGCAAGGATATTATTTCTCTAAACCCGTAGACCCCCAAACTGCGGAAGAATTACTCAAAAATCAGGCAATTCTTGGTTCTGATTCCTAATTACCAATTAATCTGCGTAGCAGCAGCAGAGAACAAGCTGGAATCGGTAGGGGTTTACTGTCTTTATAAAATCTTTCTGCTTCGAGAATACGGGGTTCATTGGTATTGATTACCACTTCCCATTCCCAAGCTTGTAGCTCAGTGGGTAAGGTAAACGAAATTGTTTCGTGGTAAGCATTTAAGCACAAGAAAAAGCTGTCATCTGTGAGGCGATCGCCCCTCCTGTCAGGTGTGGCAATTTCTTCTCCATTTAAGAAAATCCCAATTGCCTCGGTCAAACCTTCTTGCCATTGCTGCTGGCTCATTTCACTGCCATCCGGGTTTAACCAACCAATATCGCTCATCCCCGAACCGTGGAGATCTTGCCCTTTAAACCAACTGCGTCGCCGAAACACCGGATGTTGAGCGCGAAAGTGAATGACCTGACGGGTAAACGTGAGCAGCGCTTGATCTTCTTCGCTCAAGTCCCAATCGAACCAAGTAACTTCATTATCCTGACAGTAGGCATTATTGTTGCCCTGCTGCGATCGCCCCATTTCATCACCCCCCAGCAACATGGGCACTCCCTGGGACAGCATCAGGGTAGCGAGAAAGTTCCGCCGCTGTCGCTGCCGCAATTGGCTTACCTCGGGGTCATCCGTTTCTCCCTCCGCCCCACAATTCCAAGAGCGATTGTGGTCATCCCCGTCTTGGTTGTCTTCCCCATTCTCCTCGTTGTGTTTCTCGTTGTAACTAACGAGGTCATTTAAGGTAAAACCGTCGTGGGCAGTGACAAAATTAATGCTCGCTTGGGGACGTTTACCGTCCTCCTCGTACAAGTCCGAACTCCCCGTGAAACGATAGGCGAATTCTGCTAGATTGCCTTCCTCGCCGCGCCAGAAGTCCCGCACCGTATCACGATACTTGCCATTCCACTCGGACCACAGAGGCGGGAATTGTCCCACCTGATAGCCACCTTCTCCGATGTCCCAGGGTTCAGCAATCAGTTTCACATGGGCAAGCACTGGGTCTTGGTGGATGATGTCAAAGAAAGCAGCAAAGCGATCCACTTCGTGTTGCTCTCGCGCTAGTGTGGGAGCTAAATCAAAGCGAAAGCCATCCACATGCATCTCTAGCACCCAATAGCGCAGGCTATCTACAATCAGCTTCAGGGTTTGGGGATGACGCACGTTCAAAGAGTTACCGCAGCCAGTAAAGTCCATGTAGTAACGGGGATTATCTTCCACCAGACTGTAGTAGGCGGCATTATCGATACCGCGAAGAGATAGGGTGGGACCGAAGTGATTGCCTTCCCCAGTGTGGTTGTAGACCACATCCAGAATTACCTCCATTCCTGCCGCATGGAGTGCCTTCACCATTTCCTTGAACTCGGCAACCTGCTGCCCCTCGCTGCCACTAGCGCTGTAGCCAGAATAGGGGGCAAAATAGCCGATGGGGTCATAGCCCCAGTAGTTGCGTAGTCCCTTTTCTACCAGATGTCCAGCATAGGCATGAAAGTGATGAACGGGGAGTAACTCTACCGCTGTAATTCCTAAAGATCGCAGATGGGCGATCACTGCTGGGTGTGCCAGTCCAGCATAAGTGCCGCGTAGCTTTTCTGGGATGTCGGGGTGGAGCCTGGTAAAGCCTTTGACATGGACTTCGTAGATAACTGTCTCGTGCCAGGGAATTTGCAGTTGGCGATCACCTTCCCAATCAAAAGACTCATCCACGACAACTGCTTTAGGCACGTGAGCAGCGTCATTAATATTGCAGAAACTCAGGTCTTTTTTGGAATCACTCCAGCGATAGCCAAAGATTTCTGCCCCGTAGCTGACATCTCCGGCGATCGCCTTCGCATAGGGGTCAATTAAGAGTTTAGCGGGGTTAAAGCGGTGCCCCCGCTTGGGCGCGTAGTCTCCATGCACCCGAAAGCCATAGCGTTGACCCGGTTTTACTCCAGGAACGTAGCCATGCCAGACAAAGTGATCAACTTCCGAGAGGGGGATACAGGTTTGCTGCCCTGCTTCATCGAACAAACAAAGTTCCACTCCCGTGGCACTTTCAGAAAACAACGCAAAGTTTGTGCCTTTGCCATCCCAAGTTGCTCCCAAGGGATAGGCTTTACCTGGCGCAAGTTTGATGTCCATGCTTGCAAGTGTTACAACCGTCTTTTCCCAGACTAGCTGGGACATTTTAGCATGACCTGCGAGGAGCTTTATACTCACTCTAAGTAATCATGCACTTTATCCTCCCAAGCAGGATCCGTGCGCTGTCTCCTTAGTATTGGTTTAGTGGACCTACATATGGAATTAGGATCACACCTTATTTTTGTCGGTAAAGTGGCTTGCTTCAATCTCTTGAGCGATCGCTCCTTACCACCTCAGCAAATTAAACTGCTCCATATCGACTGTATCGCGGTTGCGATAAATTGCCAGCACAATCGCCAGACCGACGGCGGCTTCTGCGGCTGCCACCGTAATCACAAAGATGGCAAAAACTTGACCTTTGATTCCAATCGGATCCATAAAGTTAGAGAACCCGATTAAGTTTAGGTTCACTGCGTTTAGCATCAACTCAATCGACATTAGTACCCTCACGGCATTGCGGCTCGTAATTAAGCCAAAGATGCCAATACAGAAAAGGGCGGCGGCTAGGATTAGAAAATACTCAAGTTGCAGTGGCATCGATTCTCTCGCTCTTAAGGGTTTTATTCTGGTGTCGGTTGAGACTGGCTAACCATTGAAACCAGCTCTCGGGGGCGTTCCTGCAAAGTATAAGCGGTTTGCTGAGTTTCCTCTGGTGGCAACGCTTCGGGAATGACATCGCGACGGGCAATAATAATCGCCCCTACCATTGCCATCAACAACAAGACAGAAGCTAGCTCAAACGGCAGCAGAAAGTCACTAAAGAAATGCTTGCCAATCTCCACGACGGAATACTCAATCGCTTCGGCAGAGTTGGGAGCAAGTGACCAGGGGGTTGCTAACACCATCGTAGTCAGTAAGGCAAATAAACCCACACCAACTAGAGCAGTTCCCCATCTGCGAAACCAACGCCCGCGGATGGGGGCAAAAGCCTCTCCCTTATTCACCAGCATGATGGCGAACAGAATCAGCACGTTAATCGCACCGACATAAATCAAAACTTGCGCGGCTGCGACAAAGTCAGCATTGAGCAATACGTACAGACCGGAAATGCTGATAAATACGCCACCCAACAAAAAAGCTGAGTAGACGATGCTATCAACTAGCACTACGCCCAAAGCTGCGCCTATCATAGCAGCAGCAAGGATGCCAAAAGAAACGATTTGAACCCCTTCAGCTAAATTCACGGTCTTCGATTCTCCTTTAATTTTGAATCACTGCATCTGGGTGAGGGGAGGTTACAGGTTGAAGGTTTCAGGTTGCAAGTTAATCGATTTATATGCAACTTTTAAGTTTTAACCTTCTTGCTAGGAACTCGCCGTTTCCTCTTTTCCTTCCTCTTCTTTCTCTTCTTTTTCCTGTTCTAACTGCTCCATAATGTCCTCTGGACGCTGACCAGCGCGTGGCGACCCAGCAGGAACCTCGTGAGGATTAGTGACACCCTTGGGTAAGTATGCCAATTCGCGTAGTGGTTTTACTATCGGGTCTTGAGTGACTTTGTAAGGCAAACGTCCCATTGCTACATTGTCGTAGTTAAGCTCATGGCGGTCGTAAGTAGACAGCTCATATTCTTCTGTCATGGACAAGCAGTTGGTTGGGCAGAACTCCACGCAGTTGCCACAAAATATACAAACGCCAAAGTCAATGCTATAGTGATTGAGCTTTTTCTGCTTCTTTTTGCCGAGTTTCTCAAATTCCCAGTCCACCACAGGCAAGTTGATTGGGCACACTCGAACGCATACTTCGCAGGATATACACTTGTCAAACTCAAAGTGAATCCTTCCTTTGTGTCGCTCCGAAGGAATGAGTTTTTCGTAAGGATACTGCACCGTAACCGGACGCCGCTTCATGTGGTCGAAGGTCACAGATAGTCCCTGACCAATGTATTTTGCCGCTAGAGCGGTTTCTTTGGCATAATCGCCGACTTGTTTGAGGAAATTAAACATGGTGTGCGCGTATCTCTCTATTTTCTTCTAGATTTAGAATCTTGGCGATGATCAGAAATCTCCCATGATTTAGCCGCCAAAAGCGACAGGAAATGCTAGCTTTAATCCTGCGGTTAACAGCAAATTTACCAGCGAGACAGGCAGCAGGAACTTCCAGCCCAGATCGAGAAGCTGGTCAATGCGAAGGCGGGGAGTAGTCCAGCGCAACAGAATGGCGAGGAAGACTAGAAAGTAAGCCTTCAGTAGGGTCATGGTAATTCCCAATGAGGCGGTAACGATTTGCAACCAGGAACTCGTTTCGCTGACTCCCAGCCAGTCAGATAGGCGGGAAAGAGGAATGAAAAACTCCCAGCCACCCAGGTACAAAACAGCAAACAGAAGGGCAGAAAGAACAAGGTTGACATAGGAACCTAGGAAAAACAAGGCAAATTTCATCCCTGAATATTCAGTCATATAGCCCGCAATCAGCTCTTCTTCTGCTTCGGGGAGGTCAAAGGGCAGGCGTTCGGCTTCGGCTAAAGCAGCAACCCAGAAGATCAAAAAACCGACTGGCTGCCGCCAAACATTCCAGCTCAGAATCCCGTAGCCCGCTTGCTGTTCCACAATGTCTATTGTGCTGGCACTATTGGACATTAGAACAACTGCCAGAACCGCTAGGGCGAGGGGAATCTCATAGCTGATTGACTGTGCTGCCGCTCTCAATCCGCCTAGGAGGGAGTATTTATTGTTGGAAGCATAGCCGGACATCAGTAAGCCAATGGGGGCAATGCTCGACACGACAATCCATATGAAAATTCCCAACGCGATGTCTGTGATGACGAGATTCTGTCCAAAGGGGATAATCAAGTAGGAAAAAAACGCGGGAATTACTACCAGAATGGGGCCGAGGGTGAACAGCCAGCGGTCAGACTTGGTGGGGACAACGTCTTCTTTGAAAACGAGCTTGATACCATCTGCTACTGGTTGCAAAACGCCTAGAGGTCCAGCGTATTCGGGACCAATGCGTTGTTGGGCAGCGGCGGAAATTTTTCTCTCTAGCCAAATCGCCACTAAAACTCCCATAGTAGCGCCAATAATGACTAGAAACATCGGTAGCGGCATCCAGAGGACTTTCGCTGCACCTGCTGGAATTCCCAAGTCTTGGAGGGATTCTATAAAGCTTCCTTGAAGGTCAATTCCTGAATTCATTACTTCTGGTCGCTATTAGGCAATGTAGTCATGCGATCGCGGCAACTGAGTGATGTAAAGATTTCTAATTGCTCTACCACTGACCAGTATATCGCCCTTGGTGTTTATACGAAGGAGGTTGCAGGTTGGAAAGTTGAAAGTTGAATTTTAAACGCTGAAGCTTACGTATGAGCTAATTAACTTGTAACCTGCAACTTGTAAGCTGTAACCCTGTCCAAGCGAATTAGCGCTTTTGAATGGGGATGTAAGGAGCATTATGCGCTCCGGTGTAGATTTGAGTGGGGCGGAAAATGCGATTTTCTGCGAGTTGCTCTTTCCAGTGAGCCAACCAACCCGCTACCCGAGCGATCGCAAATACGGGGGTAAATAAGTCCGTCGGAATCCCTAATTTACGATAAACCAAACCGGAGTAAAAATCGACATTGGCGTAAATCCCCTTATGCCCTAACTTTTCCTCAATTACCCGCTCTAACTCCACCGCGATATCGTAGTATTTGTCACGACCAGTTTTTTCAAACAACTGTTCTGCCAAATCCTGCAAAATAGTCGCTCGCGGGTCTTTGACTTTATATACTCGATGCCCAAACCCCATAATTTTCGCTTTACGCCGTATGCAATCCTCCACATAGGGGCGAACATTCTCCACTGAGCCAATTTCTTCCAAAATCGCAATCACCTCTTCGTTGGCTCCCCCATGCAGGGGACCAGCCAGCGTCCCTACCGCAGAAGCCATCACACCATAGGGATCAGTTAAAGTCGAAGCTGTTACCATCGCTGAGAAGGTAGAGGCATTAATCGTATGTTCGGCGTGGAGAGTCAGGCAAACATCAAAAACCTTTGCTGCCAGCGGATCAGGTTCCTGCTCGGTCAGCATGTATAAGAAGTTGGTCGCGTAATCCAAATCGTCGTTGGGTCGAACTGGGTCGTTGCCATTACGCATCAACTGAAACGCTGCCACCATAGTCGGAATTTTCGCCAGTAGGCGCACCACGGCTTCGCGGATATAATCTGGGTTATCTAGGGCGCGGCGGGAGTAGAATAAACCTAGTGCAGCAGCAGAGGCTTGCAGCGCATCCATGGGATGACCGCTTTCCGGGAAGCACTTCATCATGTCCCGAATGCGATACTTAACGCGCCGATGGTAGCGAACTTCACTTTCAAAAGCGGTCAGCTCTTCCTGGGTGGGCAGTTGTCCCCAAATTAATAAGTACGCTGTTTCCAGGAACGTACTTTTCTCTGCGAGTTCTTCTATCCGAATGCCACGATACTCCAGGATGCCCTGTTTTCCATCGACATAGCTAATTTGGGATTCGGCTGCTGGAATCCCGTCCAAACCTGGCTGATACTCGCAGACTGTCATTGTTCCACCTGTAACTTCAGACCTGAGGATAACGTAGCGCAATCTGCTCTAATTTCCGTTAATTCAGCAACCATTTCGCAGAAGTAAGCAAAAATAGTTCGCTTTTGCCAATCTGTGTCTCGGTTTCGGGAAGCTTTACACCGATTATTCCCGCTTTTTTGACCACCAGCTTTTGCTTTGCGCCTCCCCAAACCAAGGTTTCTGCCCAATCTCCTAGGTCAGGTTGATGACCAACCAAAGCGAGGCTATTTCTTTGGGCCGAGTAACTCCATTGAGACCACCAACTCACCCACTCTCCGAGAGGGCCACCAGGCGCAAGTGGAGTAAACTCTTCCAGCTGGGAACTTAGACCGACTGCTTGCAAAATTTCTGCCGTTTGCTGTGCGCGTACCAGGGGACTCGTTAAAATTTGGTCGAACTGCATGCCCATTTCATGAAGTTGTTGGGCGACTTGTTGGGTTTGCTGATGCCCTTTTTTAGTCAGAGGACGGTCTTGGTCATTAGCATAGGCTTGGCGATCAGCGGCTATGCCGTGGCGGATGAGATACAGCTCCATAGCCCTAATCCTCCCGAAACTTGAATTACGGCGACCTCCAAAGCTCTCTCTATTCGGTGCGAATGACGTTATCGTCTGGGTTAACTAGCCGCAGAAGCTTTTGCTTAATTTGAGTGTCCAAAACCTCCCATTTCAGTTTGGCGTACTGAGAGTTTTCATTGTAGCCGTAGAGGAAACCCAGCGGAACTTCAAAGCCACCTGCCATGTAGCGTCCTCCCCCAAAATAGCGTCCTTGGGCATCTCTACCGAGGGCTTCTTTAATAAATTCATCCGGGTCGAGGGTAAGTTTATTGGTTCTCAGGGAGCCAATTACGACTTCTAGTTCTTCGTGTTCGTTGTGAACGATGCCATAGACCACGGCTGTGTGGACATTTTCTTCAGTAACCAGGAAGTCCGTGGCTTGGGGGATGGCATCTCGGTCATCGTAGCGCAGGTAGCCGACACCAGCGATGGAGAAGTTGTTTTGGACAATCCGATTTTTAATGGAACGCTCAATTACGTCCATCACTCGCTTGGAGCGCGCGGACTGTAGGACCGCATTTAGGAGCTGAGCGTCGTAGAAGCGGCTCAGATAGGCAGCAACCAAAAAATCTTCTTCTTGCGCCTGCATCAGGCGATTCGTATCAGAGCGCAAACCATGCATTAAGGCAGTAGCACATTTGACGTGCTTATTATTGCTGCTATTCAATTGCAACAGACCCGCCTTAATATATTGGGTTAAGATTGTTGCCGTAGCGCGGGTTTGAACACGCTGGTCGATAAACTCTGCCTCGACCTCTTCCTGATCGCTGTGATGATCGATTACAACAAAAATGGGCAGCTTGGCCTCTTTCACCATGGGCATAAGCTGGCTGGTGGTTCCCTGGTTATCGATCAGCACGCAACCATCATAAACGGAGAGATCGCGCTCTTTGAGAGTTTGAACTCCCCAACGTTTAGCTGGCAACCCAGTCAGTCTGACCAGAGCAATATTTTCTTGGTGTGACAGAATTCCGGCATAAACGATGTCGCATTGAATTTCATACTGCTGGGCAATTAATTGATAAGCCCAGGCACTCGAAAGGGCATCGGGGTCAGGAAAATCCTGAATTAACACTAAGTGGCGCTCGCAGCGGTGACGCTCTAAAGTCTTTTTTAGGGTTTCGACAATCTGCTCTTGGGACAAATCGTCTTCTTGGCGGTGCTGGTCCGATGTAGCTACCTGCTCCCTCGATTCAGGAGAATATTGTTCTACAACTTGAGATTCTGCCATTGCCGAATCTGAATCCGAATAGGACTCGGCGGTTGAAGGCGAATGGTTTTGGGAATTAAGGGAATTCAATGACATTTTGAATCGCGTCGTTCCTGACGCTTGCTACCTATGCAGTGCTACAGCCTGTGCCAGTCACCTGGCATCTGAAGCTAGGATTTCTTGATCAATCCACTTTTACTATCTTGCTCTATTTTTGAGCAAATCGACACCCCTTTCAATCCCTATCTTTTGATAGAGATTGCCACTGTTGCATTAAAAATGCCTACTCTAATCTTGCCAGTAAATTATACACCGATGACATATTTTTTCCACTCTTGATTGCGATCACCTTGCAGGTGTCGTGCTAGCTCGAAATGGAGGCTACTATAGGGTCTACGGGGCTGACGTTTTAAAAGCATCTGCGCCTCTTTGGGGGTGCGACTGCCTTTTTTTACGTTGCAGCGAACGCAGGCACTCACAAGATTGTCCCAATGATCCTTTCCGCCGCGAGAGCGAGGAATCACATGATCTAAGGTTAGCTGTTCCCCTCGGTAGTCACAGTATTGGCAAGTATGGCTGTCGCGTTCGAGGATATTGCGACGGGTTAGCGGGATTTCTTTGTAGGGAACCCGAACATAATAGCGCAATCGAATGACTGTAGGAAGGGGAAATTCCGCGTAGATATAAAGCCCGTTATGTTCGAGCTGTTCTGCTTTCCCTTTCAGCAATAAAATAGCCGCCCGCCGCCAGCTCGTGAGATTGAGCGGTTCGTAGGAGGCGTTTAACACCAGAACCTTGCCCATTTGCCCT
Source organism: Cyanobacteria bacterium QS_4_48_99 (assembly GCA_003021505.1). Lineage (GTDB taxonomy): Bacteria > Cyanobacteriota > Cyanobacteriia > Cyanobacteriales > Rubidibacteraceae > QS-4-48-99. The sequence goes on along the minus strand of PXPT01000166.1, from coordinate 100,335 downwards.
AATTAGCTTATGCTAATAAAGCTCAAATTTTAATATTACCCAGATGGTAGCACAACCTTACCAGCCAGCAATGGAAAAACTCCCCTGTGGAAGTCGTACCAATTCGCCGATGCTCGTCCTCCGGGCTGCGCGTCGGTCAACAATTCGCAATTAGCAATTTAATTGCGAACTGACAATTGTCAATTGTGATGACTACAGACGATTAGACATTCGCTTGCGCTTGGTTAATAGAAGCAACAGGTTCGGAAATCAGTTGGGCATACAGCTCACTCAATTGAGCGGCTACCCCTTCCCAGCTAAATTTCTCCTCTACCCGCTTTCTAGCATTGACGCTGAGTTGCGCGCGCCATTCTGGATGAGAGAGAATTCGATCAATTGCCTGCCTAAAGGATTCTACATCTTTGGGTGGTACGAGTAAACCCGTTTGTTCAGACACAACCGTGTACTGTAATCCTCCCACATTACTTGCCACTACCGGCGTACCACTTGCCATCGCTTCAATGGGAACTAAACCAAAGGGTTCATAGTGGCTGGGGACAACACAAACATCAGCGGCAGCATAGTAAGCAGACAACTCACCATCGTCAATGCGTCCTGGGAAGTGGGTAAACGACTCCATACCCAATTCTGTGACCATGCCTTCAATACGCTGGCGTTCTGCACCATCAGGCTTGTTGGGATGGGAGCCACCGCCAAGAACTAACTGCAAAGGTGTCTCCTCCCGGCGCAATTTTAAAGCTCCGACGGCACGAACCAGGGTTTCGATGCCCTTGCGCTCATCAAAGCGCCCGATATAGAAAATCACTGTGGTTTCAGGGGCAATCCCCAAGTGAGTCCTAGCGTTGCGATAATTAATGGAACCAAAGCGGTTAATATCTGTGCCGCAGGGAATAATCTCAATGTTTCCTTGGGTAGAAACCAGCTCGCGCATGTATTCTTTCTCTTGCGGACTGGTTGCCACGATGCAGTCTGCTGTCTCTAGGCAATCCTTCTCAATTTCAAGGCGAGTGCTGGCAATTGGGGGAATTTTCTCAACTGACTGGTACTTCACCACCCCCAAGGAGTGGTAGGTATGAACCATCGGCAAGGACAGTCGCTTTTTCAACTCCAGCCCCACCCATCCAGAAATCCAATAATTCGTATGACAGAGCGAATATTGAATCCCTTCATTGTGGCAGAACTTCAGCAATTCCTCGACAAAATTACCACCATAGCCAAAAATATCATGGCGAGGAATAAACTCTGCCGGTCCAGCGGTTAAGCGAATTGTGCGGCAATTGGGTTGATGTTGGACAATGCGCTGTTGGTTAGCATCAGCAAAGCGCGTGAACATATCAACTTGCCACCCCTGCTGCGCCAGTGCCTCGCCGACTTGACGCACATAAACATTCTGTCCACCCGCTTCTTCGCCTCCAATATCTACTGCTGGATCACCATGAACAGAGATTAGTGCGATGTGGTCGTTAGCGGTAGTATTCATGAGTAGCTCCAACCCTCAAAATGGCTATAAATTTAGGGCGGATTGCGCTTGGAGATGACTGGCTTTGCCGCCCTTGACCAACGGTCGCAGCAGGCTTCATCGTTTGACGGCGGAGTAATCTGCGACCGGATTAGTTGTTTTTAATATGCTTTTCAGGTTAGCAGTTACTATGACCGAGCAAAATCGGCTTTGGGAAAGATTTTGACTGATCAAGTAGGAAATTCAGCTCACTTAACCAACTCTCGAATTCCCATTAGCGTTTTTTGAATTGAGTCTTGCCGGAATTTGATTACGATTGTTGAGAACTAACCCTAAGCCTGTCAAAGATCGGTTATGTTAAAATCAAGGGCGGCAACCTTGGAGAGGTGGCTGAGTGGTCGAAAGCGGCAGATTGCTAATCTGTTGTACGGTTTACACCGTACCGAGGGTTCGAATCCCTCCCTCTCCGTGGGACACGGGGGGCGAGGTTTCCTCGCCCCTTTAATATGTCCGTAGAATGGAAATATAGCTTCCTTAACTGCGATCGCAGCGAACAGACAAGCGATCGCCCGATTCCCTTAAGATGCGGTTAAAATCTGATTTCAGTTCTGTTTGGGAATCTTGAGGAGTTTAATAAATGATTCACGCATCCAAAATTTCTGTGGTGGTTGCCTCTGTGTTGGCAGGCTTTTTAGCCGCTGCTTGTCAAACCAGCAACACTACAGGAAGAGGAACAGATATGGCTGCGGCTAGCGGAGGACTGAAAATTGGCACCCTTCTTCCCACCACGGGGGATTTATCCTCGATTGGACAAAATATGCCCGTAGCAGCGAAGTTAGCTATTGAGACAGTTAATGAGTGTGGTGGCGTGAACGAGCAATCCGTCACCCTCATTAATGAGGATAGCCAAACTGACCCCAACTCCGGCGCAGCAGCGATGAGCAAACTTGCCGAAGCCGACCAAGTGGCTGCTGTTGTGGGTGCCTTTGCTAGCAGTGTCTCTAGTGCGGCTGTCGATGTAGCAGTTCGCAACCAGGTCATGTTTGTTTCTCCTGGTAGCACTAGTCCCGTCTTTACCGAACGAGCCCAAAAAGGCGAATTCAACGGCTACTGGGCACGCACTGCTCCCCCTGACACTTACCAAGCTCAGGCTTTAGCAAAGCTGGCTAAACAAAGAGGCTTCGAGCGAGTTTCCACTGTCGCAATCAACAATGACTACGGCGTGGGGTTTGAGCAGGTGTTTGTCCAATCCTTTAAAGAGCTGGGCGGCGAGGTAGTTAACGACAATAACCCCGTGCGTTATGATCCCAAAGCAACTACCCTCGACAGTGAGGCAGCCGCCGCCTTTGAAGGAAACCCCGGTGCTGTGGTCAGCATTCTCTATGCCGAAACAGGCAGTCTCTTGCTCAAATCAGCTTACCAGCAAGGTCTGATGGAAAACTCGACCGTCATGCTCACCGATGCGGTCAAATCGGAAAAGTTTACCAAACAAGTCGGTCAAACTCGTGGTGATCGCTCCCTGATCGCCGGGGCTTTAGGAACTGTCCCAGGAGCCGATGGTGAGGCTCTATCTAACTTTACCTCACTCTGGAAAGAGGAGACAGGGAAGGAGGTAACTGCTTTTGTTCCCCATACCTGGGATGCAACAGTGCTAACTATGCTGGCAGCCGAAGCCGCAGAACAAAACACTGGCTCAGGCATTAAAAGCCAAATTCGAGCGGTGTCTAATTCTCCCGGTCAACAAGTAAGCGATGTCTGCCAGGCACTGGAGTTAGTACGCAATGGTAAAGAAATTAACTACCAGGGAGCCAGTGGCAATGTCAATTTTGATGAAAATGGCGATGTTGTCGGCAGCTATGATGTCTGGACGGTGAAAAAAGATGGCAGCATCAATGTGATTGACCAAGTGGGCACAGAGGATTGAAGAGTGAGGAGTGCGTAGGTGCGGAGGTGCGGTCGCTTCGCTCAGTAGCGCGGAGAGTCCCTTTCTCGCTCGCAACGCTTTCGCTGCGATTGCGACGCTTTCGGGACTGACGCGCAGACAAGGACACGGGGTTCGAGGTTACCTCATCCGTGAGATGTCTGTGCGGATAGGGGAGACGCGGAGAGTGGTTGTGTGCCTAAACTTTTCCCCGCGTCAACGCGTCCGCGCGTCCCCTTGTCATCTTTCCCCGCGTCAACGCGTCACCGTGTCCCCGCGTCCTCTTGTTCCCCTGCTCCTGGAGCTCCTCAACTCCCCTGCTCCTCCTGCTCCTGGTGCTTGTTTCCCCCTCATCCTCCTTCCTATACAAAAACCGCTGTAAATAAAAAAAAGGATGAAGAAATTTCTCTTCATCCTCTGTAGTTTAGCGATTGAGCGTGGCTCTTAACTTATTGGAAAATGCCAGTAAAGTTGTAGCCTACGCCTATGAAGACTCCTACCTGGGTATCGTCAGAAAAGCCCACGTTGATACTCGCATTGCCAGTGAGTTTATCTGTAAAAGGAACATCAACACCGCCTGTTAGCAGAGCGCCAACATCGCTGTCATCCCCTGTCGAAAAGATGGCACCACCGCCAAGGTAAGGAGCAAAGGGAAAAGGCTCAGGATCGAAGGGGTCAGTCCCCTGGCTAATGGAGAAGTCGTAAGTAACTGGAACCGAGATAGAGACATCATCGCCAAAGAAAACGGCTGGTCGCGCTGAGAAAGTCGGGGTCAGCCCAATTTTGGAGTTGATGCCAAAGCTTCCCTCGCCGACTCCTGTTTCGCCGTCAATACCGATGTTACCGCCAACTCCCACGTAACTTGAACCAGAGCGAGTCGCGCGACCAGGACGAACTCGACCAGGGCGATCCGGGGGAGTCGGTTCCACCTGGGTTGGTTCAGTTGGTTCCACCGGAGTCGTTGGAGCGGGTGTTGGTTCTGGTGTCGTGGGAGCTGGTTCGGGCGCTGGTTCTGGTGTTGTAGGAGCTGGTTCGGGCGCTGGTTCGGTGGGGAATTGAGTGATGGTAAACCCACTTGTTTGGGAGGTGGGTTGAGTAGCGCTGACTGTCTCTAGGGGCTGTTTGAATACCTCAGCCGAGGTTGCTACGGTTCCGGGAGTCGATTCCTTGGTCGAAGTTTCTGCTTGAGCCGGAACAGCGCTTGTTGCCAAGGTAAGCGCAGTTAAGCAGAGTGGAAAATAAAGGTATTGCGCAGACATTTTACGGGTTCACTCCTCCACGTTTGGTTGAATCTAAATATCTCTGTTGATTGTTCTCTAGAGTTACTTCCAGAAAACTCAAGTCATCTGCCAATTTAGTGAATTTTATCATTTAGCGCCACCCAGTGAAAAAAATTTCTCACCGAAGCATTTCTTGGCTCAAGCTTGGCAGTTGCTTGGGGACTCTATGTAGGTTAGTTGCTAACTGCACCTTTTGACTCTCCCCTAGGACAGACTTTTCATGGCAGTGGCAAATGCCTGGGACACAAAGGGCAAGATGGCTCGATTTTGGCTATTGCCTTCAGTAAAGACAACAAGCAGATAGGATTGCCCCTCGGGAAGCTCAATATAAGCGGCATCGTGGCGGACTTGGCTGGTCCAGCCTGCTTTTGACCAAAGCCGAGCATTTGGGGGGAGTCCTTCTCCAAGAAAGCCTGTGACTTGATTTTCCTCATCATTATTGCTTGCTAAGTTAGAGGGATGGAGGCTGCGCTCAAGTAAATTCATCATCATTTGTGATCGCGCTGAGGAAACAGCTACTCCCCCAATGATGCTATGCAGTAGCCGTGCTGTGGCATTAGTAGTAAGCATGTTGCGATTTTCCCGCCATTCCCCCACAAATGCTCGCTCTCGACCATAGGGTCCATCTCCCCAGGTTTTTTGATTGACGTTAATGTCCTCTAGCTCTGACCACCCTAAAGACTGGTAGTAACGATTAACAATATTGCGCTGAAATTTCCAGGTCTCGAAGGGACTAGGCGGGAGTTCGGGACCACTAGTAGTCCCGCTCAAGACATCAACTACTAAATTGGTTGCATCATTATTGGAGCAAACAATCATATCCCGAATGGCTCGCTCCAATTCCCCAGAGGAAGAGGTCATACCAGTCTCTAGCCACTCGCAGATAGCTACCAGGTAAAACAGCTTGACGACGCTAGCGGGATAAATCCGCTCAACACCGCGATAGCTAAAGCCCCGCACAGGATACTCCCAGAATTGTTCGGCTGTAAGCGCCCCGCCAGGATTTACGCTCACTGGGGAGTCGTAAACCAGCCCACTCAGGGCAATTTGATCTGGAGCTAACTCACGAAATTCTGCTCGCGTGGCTTCTACAATCTCTGTACCAATTTGCTCTAGTTGCTCGTCTTTACGAAAGAAGGTCACGTCGCTACGCTCCGAATTCAAACATTTTGAAGGCAAAAGGCGAATGCCTAAAGGCAAAAGTTCGCATTCCACCTCTTCTAATGAGTGCCCTTTGCCTCTTGCCTTTAGCCTTCGTTCAAAATTCAACTTTGAATTTTTAATTTTGAATTATTTTGGTCGTAGTTGCAGCTCCGAAAGCGGAAATCCGGGATATCGCTGAGGACAATCAGTTCGCTGCTCAGATAAATTCTAGGGATAATCAAACTACGTACCTCAGCATCTAGCCCTTCATGACAGTACAAAATCGGGGATTTACTAGGAACTCCAAGAAGACAGCGCGGCTACAGCAGTGGATTCCCATTGCTTTCATTCTGCTACTGGCGAGTGCGCTGCAATTCTATCAACTTGGCACAGAGAGCCTCTGGCAAGATGAAGTTTTCAGTATTCGAGATGCTCAAAAACTACCCGATCAGATTAATATCGGACGGCCGCTCTATTACATCCTCCTGCGTGTCTGGATGCTCTTTGGCACCAGCGATGCCTGGCTGCGAGGATTGGCGGTTATTTTTGCACTAGGTAGTGTTTTGCTCACCTATTTGCTAGGTCGTCGCCTCGTTGGAGAATCAACTGGTCTTATTGCTGCCTTCTTGTTGAGCACCTCTCCCCTATTTCTCAATCATGCCCAGCAGATACGGATGTACACGCTGGGGACTTTCCTCGGCGTTGGCGGCACGCTGCTTCTTTGCTATGCGCTCGAACGTCCGAGGGTTTCCTCGATGGGATGGTGGGTTGGTGCGCGACTTTTGACGATGCTGACTGCACCGCTCAACAGTGCCTTGCTGTTCTCAGATGCTGTTGTAGTCGGGTGGAAGTTTCGCTCTCGCCCTCGGCTGTTGTTTGCCTTTGGAGTGGGGTTTGTTCTGATTGCCATTCTATGGCTGCCCTCTTTTTTGTCCCTAACTAACCAAACCTCTGATTTTATGTCTGCTTGGGCAGATCAACAGCCACGTCCCACTGCTATCAGCTTTTCGGGGATGCTAGTGAGATTTGTGGTTTGGCCATTGGAAGCACCTTGGGAAGCACTCACTCAGGTTTACGAGTGGCTTTTTAAGGCGTTTGCCATAGTTTTAACGGGGCTAGTGGGCATTGCCCTACTGCTTAAACAACGTTCGGTACAGCTTGGCTGGATTGCAGTATGGGCGTTTCTGCCGCAAGTCGCTATCTTTGTAGCTTCCTATCTGTCTAGCTCCTTATGGGTGGAAAGGTACTTGCTGTTCACCGCACCCTATGCCCTTATTCTCCTGGCGGCAGGGTTGGTGAAAGTCTGGAATCGGCAGCGAGTAGTGGCGATCGCTTTGGCTCTGATATTTCTGTTCTTAATTGCTGGGGGACTGACCCATTATTACACCACGCAGCATCGTTACAATTGGCGCGCGGCAGTAGAAATGATTCGCACCAACGAGAAACCGGGCGATCGCATTGTTGTAGCTGGTAATTCTTCTGAGGTATTCTTCCACTATTACCAACAAGAGTCTACGCGGATTAGTTCTATAAAGCGTCCTCCCCTGGACAAGACAGTTGAGCGATCAGATATAGAGGGGATGCTCGAAAGGTTGCCGCCCATCAAATCGCGCCTGTGGTTGATCTACGAGCATCAGGCTTTTGTTCCTCAAAAACGGCATCAGATTTTTAGCAGCGTGGTTAGAGAGGAGTTTAATGTTGGCAAATATCAAGAATTTACAGGGATAGATGTCTTTTTGATTGCAAGGCGTTCTGCTCCCAAGCGGGCAGAAGCTTCCTCTTCCCATGCCCACTTGCAGCAGCCCAAGCCCAACTCGGTTGGTAAAATCCCGGTGCGCGTCCTTCCAATGTTAGCCTCTATACCTGAGCGCAACTCTCCCAACGCCGATTCCTGGTAATCCATCCCACCCACATCTCCCAACAGAGCTATGAATAGTTCCATATTTCCTGAAGGACGCAAGGAACAACCTAACGCATCCCCGCTAAAGCTCGATATTTCCATAGTTGTGCCCATTTACAACGAGGTGGAGAGTTTACCCCACTTGAGTGAAGCGATCGCGCAAACGTTAAGCACCACCCAGATCAGTTACGAAATTGTCTGCGTTGACGATGGCTCTACGGATGGCTCTGCTGACTTACTGAAGCAGCTTGCCCAGACTCGCTCCGATTTTAAAGGGGTGCTGCTGCGTCGCAATTATGGTCAAACGGCAGCAATGGCGGCAGGGTTTAAATATGCCCAAGGAAGCGTAATTGTTTCTTTGGATGCCGATTTTCAAAATGACCCTGCTGATATTCCTCGACTTTTGGAGAAACTAGCAGAAGGGTACGACTTAGTGAGTGGCTGGCGAAAGGCAAGACAAGATGCTGCCTTCACGCGCTTGCTACCTTCCAAGATTGCTAACTGGTTAATTGGCAAAGTCACAGGGGTAAAATTACATGACTATGGTTGCTCTCTCAAAGCCTACCGCTGTGAACTAGTGGCGGATATGCATCTTTATGGGGAACTGCACCGCTTTTTACCAGCGCTGGCATCGATTGAAGGAGCGAGAATCGCTGAGTTGCCTGTGGGTCACTATGCCCGCCGCTATGGTCAGAGTAAGTACGGCTTAGGGCGAACTTTGCGAGTCTTAATGGACTTGTTAACCATCTGGTTTATGAAAAAGTTCCTCACTCGTCCCATGCACGTTTTTGGTTCCCTGGGTTTACTCTCTATGCTGTCCGGTGTGGCGCTGGGATTATATCTGACCTTGCTGAAATTTCTGGGAGGTGAAAACATCGGCGATCGCCCCTTGCTAATTTTAGTGATGTTGCTGGTTTCAGCAGGGGTACAGCTTTTTTGTTTTGGATTGCTCGGGGAAGTTCTAATGCGAACTTACCACGAATCTCAAAACCGACCGATATATCGGGTGAGAGAGGTGGTCAGCGGAAATGTTAATAATAGTAAACTAGAAGGAGGACACTCGCAACCGGGAAGTTTCCCAGGAACAAGCAAAAAGGGTGAAGATTCTTAGAAGCCTAGAGCCACAACAACGGAAAAGCCTACTCGCTTTATTTCTTGCTGGTTTATCATTTTGGATGAGTTTGACCTCGCTGCTGCCCACCCTGCCGGCTTACATCGAGGACGTTGGGGGAACAAAGCAACAAGTCGGGCTGGTTATGGGCAGTTTTGCCATTGGGCTTCTACTGTTCCGTTCGGTGGTAGGACGACTGGCGGATCGCCGCAGCCGGAAGTTGGTGGTGCTGATTGGCACTGTTGTGGTAGGAATTGCCCCTTTAGGCTACCTGTTTGTGGAATCGATTCCGCTGTTGATGGTTATCCGAGCGTTCCACGGGATTAGCATCGCTGCTTTTACTACCGGATATAGTGCGCTAGTCGTGGATCAGTCGCCGCCAGAACAAAAGGGTGAGCTGATTGGCTATATGAGCCTGGTAGTTCCGGTGGGATTAGCAATTGGTCCAGCAGTGGGGGGGTTTCTCCAAGCTGGAGTGGGCTACATGGCTTTGTTTCTCACCTCAGCGAGTGTGGGGATTCTCGGTTTAATTTTTGCCACTCAGGTGGGGAAAGCAAGCAGGGAAGAACCCGCCTCTCACCAAGAAGCCGGGTCACCCCAATCCAGTCGCTTTTGGCAACTGCTCGCTAGTCCCCGCCTGCGAGTTCCGGCAATGGTTTTGCTGCTGATTGGTTTGGCGTTTGGGACGATCTCGACCTTCTTACCTTTATTTATCCGCGCGATCGCGATAGATTTGAATCCAGGACTCTATTATTCCACCGCAGCGATCGCCAGTTTTTCGGTGCGAATCTTTGTGGGTCGGGCATCTGACCGCTATGGTCGGGGATTGTTTATTACTGCCAGTTTGTTCTGTTATGTGCTAGCCATGCTGCTGCTGGCAACTGCTGAGAGTCCAGGCGCTTTCTTAGTCGCAGGTTTAGTGCAAGGGGCAGGGGGAGGGACATTGATCCCGATTATGATTGCCCTGATCTCGGATCGTTCTGCTGAGAATGAGCGGGGGAAAATTTATTCCCTCTGCATTGGCGGGTTCGATCTCGGAATTGCGATTGCAGGTCCAGTGATCGGTTCTTTTGCCAATCCGCTGGGCTACCGAGGATTATTTTTTCTCGCCATGAGCCTTACTTCCTTGGCACTGATGGTATTTGTAACCCTCTCCAGCAAAGACTTATCCCATTCCCTGCGCTTTGCCACAGGTCGGGAAAAGGACATCTATGCCCTTAAACAGCCTCCTCAGAAAAGCTAGATTTTTGCAGGCAGAAACCCAATTAAGCGATTAATTCAGAATTCGGAATTCAGAATTCTAATAGCGGGCTTGGGAGGATTCGAACCCCCGACACCGTGGTCCGTAGCCACGTGCTCTAGTCCACTGAGCTACAAGCCCTAGGATGATTTGCTGTAATTGAGCAAACTAAACTAAATAATAATGTTATCACAGCCTTAAGCAATGACACAAGAATCGCCGGGGATGGAAAATTTAAGCCATTTGGATGCCCAAGGTGAGGCACAGATGGTGGATGTTTCCGGGAAAGCATCAAACCCACGTCAGGCAGTTGCAGCAGGAAGAGTGCGGATGTCGGAAGCAAGCTTGGAAGCGATTGAAGCAGGCAATACGCCCAAAGGGGACGTTTTAGGAACCGCAAGGCTAGCAGGGATTATGGCAGCCAAGCAGACAGCTCAATTGATTCCGCTGTGTCATTTAGTGCCTTTACACCAAGTTGAGGTGCAGCTTACGCCCAATTCTGAGTTGCCGGGATATCAAATCCAAGCTTCTGCTACCACCAAAGCAGAAACCGGAGTGGAGATGGAAGCATTGACAGCAGTTTCGGTAGCAGCACTGACGCTATATGACATGGCGAAAGCCTTAGAAAAGTCGATGCAGATTGAGTCCATTCGCCTGATTCGGAAAAGAGGGGGCAAATCGGGGGATGATTAACCGCCAGAAGAAGCCAGTTGAGCAAGTAGAATTGAGTTAGATAACAACTGACGATTGGAGAAACAGGAAATTGCCCCCTCGCTGGCCCCGCCAACCGACACGCCAAGACCCAGAGTATCGCCGCGTGGATGACCGGATGAACTTTGCCATTCATGTGGGACTCTTTGCCGCCCTTAATTCGGGATTATGGTTTGTTTATCAGCTCGAAACTGCTACCTGGGCTTGGGCAAAATGGGTGACTGGAATCTGGGCATTCGCGCTGTTAGCACACATGATTTATATTTTCGCGATCGCAGACTATTCCGACAAATCCTATGGCTAACTCCAACACAACTAAAGAAATCGAAACTCTCGCGGCTGAAATTGGCGACAAAATCTACATCGACGTTGCCAAGTGGCATCTCTACCTCTCCGATGCCCGCCTACATACTGCTGTGGCAGAACGGGTTTATCCCTTGTTAGAAGAGCAGTCCATCAACGAAGACAAGGTGCTGCAAATTCTGAAGGAAATCCCCATTAAGCTTGGTGGCGGTAGAAAGGAACTGCCGTTGGTTGACCTCCTGCCCATGCAGTGTCAGGTAAACTTGATCGACCTACTCGAAGACTATCAACGCAAACTTTAGCCTCATGGCAACGATTCGTAATTCCCACTCGGCAGCTAAAATTGCGAGTACGGGAGGCGCTCCCTCAATTACTTCGCCACCGTGAGGAGGGGCTGTGTGCGCCACCTGCGCGCACCCTGTAAGCCCCGTCTGTCCGTCGGCACCTTGCGAGCAGGCGGTTCGCCCTTACGAATTACGAATTACAAATTATGAATGCAACCAGTCGATGTATTAATTCTTTCCAATGGTCCTGGGGAGTTAGCAACCTGGGTACGACCTGTTTTACCCTTACTGCGGAAACAACTGGAGTCAAGGTACAAGCTACGGATTTCAGCGGTTCTTTCCCCCTGCCCTAATGCCACGGGTTCAGAACCAGCAATGGCGCGTGAATTCTCTGAGGTTGATCGGGTTCAGAGTGCCCAACACTTTTTCCCGTTTTTGCTGTTGGGCAGAACTGCGGACAATTGGGACTGGTATGAGCGCGGGGTGGTGTTGTTTCTCGGAGGCGATCAGTTTTTCCCAGTCATGATTGGTAAGCGTCTCGGCTATCCCACAGTTGCCTATGGGGAATGGGAGGCTCGCTGGCTGCGGTGGATTGACCGATTTGGAGTCGCCAAACCCGAAATTGTCGCCCAAGCGCCCCCAAAATATCGCCACAAAATGACGGTGGTTGGGGATTTAATGGCAGACGCAAGAGAAGCAGGGGGTACAAAGAGACAAGGGGACAAGGGAGAAAAACTCATCGGAATCCTGCCGGGATCGAAAGCAGCCAAACTATCTCAGCTCATGCCTTTGGGGTTAGTGATCGCTGAGGCGGTTCATGCCCAAAATCCTCAGACTCGCTTTGTGATTCCTGTTGCGCCCACGCTGGAGCTGCAAACCCTTGCTCGCTTTTGCAATCCCCAACACAATCCGGTGATTGGGCTAGTCGGAGGGACAACGGCGGAACTGGTTATTCCAGATCCCCCCAATGAACACCCCTATCTCAAGACAACTCAAGGTTTAGAGGTGGAGCTTTGGACAGAGTTTCCTGCCTACGACTTGTTATCTCAGTGCGAGCTTTGTCTGACGACAGTAGGAGCTAATACCGCTGAACTGGCAGCTTTAGCAATCCCCATGATTGTCTTGCTGCCCACACAGCAACTAGATGCGATGCGCTCTTGGGATGGCATACCGGGACTGTTAGCAAACTTACCAGGCGTGGGGACAAACTTTGCCAAACTGATTAACTGGCTTGTGCTGCGCCGAAAGCGTTTATTTGCTTGGCCCAATATTTGGACTCAGGAAGAGATTGTGCCTGAACTGGTGGGCAACCTCGAGCCCTCCGCTGTTGCAGAAGTTGCCCTCGATTGGTTGAATCATCCCGAGAAACTCTCACAACTGCGATCGCGCCTCCAGTCTATCCGAGGTCAATCGGGGGCTTCTGAAAAGATCACGCAGTTAGTCTGGGAGGAACTAGAAGCCCAAAACTAGGAGAGAGGGGCAGGGAAGAAGTGAGAGCGTGGGAAAAAGCTCCAGGAGCTCCAGGTGCAGAGGGGCAGAGGGGAGGCTAACGCGTACAGACACGAAATTTGAGGGGCTGTGTTTCGAGGTTTCTTCGAAACCCTGTAAGCCCCGTCGCGTCTCAACGTTATTTCCCCTCCGCACCTCACTCCCTCACCTCTTTGACTCCTCACCCCTCACTTTCAACCCGCTAGTCCGACTGATTCGACTGTCGCCCCAGTTCATAGACTCCACAAGCCATACAAGCGAGTAGCCCCATGCTAATTGCCCAACTACGACCGAGGCTGAATTCTACGCCTAGATTGCACAGAATTCCCACCCCTAAAAAAGGGATAATACTAAAAAGAGAGGCATAAAAGGCGTTTTGGGACTCTCTTGCCTGACGAGTTCTCTCAAATTCTTCGGCTGAGGTATAGAGCGATCGCTCGGCAAAGTTAAACCATCGATCCAGTTGGGTTGTAATCCACTCCCTCACTGAGAAAAGGCTCAAATAGAGAGCAAATGACCAGAGGCAGGCACCGGCGATCATCGTAGCATCGAAATTGATTCGGAACGGCAGCATTTCCAACATGGGTGGAGTAGCTTCGAGAGCTATCTATTAGCAAGATGGAACCCCGCATTGCTGGGCTGAACGCGGAGTATGTTCTGTGCATCAGTTGTAAGTTTCACTCAACTAGTTTAACGAGAGGCTGCAAGCTGTTTCTGTGGTAGCGTCGTGTATTCAGCGACAATTTGGCGGAAGCGATCGCCTTCGATGGTTTCTTCATACAGCAAAATGTCCACCAAATGGTCGACTAGGGAGCGATTTTCACGGATGATGTGGCGAGCTTGCTCATAGCTATGCATGGTGAGCGCCCGCACTTGCTGGTCAATTCGCTTTGCTATCTCGTCGGAATATTCAGCACCATTGTTTAAGTCTCCTCCTCCCAGAAAAACTTGGTCGTTGGAACCTTCCAGTGCCATTGGTCCCAACTCCGACATGCCATAGCGAGTAACCATCTCCCGAGCGAGATTGGTAACGACTCTGATGTCGTTGCTGGCTCCGCTAGTTACTTCCGCATCGCCAAACACCTCTTTTTCTGCCGCTCTGCCGCCTAAGGTGATGGTCAGGCGGTCGAGAATCCAACTGCGACTGTAGAGACCACTATCGACCATATCTTCGTCGTGGCTCTGTTGAGAAAAGCCACCCACGCCGCCTGAGCGAGGAATGATGGTGACTTTGTTGAGGGGGTCAGAATTTTCCAATAAGGTCATCAGCAAGGCGTGACCGACCTCATGGTAGGCAATCAGCCGCTTTTTCTTGCTATCGAGAAGGGGATTGAGGTTCATACCCACAGTAACGCGATCAATCGCATCATCAATTTCGAGGTAACTAATTGCCCCTTTGCGCCGCCGGGCTGCTAATATAGCAGCTTCGTTGATCATGTTCGCCAAATCGGCACCAGCGAATCCAGGAGTGCGACGGGCGATCGCTTCTAGGGAAACTTCCGATGACAGCTTTTTGTTGCGGGCATGAACTTGCAAAATGCCTAATCTGCCGTTGTAGCTCGGCAAATCCACGCCTACCTGACGGTCAAACCGACCTGGTCGCAGTAGCGCTCCATCCAACACATCGGGACGGTTAGTTGCGGCAATAATGATAATGCCAGTGTTGGGTTCAAACCCATCCATTTCAGTTAAGAGTTGGTTGAGCGTTTGCTCTCTTTCGTCATTGCCACCACCAACTCCAGCACCTCGCTTGCGTCCCACTGCGTCGAGTTCGTCGATAAAGATCAGGCAAGGCGCATTTTCTTTCGCTTTCTTAAAGAGGTCGCGCACCCGCGAAGCACCCACACCAACAAACATCTCCACAAATTCTGAACCAGAGATGCTAAAGAAAGGAACACCAGCTTCCCCTGCGACTGCCTTGGCAAGTAGCGTTTTACCTGTTCCAGGCGCACCAACCAACAGTGCCCCTTTAGGAATCCGAGCACCCACGGAAGTGAAACGTTCCGTTTGCTTGAGAAAGGTCACTACTTCCTGTAATTCTTCTTTGGCTTCGTCAATGCCGGCAACATCATCAAACTTGATGCCCGTTTGGGCTTCCATGTGAAATTTGGCTCGGGATTTGCCAAAGCTCATCGCTTGCCCGGAAGACTTACTAGAACGGCGCAGGATAAGGAGCAGTCCTACTAGTAAGGCCAGTCCCAGCGCTAGGTTAATTGCTAACCCCACCGCCTCCGAGTTGTCAGCAGAGGACTGAATATCGATTGCTACATCATTGGCACGAAGTTTATCAATTAGCTCCTGATTCTGCTCGAACAGTTGGACTTTCCTGGTTGCATCACTTCCGTTTTGCCCAGCAAGATCGACTTCTGCCGTGTTTGACTGCGGATTGATTTCTACGCTTGTGACTTGACCCTGCTCGATTTTCTGCAATAGCTGGCTGTAGCTGAGAGTATTCTGCTGTTTTTGAGCAAGGGCGGGCGTTCCCAGCAAAACACTTTGGAACATGATCCAACCCGCAGCGAACGGCAACAGTCGTCGCGAGGCTTTTTTCCGACTCAGATGCCTTGGGCTGGGTTGGTTTTTTCTAGAACCGCTGGCGGCTCGCCGCTTCGTCCACGCTTTCATCCAAGTTTTCTTCATGCGAATGCCATATGAGCTGACAGCTTGACTCGAACCCGTGCTAGAGAAGGCACGCTTGGTGTAGATGGCAATAACCAAAAGTAGAAGAGCCTGCACCTAGTCTAACTTCACTGTTTCGTCACTGTCGTGGATTGCGCTAAAGGTTGCAGGTTACAGGTTAATGTTAGGGAGGCGAAATTTCGCGTCTATTACAGATTAAACAGATTAAAGGGTTAAATATTTCTTCCCCTGCTCCCCCTGCCTCCCCTGCTTCCTTTTTCCCCTTCCGCATCCCCCATCCCGCGTCCCCGTACCTACTTCCCTCGTTCGCCATCTTTGCGATAGCGGGTGTCTTGTAGGGTGGTGCCTAATCCTTGGACGATTCCGCGCCCAATTAAGCCAATCCCTCTGCCTATGACTTGCGTGAGGAGATAGAAAACGCCATTACCAACAAATCCAACCACCGAACGAAGGCGGGGAGCGATCGCATCGCGGGTTTCCAAAGCAAGGGTGACACTCCAACGAATTCCCCGAAGCTGGAGGAGTTCATTCTGGCGAGGGGTATAGATAAATATGGTTTGGATGCTGTTGCGTTTCAGGACAAACAGACGATACTTGCTCTCAAAAATTGCCTTCGGTTCTTCCCAGTAATAATTTTGGCGATATTTCCAGGATAAATTGTTGCGAAAGCGAGTGATTTCTCGGGATGAAAAAAAGCGCCTACTATACAAACTTTCTTTTACTTCTTCCACTTCGGGAAAATTATTTAAAAGTAGCTGCATCACGCTATTGGCAATTTGCACGCTCATGTTTTGTAGGAGTGCCTCGGCTCGTGCTTTGGCTTCGGGAGCTTCAATGCGGTAGGAAACATTCTCAACCACAAGGGGTTTTTCAAAAACTAAATAGGCGAATAGCTCCACGACTAGGGGAATTTTGTTTAAAATCATCTCCTGCACGATCGCAGCATTTTGTAGCATGAGGTCGTAAATGCGATACTCGTAAGTTCCCACAGTGGGGGTGTAATATTTGCTAAAAAATTCCACTGTTGAGGATTGCCACAAATCTCGCAGGATGAGTGATCGCCTCTCGGGCAACTGCTCGGGCGTGACTTGCAAAAAGCGCAATTCCTCCATTGCTTCCCTGACTTGATTAAGAACTACATACAGCAGTTCCTTCTTTTTGTCTGGCTGGAGAACGTCAATTTCCAAAGGGCTGCCACTCGGGTTTTCCACGCCCAACTGGATTTTTGCCAGGGTAGAATCAAATACTGCTGAGGAAACTGATTGCTGGGGCGTAATGGCAGACTGCTGCTCTATCTCTGTCGGGGCTAAAGCTTGATGCTGGGGAACTCTCTCCCCCTCCTTGTCCCCGCTTCCCCGCGTCCCCGCGTTCCTGCTGCTGTTACCCTGCTCCCCTTCTTCCTGGTTGGGCGAGACAAAAACAACCTCCACAGGCAAAAGCTGATTCACCAACCAGCGAGACACTACCAGTTCTCGCCGCACTCCTGTCCAAAACAGCCAATCAAACAGAGAGAGCTGAGAATGTTTTTGTAGCTGTGCTCTCACCTGTGCCAAATTCTCGTCAATGTAGCGCAAGCCCGATTGGCGCTGTTTGTAAAGCCAGTTATGACGCGGTTGGGAGCGAGGGGATGACGTTGTAGAAGCGCTGCTGTCATCCTGAAAGGCGCGTGGGGCCGATTCTCTCCCGTATGTTTCCCCCGATGCTACCTGAGTGAGGGCATGAACTAACTCGGTGATCGCTATCCCTTTCGGGCAGTAGCCCTCGATACCAATGTCTAGCGCTGTAGCCAGTTGCTCCGGTTCCGCTTCCGCACTGAGTAGGAAAATCGGTAAGTGGGGATACTGGTTTTTTAACTGCTGGCACAGTTGTAAGCCAGAGATTTGATGGGGAGAGGAACGCCCAATCCCTAGCTCCAATACCACCAAGTCGGGGGCATTTTCCCCAGTCTGTTCGGCGAGTCTCTCTAAAGCGGCGGTAGCTGTATCAAGTTGAGCAACAACTTGTAAGTCGTTAAAGGGTTCGAGCGCAGAAGAGAAACCCAATTGAAAAACTGGGTCATTGTCAACGAGAAGCAGTTGAATTGGGCGATCGCTCACGAATCGTTCTTATAAAGGGGCAATTTTTGCGGCTCAAGAGCGCGTTCCAACCAAGCCTGTTTTATCATCTGCTCGGCGCATTTGCCCCTAGTTTAATCAGAATTAGATATTCTTCAAGCCCGTTTTGCCTAATCTAATCAGAAACTAAACCAAAATCTCTCTGGATGCAATCGCCCCAACTAGACGCTGCGTCACCCTAGGGAGTCTTATTCGCTGGCACACACAGCCAAACCAAAAACTCTGCCACAGATGCAGCATGCTAACTCTAACTGGGTAAGTGCGATCACCTGCCTATTGGGAAGGTATAGTTTGAGGCGATTGGCTATTAATTTCGTGATCGGGATTAGATTTCTGGTAGCCGAAGAAATCAATCCGATACTCAGTAATTTCTACTCCGGTTCTTTGTTCAATTTGCTTAATTAGATCTTCGGGGAGTTTTACATAAATATCAATAATCTGGTCAGTATCGATGCAGTTAATGTGGCTGTGAGTGTCGCTAATATTGCCGTATAGCCGTCCCTCACAGCGATCCAGGCATTCGATAATGCCATGACTCGATAGTGCCTCTAGGTTTTGATATACCGAGGTATGACCAATTTCTTTACCTTGTTGGTTGAGGCGATCATAAATTTCTCTGGCTGAGAGGTGTTCTTCGGCTTGCCATAGCAGCTCTAAAATCGAGCGGCGTTGGCGGCTCAAGCGCATTCCTAGAGACTGACACTGGTTTAATGCGTCTTCTAGAGAGCGATTTGGCTTTGCCGACGCTTCCTTAGTTTTCGTACTTAAGGTTTCTCGCTGATGGTGTATCCGATCCATTTTTTTCCTTCCATTCCCATCTCCTACTTCTGCATGCGAAAGCCAAGCCTTCTGTTAACAATGAGGCTTGACGCAACAACCCTGGTTTTCACTAGAGCAGAGAATTTGTAGGGATACTGGTTATTAGATTACCAATATGAATAACTCGTACTCCTCACTAGTTTAGCCTGGTAAGGTTCAAAATGTCCACTCTAAGCGGATTGCGCTCCTACGTGATGCTGTGGGATCCAAGTGCCCATAGAGCAATCGCTTCGTGGCTACAACAAATAGTTCCGCTCCCATAGTGGAAGAGTCTCGTGTTACTGCCTGAGTTAGTAGTTTGGCAAAAATTAGACTCGGTGGTGAGGTACCATGCTTGTTATCTTAAAGATTGGTATCGTCTTTTAGTAAGCGTGTTAGCACCTTAAAAAAGTGCGAACAGCAAGGTTGTCACCATGAAACTAGGAGCATTTTGGCGCAATCTGGGAGATGCTGCCGTTTACTATCCTGGGCTAGCGAAAGTGACTGGTGGTGTTACCGCTTCTGTGCTTTTTTGCTATCTTTTTAACAGTAGCAATCCCGATGACTGGGTGAGCCTTAGCTGCCAAGAAATTGAAAATGCCACAGGTTTAAATCGGAGCGAACAAGAACTAGCCCGACGTCAATTGGTAGAGCGAGCGCTGCTTCAAGAGGAGTTGCTAGATAATAATAGCGAAACCCGCTCATTTTTACCAGATGTTGATGCGCTTGAGAAAAGATTAGCTGCCGGGGAGCAAGCGTCTTCTTTTTCCCCCAAAGACTCAGAAAGCGCCCCAGAAACCAACGACACCACAGTAGGTAGGGGTGACCCGGTGGGTCGCCGTTCTAGAGGTGTCAAAACTGACAAATTTTTTCCAGTCCGTCGCCAGCCTATTTCCGTCAAAGTTACTCCTAATTATCAATTTGAAGGTCCTTGGGAATCTCAGGAGCAATTTGAAGCGTTTCAAAAAGCTTTATTCGACTATGCCAAAAAGCAAGGAATGAATTATCCTTCGGGATGGGTATTTAAGATTATTGATGGGATAACTAAAGGCATTATCTCCCCATTTTGGGAAGAATTTATTTCTGGCATTTCCCTAGGAGAAAGTCAAAAACATCAGCAGGAATGGGAGATTGAACCAGGAGTGCCCTATCCCGCATTAGAGGAAGAACGCACTCAGTATCACCTCAACAAAGGAGAACCCATCGAGGCCGCCTTATCGAAAGCCCGCCGTGATCTCAGAGATCCCGTTTTAGGGAAAGACTTGTGGGAGGGATTTTTGAGAAAATGCGATCGCGTAGCAGATGAAGCAATTAAAGCCAAAAACTCCGGCGTGGCAACTCCCTACCTTCCCCCCTCTTTTACGGACAAACCACAAATCACCAAACAAAGTGTTATGGAAAAGCTTTCTTCGGTAGCGCCGCAATCTTCTCGGCTAACGTCTAGTTCTGATGCTCAGGAGGAGGTTGAAGCCGAATCGCAGCAGCCAGAAAAAGAGCCTCCTAGTCTTTCTGCGTTGCAGGAAGCTTACAAAACACCGATGGGGCAAACATTGGTAGAAAAGCAAATTGCCGAACATCCCGAATGGGGATACCAAATCGTTGATGGGCAAGTCGTTGACAAATTCCCTTTTTAAGGAGGTGAATGTGAAACGAATTCACGAAATTGATGCGTTTGGTTGGCAACGCCCACCTTGCTCAGATGCTGAAAGAGAGAAGCACCGTAGAGATAAATTGCACGGGCAAAAAGAGGCGGGATATCAACAGTTGGCTGAGTTGTGTCGTATAGGAGAGTATGAGGCTGCCAAGCAACTGGCAAACCGCCATCCGAGCTGGGGATATGAGATTGTGGATGGGGAAGTAAGCGAGAGGAACAGTTAGGTAATTCGTAGGGGCGAGCCGGCGGTTCGCAAGGCGCCGACGGACAGACGGGGCTTACAAGGTGCGCCCGCAGTTGGCGCACACACCCCCTCCTCTGAGAGCCCCGTCGCACCCGTGTCCTTGTCTTCCGAGGAACACTGGGAAGCTTGTGAGCGTTGCCCGTACCCGTAATTCATAATTTTAATAACTACCATGCCCCGAGATTTCATTCGAGCATCAAGGAATTAACAATTGCGAGACAAGATCAGATGACAGAAACTATTACTCTCAACTCTGATACCATTCACAGTTTGGATCTCTCTCCCATCCAAACCTTGATTGAAAAACTGTTTCAAAAAAGGGAAATTGCTGACTACGAACAGCAGCTTAACTTTGAGATCGAATACCCCCGTGAACCCACCGATCCCAGAGAACTCTCCGAAATCCCAGAAGTGCGGCTGTGGTTTGTGCGCTTGGATGCTAAATATCAGTGGTTGCCGTTTCTGCTGGATTGGAAATCGGGGGAATTAGGTCGCTATACTGCCATGTTGGTTCCCCATGAGTTCAACCGTAAAGAAGGCATCCAGTACAATCCAGAGGCTCTAGAAATCTTCGTGATGAAGAAAATATTTATCCTCACAGAATGGTTAGAGGAGCAAGGACTTCCTAGCCGCTCTCGCATCAAGTCAATGGCTCAAGTTCTGGGTTATGACCTCGACGACTCTGTTTTTAGCCTCCTAGAGTGATTTATCTTTCTTTTGTCACTTAGGGAAAAGTATTTACTACTACCACCTGCCGAACTTCTACAGGCACTCCAGCCACTTGCCCATCGAGACTCCTAGCCTGAGACCGTCAACTTGAGACGAAGAAGCCATTAGACTGACCAGTTAGACTGACCAGTGGTGAAGTCAAATTTCACGGCTAGCACTGTCCTTGATCTTCCTCTAGACAACTTGCTTAGCTTTGCTAAGTCCCGTCACGTTTCCTCTTGAATGTAAGCACCACAGCAGTAAAATTAACTTAAAAGGCTCTGTTCAGAGGAGAAAGAAACACAGCAGAGCAAACTTTAGTCAATATTTGGTGAGAGTCAAATAATCAGGCACAATAGCCCGAAGCTGAAACCGATGAAGATCAAAAAACTGACTGTATCACACTAATACCCACTTCCGCTCTCGTTGAGGCAGGCAAGCCCGAGTTAACCTCAACAATCTAGGAAGACGAACAAATCACCAATCTTTACACTATCCATTTTAAAAAGGCGGCAGTGGGGAAATACCGCCGCCTTTGTCCATCTAGCAAATGAACAATCAAGTTAAACATGGCAATCCTACAAAAATGGCTGCTACAAGTCCAAACCGAGCGTACACAGGTTCAACAACAGATATCTGCCCTTCATAACCGAGAAGAAGAACTTGAGCAGAAGCAAATCGAGCTGGAAAAGAATTTAAATAACTACCATACCGCTGTGCAAGCCTTAGAGGAACTTTTTGAGAGTCTCAGTACAGCTCAGGTGGCACAGGTTAAACAGGAACTTTGTGAAAAATTTGATTTCAAACAGAGCGATTCCTGGGGTGATAGAGATGGTGGTGACAGTCAACACCAATCTGAAAACGAGAACCTAAATCACACCGCCACACCAGTTTCGGATACAACCAACTCCCTTGCCCCTGGTGTAGAGCCAGAAAACCATCTATTTCCCACAGAGGATGAACCGCCCAAATTAATACCGGGACAAGCAGCAGGGCAAGATTGGATGACCAAAAGAATTGAGACAGGCACAGGAAACTTTGAGGGGGTCTATATTCGCAACAAGGATGGAGATGATTACCCCGAGTTCACAGAATGTGGAAAGATTGGATTCGACCACAATCACGGATGGTTTGCTTGGGATCAAACCAGTGTATTAGCTGAAGGCTATAACATCCGAGAGTATGCCTTAGAGGTCATCCTGAGTTACTTCGGTATTACACTGACCGCACCCAAGTTAACTTTACAGGTCTGAACTTAGCTGAGCCGCCGTAAAAAAAAGGGCGGCTTTACCCACAACAACAACTTGCCGTTTTGCCTTGGTCGGTGGAAAGCTCGTCAAGTGATAGTGCCAAACTAATTCTACTAGTTTTAATACTCAGCTAAGAGGAGGTGTAAAGAGTATAGAATCATACTAATTTCGGAAGTAAACACCGTAACCTCGCTGAGTAAATGAAAGCTTTTTCAGTTTCGGGGAAGCGCTCGTAATCTTGGCTCCACCGTCGCGCTTCGCCCGAGCCCAGCCGTTCACCACCACCCTCGAGGAATAACCTGAACACTCCCATGGGGGCTGGCTTGACGCCAGGTGCGGTAATCCGGCCACGAGAGCATGAGGAGGTCGCAGTGGCTCGACCGTCCCGCCTAATTCCTGCTGGAGCGAAGCAATCGTGGAGGCATTCAAAAAAACGCCGGACACATCATGCCCTCTCACATAGGTGAAACTCAACACGTCAGTATGTAGAGCAGATTCGTTACGCTCTCTGCCGACGATAGTCGGGTGGTCTATTAACTGTGCAGCGCCCGAAACTCACTGGCTTTGGGGTCAAACCTCTCGTTGAGGTGCAGTGGCAGTTTCTCTCGTTGGCTTTATGGAGTGGTCGAGCCCATCAGTGGTCAACATTTCATGTCGGAATTCTCTCACTTAGACAGTTTGTGCTTTGAAGAGTTCTTACAGACCTTCTCACAGGCTTATCCACCATGATTTGCACCTGATGCAAGTGGACAACGCCAAAGCCCATAGTGCCCAAACCTTGACAGTCCCTAAAAATATCATCCTGCTGTTCCAGCCGCCTTACTGCCCAGAGATCAATCCGATTGAACGGGTTTGGCAGGAATTTAAGCGTTGGCTACAGTGGCAGCATTTTGATTCTATTGCAGAGTTGCAACAGGCAATTAGTCCATGGGTGAGCAGAGTTACGCCTCGACTAATGCGATCGCTCACTCCATGGGATTAGCTAGTTGATGGTTGATGTGTAGCTAGTATTTAGAGAATTGGTATAACTGTAGCACTTGCAGACATCCCCTTCAGAGAGTCGAGGGTTAGCGATCGCAGTTTTGCGCCCATCGAGATGGGGTCTTTCCCTGTCGCCGAACATCGGGTATAGTTCAAACAGGATAATGAAAAAGATTCTTATTTAGTTCCTGAAGGTAACTACCGAGTTGCCTAGCAACTAACGCTGAGATGAACAACAACTGGTTAGTCATTCGTCCCAAGAGATTTCCCTTTTCCTTCCGAGTGGAGCGACGGGTTCCTTATGTATTGCTGGCATTGGGAGTAGTCACGCTGGCAGCCATGGTTATCAGTGTCGGGCAGGGAGAGTATTCTATCCCACCCCTTGATGTGGTGAAAACGATTTTGGGTATAGAAACAGGTAATGCAGATTATGGTTTTATTGTCAATACCCTGCGCTTGCCGAGAGCGATCGCAGCTTTTCTAGTGGGGGTAGGATTGGCGATCGCAGGAACCATCACCCAGGGCATCACCCGCAATCCTCTCGCAGCTCCCGGCATCATCGGCGTTAATGCGGGGGCATCCCTAGCGGCAGTCACGCTACTTATTTTGCTGCCAGCCGCTCCTGTATCTGCCCTGCCTGCGGCTGCTTTTGGTGGAGCTTTGACTGTTGCTCTACTCATCTATCTACTCGCATGGCAAGGCGGAAGTTCCCCCGTACGGCTGATCCTCATTGGTATCGGTTTCAAACTCATTGCCAGCGCCTTAACTAATTTGATGATTACCTTCGGCGAAATTAACAGGGTCTCTCAAGCCTTAGTATGGCTAGAAGGAAGTGTCTACGGACGCAGTTGGGAAGAAGTTGGGGCGTTACTCCCCTGGCTGCTTGTTTTTGGGTCACTCGCCTTGCTAATGGGACGGGAGTTGAATGCACTCAACCTGGGAGACGAGGTGGCGCGTGGTTTGGGCACTCGCGTGGAGTGGCGGCAGGGTTTGTTGCTACTCTGTAGTGTTGCCTTAGCAGGAGCTTCTGTTGCTACTGCTGGTGCGATTGGGTTTGTGGGCTTAATGGCTCCGCACCTAGGGCGGAAGTTAGTGGGAGCTTCTCATGAAGGGCTACTGCCAACAGCGGCAATGATGGGAGGAATGATTGTGGTGTTGGCAGACTTACTAGGACAGCTACTCTTTGCGCCTACTGAAATCCCTTGCGGCACTATCACCGCTGCCGTTGGTGCACCTTTTTTTATCTATTTGCTAATCGCTATTCGCTAATGGCTTATGGCTAATGGCTAATAGAGCAATCAACGATGAGCAATGGACAATCAGCAAGTGCGCAATTAGCAATTGACAATTTACAATTAGCTCCTTTCAGCAATGAACCAACCCAGACACTCCACCCACCGACTGGAAACGAAGCAGCTTACCCTGGGCTATGACGGTGCGCCGATTATTCTCGACCTCAATCTAGCAATTCCCGCGGGAAAGATTACGGTGCTAGTTGGTCCCAATGGCTGTGGAAAATCCACGCTGCTGCGAGGACTAGCTCGACTGTTGAAACCCCGTCGAGGAAAGGTTTACCTGGATGGGGCTGACATCTTCAAGCTCTCGACCAAAGCAGTAGCAAAACGGCTGGGAATGCTGCCTCAGAGTCCTACGGCACCAAAAGAGCTAACGGTGCGTGACTTAGTGGCACAGGGTCGTTATCCTCACCAAAATTGGTTGCAACAGTGGTCGAAAGAAGACGAGCAGATGGTCGAGCAGGCACTAGCAACCACAGGAATGACTCAGTTGGCAGACAGAACGGTAGATACCCTCTCGGGTGGACAGCGACAGCGAGCTTGGCTAGCAATGGCACTGGCTCAGGACACAGAAATTCTTCTGCTGGATGAACCCACCACTTTCCTGGATTTGGCGCACCAGATGGAGATTTTGGATTTACTGGACGAACTGAATGAGCGCCAAAAACGAACCATTGTGATCGTGCTGCACGATCTTAACCAAGCTTGTCGCTATGCAGATTATCTGGTGGCGGTGCGCGAAGGTCAGGTTCATGTCCAGGGAACACCAGAAGAGGTGATCACTGAAGAGACAGTGCGTGAGGTGTTTGAAGTAGAGTCCCGAATTATGCCGGATCCAGTGGCGGGAACGCCGATGTGTATTCCAGTTGGTCGTAAGGGAAAAGTAAGCGATCGCGCTTGAATTCTTGATCGCCTCGAAGGGGCACCGCTTTAGCAATTACTCTGCGCTAGGACATAGAAGCGATCGCACCACACATGTCTCACAAATTGCCTTAACAAAAAACCAGATTTCCGCACCCTTCCCCTTTCCCTAGCCAAAGATTTCTATCGCAACTATATAAAATTGGTATAACCTGATGACTTGCTTAGTGATAGTTACGAGTAGGAGTGAACCGGCGACTCGCCCCTACGAATCTGCTCTTTTGTAACGCATTCCTGGTAACTGAGAAACTAGCCCCAGTAACTCCAACTGCAAGAGAATACCAGAGACGGAACTAGCTGATAGTCCCACCTGTTGCACTATTAAGTCAAAAGAAGTAGGCTCAACTGTGATCGCTTGCAATACTTGTGCCAATTCTGGTTCTAATTCGGGAGGCTGTGGGGATTGCTCAACTACATCCAGTTGCGGCATGGTTCCCAACATCTCCAGCAAATGTCCCTCACTCAACACGAGATTAGCGCCGCGATTCAACAACCCCAAACACCCTAGGGATTGCTCATTATCCAGAGAACCTGGCAGGGCATAAACATCGCGGCAAAACTCATTGGCATAGCGGGCAGTAATTAATGCACCAGATTTCTGTGGTGCTTCCGCGATCAACACGGCACGGGATAATCCAGCAATAATGCGATTGCGAACTGGAAAATGTCCCCTTTCTGGCTTTGTACCTACTGGGTATTCACTTAACACTAATCCCTGCTTCTGGATGTCTCGAGCCAGCTTGCTGTGACTGGCAGGATAAACCAAATCCAGTCCCGTGCCCATAACTGCCCAGGTTCGCCCACCGGCTTCCAAACAGCCACGATGGGCTTCGGCATCAATTCCCGTTGCCATCCCGGATACTACTGTAAAGCCATGCTGGGCGAGGGCAGCACTAATTTTGCGCGTCCAGCGACGTCCATAGTCTGTGGGATAGCGTGTTCCCACAATTGTTACCAGCGGTGTACTACCAAGATTCTCTTGGCGATTAATCTCGCCACAATAGTACAACACCGGGGGAGGACTAGGAATTTCTAACAACAAGCGAGGATACTCGGCATCGGCTGGAGTCCAGAAATGAGGATTTTTCGCACAGTGTTGTTCGAGAAGTTCTTCTGGATGGAGTTGCGATCGCCCTTGCGCTACTGCCTCTACTAATCGCCCTCCAATCCCCTCCACTTCTCCCAAAGCCTGTGCTGGAGCTTCCCAAGCTGCCTCCAGTGTCCCGAAATGTTGCTGGACACGCCGGAGTAATACAGCTCCTACGCCTGTAATCTGTGACCAAGCAAGCCAGTAAGCACGCTCTTCTACCAATTATTACTCCTCCCGACTCCAAACCCCATTGAAGGGAAAGCGCCCCTTTTAGAGCATTCCCGAAAACCAAAGTGTTTTTGCAGTGGGAGAATACTAATATTGGAATCGAGTTAAACACGAATGGCGATTTTGCCGAAGTGCTTGCCGCTTTCTAGATATGCCAGTGCCTCTGGAACTTCTGCGAAGGGGAAAACGCGGTCAACAATCGGTTTGAGTTGATGAAGGGCGATGGCGCGATTCATTGCCTCGAACATCTCGCGGCTGCCCACGTAGATACCTTGTACGCGAATTTGATTAAGTAGGATAGAGGCGGTAGTAATCTCGCCACTCGTTCCACTCAGTACGCCAATCAAACTAATGCTACCCCCCATGCGAACAGCATGTAAGGATTGGTTCAAAGTACCAGCACCGCCGACTTCCACGATGTGGTCAACCCCGATGCCATTGGTGAGTTCCTTGATGCGATCGCCCCAGTTGGGCGTAGTTTGATAGTTGATCCCGTCTGAAGCTCCCCACTGACGCACCCGTTCCAGTTTTGCGTCACTACTGGAGGTAGCAATCACTCGCGCACCCATCAATTTCGCAAACTGGAGGGCAAAAAGGGAAACGCCGCCTGTACCCAGCACCAGAACTGTTTCGCCAGGTTTGATCTTCCCCTCAGCAATCAGTGCGTGCCAAGCAGTCACCGCAGAACAGGGTAAGGTAGCAGCTTCTTCATCCGAGAGATGATCTGGCACGCGAACTACACCATCCTCGTGTAGCGTTACGTATTCGGCGAGAACCCCGTCATAGGCTCCCCCTAACACGGATTGTGCCTTTTCCGGCGAAAGTTGACCTTCTAACCACTTTTGCATAAAAATACTTGCCACGCGATCACCTGCCTTCACGCGCGTTACCCCTTCCCCAACAGCCACTATTTCGCCCACGCCATCGGACAAAGGAATGAGCGGCGACTGGGGCTGAAAACTATCCGCCCCTTTAATGAGCAGAAGATCGCGAGAGTTCAGGGATGCAGCTCGCATCTTAATCAAAACTTGCCCGAACCCCGGCTGCGGTTCTGGGCGATCACTTTGGGTTAACCCCGCTTTGCCCGGTTGCATTTCCCAGGCTTTCATGGTGATCCTCTCTTTATCAGTGAATTGAGGTAATTAAGCCTTTGCTGCTCGCTGCTGCTTGAGATACTCAAACACGGACTTATCCCCAATGTCTGGAGGAGTGGGTTGCACGGCTTTACGCAAGGCAAACACGATAAATAAGAGACTGTAGCTAGCCAGTAAAACCTGCTCTACTGCTGGGGACAAGATTCCCGCTAGATGTCCTAAGAGCAATAGTGGCACTAGCGGTGTGAGGAGTTTAGTTTCCAAGCGGTTGAAGCAAAACGCTTCTTTGAAGTAAATACCTGTCAAGGCGGCGAAGATAAAGCCCACACCAAACAGTGCCATTGGGCGATGGTAAACCGATAGGGCAAGCGGTTCGCTACTTTGCCATGCTACTGCTGCTGCTGCAACCGTGCCAATGAGCCAAAAGATTTGTAGGAGTCGATGTAGCGGAAGTAAATAGATATGAACTGTCACTAAACTGACTCCTAAACTCAAGGAAAACATTCCGTAGAGGAACGTCAAGGTTTGCAAAACGACTGGCGTTGTTCCTTGCCAGAGCACCAGGAAACTACCTAGAGCAAAGCTCAACGCTGCCACCATCAAACCCGCACGGTAGATGATGACACCAACGCGATCACCCTGATTAATGGTAAATTCGCCAAAGTGACCCTGATATACGACTGGTTCAGTCTGTTGTGGTAATGTCATAGGAACTAACAGATAACAAAATCAAGTATTCTTAAATCTGGAAACTCTCTTACATCATAAAATAGACACATCGATGGAAAGCCAAACTCACTGGTAATCTAGATCGAGGCAGTAAATAAACCAAAAGGCTAATTGCTAATTGCTAATCGCCAATTGTCCTTTGCCTTTTGCCTTTTGCCTTCACTTTCCCCTCAACTAGACTGGATGTTGACCGTAAAACGGCAGTGCCTCGGACCAGTGGGGGCGCTTTCCCTGTTGCCAATCCAGATAAGCTAATTCCAGCACACTTGTGACAGTTTCTCCGAGATCTGCTGGAGTATCGATTAACTGGTAAGCCGTCTCCAAATTCTCCAGAGTTTCCTGCCAAGCCTCAGTTGTCATCACCTGATCGGATAACTGCGGAACTAAGCCCCAACCATCAGCCGCAACCTCATAGATTGCCACAAACAATTGACCGCGACGGGCATTCATTTGGATAGCAATCGGCTTCTGGAATGATTGTTGCCTTTTGTCCGTTTGCGACCAGACAGCAGCCGCCAAAGTCGAGACAGCAAATAGAGGAATTTCTAACTGTTGCGCCAGCGTGCGGGCAGTCACTAAACCAACGCGAGTGCCAGTGAAGCTACCAGGTCCCCTAGTGATCGCAATCCAAGCCAAGTCCCTCCAACTATAGGGTTTGAGAAATTCTGCTAAGTATGTTTGCAGATGGGTGGACAAATCTTGTCCTAAGTTCCAGGTTCGAGCAGTGGTATCATCAGCGAAGTTACTGAGAGCCAATCCCAGTTGAGAACTGGTTCCATGCAAGGCAAGAGCAGATTGATTGCAATTAAGGTTGGGCATTCCTCATAACTGCCGACACTATTTCTATTTTCCTGAAGACAGAGGCAATTCTGTGCTTAAATATTGGATGAGGATTCAGTTTAGCTCGACGGTATTTGTTTTTTCAGAATTTAACAAGTGCCTCTGCGAAATGAAATCTCTGCACCATCGGATTTTGGAGAGACTTGATGTCCATCTATATAGGTAATTTATCTTATGAAGTCACTCAGGACGACCTGACGGATGTCTTCACAGAATATGGAACCGTTAAGCGGGTTTATCTGCCAACCGACCGGGAAACTGGTCGGATGCGGGGCTTTGGTTTCGTGGAAATGGAAAGCGAAGCAGAAGAGGCATCGGCAATTGAAACGCTTGATGGTGCTGAGTGGATGGGTCGTGACTTGAAAGTCAATAAAGCTCGACCTCGTGAGGATAAAAAGCGGTCTGGCGGTAACTTTAGCGGCGGCGGCAGAGGGGGCGCTTCTCGAGGCTACTAAATCGGTCTTCTAGAACGCCAACAAGCTGCGTTGCCTGTGAAATCACTGTTTAGCTGTGAGTTCCAGCGGCACAGTTTAGTGGGGGTAATCCCAAAAATTGAAGTTCGGAACAATTTCTGAACTTCCCAATCGCAAATTCCATCCCCATTCCTATACCCTGTTTGGGGGTGGAGTGATCGCTAAGTCTAAAATCGGCTGACGAGTAAGACAGTGCCAGTGGCAGGTGAATAAATCAGGGTGCTGAACGCCGATACTAGCAATTGCAGGTGCAGCCGGAAAGGGCCAAAGTCGATCAAAGATAATCTTGCGCTCTCGAAACCCGAACTGCACTAAGTAAACTGCTGGTGGAGCGGATAATGATCGCAGGAGTTGGTTGGCAAGATAATAGAGGTGCTGGCGCAGATCATCAGGCAAATCTACAGGCTTCTCGTAGGAGTTGGGAATCACGCTCTCGCCAATTACTTCTCCGTAGAGTGCTCCCTTAGCTGTGAGTACTACTGGCAACCAGCAGTTACCAAACCAGAGTTGATGCTGAGTGAGTCCTGTGGCCAAGTTAAGCTGTTGCTCTACCCATTGACGCCTGCCTCGAATATCTTTGCAAGCCTGGTAGATGGGTTGAGCGGGAAATTCAAAGGCTTCGGGTAATTCAATCGTCAAAGGACAGTAGAAAGCAGGTTTTTCCTCCTCTTGAGAAAGTTGGGGATTAGACCACAGCATAGCAGCGGCAATCACTTCCACCGTGATCGGTTCAGGGGAGTGGGAAGCGATCGCCCGTTTCAGGGCAGCGATCATTTGTTCTGTTGCTCTTGAAGCCGCGATAAGGTTTCCAGTCTCATCAACTTCGGCGTTCACTACGACAATAACCTTAGACATTTCTCAAGGTTGAAAATTACCAGGGATGGCTATAGAAGCTAGCAGTGATCGCTCCCTTTTCTCATTCTCTAAAACTTACCCACGCCTACAGCAGTTTTTCTATTTGAGTGAACAACTGCTATGTACCTACAGCGTAATGGACGTTACGCCTCATGCATACCTATAGGGAGTCTACCACCTCAGCAAACCCATAGTTAGAATTGTCAATTGGCTCAGGGAAAATGAAACTATGGGTTATGTCATCGGAGTTGATGTTGGTACGACTAGCACTAAATCAGTTTTATTTACCCAAAAAGGAGAGGTGGTTAAACAACATACTGTGTCCTATTCTCTGCATGTAACCACTCCAGGAGCAGCAAAACAAGATCCAGATGAAATTTTTGCGGCTGTCATCAAGACAGTTGGCAAAGTGATCGAAGATAGCAAGGTTAATCCTGCGAGAGTTTTGTGTTTGTCCTTGAGTGCAGCAATGCACAGTCTAATTGCCGTTGACGCAGCAGGAAAACCTATTACTAAAAGTCTGACTTGGGCAGACAATCGCAGTGCCAAATGGGCAAAGGAAATCAAGCAAGCAGAGTACGCACAGGAAATCTATCTCGCAACAGGAACTCCCATTCATTCCTCTTCCCCCCTGAGTAAACTAGTTTGGTTGCGGCAGGAGTATCCAGAACTGTTTAAGCAAGCGGCAAAGTTTATTTCCATTAAAGAGTATATTGTCTATTGCCTCTTTCAAACCTATGTGGTGGATTATGCCATTGCAGCGGCAACGGGGTTACTGAATTTGCAACAACTTAGTTGGGATCACTTCGCCCTAGAAGTCGCTGGCATCGATGAAAGCAAGTTATCTCAGTTAGTACCCACAACCCACCTTTTGCATTCCATGCAAACTGAATATCAGGAGGCAATGGGACTTGCTGCGGAAACTCCTCTCGTGATGGGGGCAAGTGATGGCGTGCTGTCTAATCTGGGCGTAGGTGCAGTTTCTCCCAGAGTAGTTGCCGTGACAGTGGGAACGAGTGGCGCAATTCGAGCAATGGTAGACAAACCCAGAACAGATGCCCAGCAGCGGCTCTTTTGTTATCCCCTCACCGAAAGTCATTGGGTAATCGGCGGTGCGGTTAACAGCGGGGGAGTTGTTCTGCGCTGGGTAAGGGAACAACTGGCAGATTCGGAGGTTGCAACAGCGAAGCATCTGGATCAAAATATTTATGACATCTTAAGCGCGATCGCCGCGACGGTTCCGCCAGGGTCAGAAGGACTAATCTTCCATCCCTATCTAACTGGAGAGCGATCACCACTTTGGGATGCCCACGCCCGAGGCAGCTTTTTCGGACTGGGCTTACACCACACCAAAGCCCATCTCATCCGCGCAGTGCTAGAAGGGGTAGTCTATAATCTCTACCTAGTTCTACAAGCACTGGAGAATGTCATGGGCGAGGCAACTAGCATTCACGTCAATGGCGGCTTTACCCAATCCCTACTCTGGCGACAGATCCTGGCTGATGTTTTCCACCGCGAGATTACTCTGCCAGCAGTTGAGGAAAGTTCTTGTTTTGGGGCAGCAGTTTTGGGGCTGTATGCTTTGAAGGAAATTCCCGCCTTAGAAAGGGTGGATGAGATGATTGGGGAGATGGAAAAACAGCAGGCGATCACTCAAAATGTAGAGGTGTATCAAAAAATTCTTCCCGTTTATACTCGCTTATTGGAGAAGTTTAAGGGAGAGTATGCCAGCATTGCTCACTTGCACTCCCGAACTTTCCTGTCGCAAGAAGGATGAATCGGGTAAGAATTTATGCTGAGATCGATCTATGCTGGTCAAGCCCCATTAATTAGACTTCGCAGCAGAAGTCGGGTAAAGGGGAAGGGGAAATGGGTAAAGGGAGAATTTCCCTTTGACCTTTAACTTTTCCCCATTCATAAAGATTGGTAATGCGTGCAAAAGGTCTATTGCACTCATGGTATTTGCAACGACGCTAGGAGGTAAAGCGATCGCATGGCACGATTGTCTAGAAACGAATTAAGAACGCTAGTAGAACACCCCAGAGAAAACTGTGTCTCCATTTATCTGCCCACTCATCAGGCAGGACCAGACATCGAACAAGACCCCATTCGCTTCAAGCATACACTTGAGGTGGCAAAAGAGCGCCTCGTTAACAATGGTGTCGATTCAGAAGATGCCAGAGGGATGGTCAATCCTGCCTACGAACTCGATGACGATCACTTCTGGCGGCACCAGAATAATGGACTAGCAATCTTCATCGCCCCGAACTTCTTTCGCTACTATCGCCTGCCCCTCAATTTTGAGGAACTCGTGGTGGTTAGCGATCGCTTCCACGTGAAGCCACTGCTGCCGCTGTTGGGTGGCAATGAGCGCTTCTACATTTTAGGGCTTTCTCAAGACCAAGTGCGCTTGCTAGAGGCAACACGCGATCGCGTTAATGAATTGAATGTCAACAACATTGAAGAAGTCCCCGAAAGTCTTTCCGAAGCACTCAAGTTTGAAGTCCCAGAAGAACGGGTAGAAACCCCGAGCACTGGATCGGCAAAACAAGCCGGACGGGGTGGTTTAATGCTTCACGGTCACGGACCAGGAGCCAGAGATCAAAAAGACGAAATCAAGCGCTTCTTTGACCAATTGGATGCCGGAATACAGGATCTTTTGCGGGAGGACGACCCATCCCCGTTGATTTTATTCGGGGTAGAGTATCTCATTCCCATTTACAAAGAAGCAAGCGGTTATCCCAACTTAATGGAAGATGCGATCACTGGCAATCCAGAAGGTTTGAAGCCAGAAGAACTGCACGAGCAAGCCTGGAAAATCGCGCAACCTTATTTTCAGCAATCCCAACAAGAGGCATTTGAACGCTTCAAAGAGATGATTGGGAACAAACCGGAATTTTGCTCCTACGATCTTCAAGAAATCGTCAAAGCTTCCTACTATCAGCTCATTGATTCGTTATTCCTGGCAATGGGTCATCAACAATGGGGCTACTATGACCCCCGGAACAACACAGTGCAACTGCATGAGTCACAACAAGCTGGCGACGAAGACATGTTAGATTTTGCAGCCGTTTACACCCTACTCAATAGCGGGAAAGTGTTTCCCCTAGACCCGGATCAAATGCTTGTTAACGCACCAGCAGCAGCGATTTTGCGCTTTGAAGACCCTGGTTTAAATACATGAGCGGCTATGCATTTGAGATCAAGTTGCGCGAGTCGGTGAGGCGGTGAGGTAGTGAAGTGTCATCGAATAAGGGCTTTGGGCAGAGGGCAGAGAGCAGATATTGTAAATAGGGACGGGGAACCTATGCCCTTCCAGATGGCGTAACGTGCAGATGTTGTCTACCACTGTTGCTTTCGCCTTCCTCCTTTATACTTCTGCCTCATAAGTGCCTTCCCACCGCGGTTGCCTCGGTCAAGCAAACTCATCATCCCCTCATCTCCTTATCACCTGCCACCGATTTAAAAAGCCTATTCTGCTAGGATAAATAGCAAAGGTGATTGAGTGCGGGATTAATTGCATTGCTCCTCTAATACTTCCTTCGAGATAGTGGTAATCGCAGCTTCTGCAGGTGGAGTGCAAGCTACTCATTGAGGTTCTGTCAGCCTTACCCGCAGACTTTCCGGCAGCTATTGCCGTGGTGCAGCACATAAGCCCCAAATATCCTAGCCATCTGAGCGAAATCTTCAGTAGGCGGACGAGGTTGCTCGTCAAGCCGGCAGAAGAAGGTGAAGTGTTCCGTGCGGGGAGTGTCTACATTGCCGTTACCCAAAAATCATGGGTCTAAGGCCCCTTCCTTTAGGAAGCTCTGTGATCTAAGGTTTTGAGATCGGGGAAAGTGTCTGGATTCAGTTCCGTGCTTTCTAGATTCTCCCGTAGAAGCGAGAATCTCCTTCCTTCAGGTAGGAGAGTGTCAATGACAAACACCTGATGGTAAACTCAAACGGTAACTTTTCCCTGTTCAGATACGGCAAGAGTTAACTTCGTTCGCCCCGCAGCGGACGAACTGTTCACATCAGTGGCAGCCAATTGTCAAGCGCGGGGAATTGCTGTAGTTCTCGCAGGAAGCGGTCGCAATTGCTTAAATGGGGCACAAGAAATCAGAAAGCAGGGCGGTACAGTGATCGCCCAGGATAAAGCGAGTTCCGAGAATTTCCGTATGCCGAAAGCTGCCATTGACCCTGATGAGGTAAATTTCGTTCTCCCCCTCAAGGAGATAGCTCCCACCCTGGTTAGATTGGTAATGCCAGAAAACACGTCAGCACAACTTTTGACGCACTCCCACGACTAAGAGTGCCTGGATTCGGCGCTCAAACGGAAAATGCAAGCCAAGCTTGTCTTACTCTTCCTAACACCGTAGATAGCGCCCTACCTACTACGCACCAACTTCGGGTTATTACACCTCGCTTTCCTGATACATTCTTACGCTTACCAGACTACGGCACTTTTAAAGTGCGCAGAAACCCGCGCAAACAGTATCTTGGCTTCAGCCACCGTCACGTTTTCCCTTGTTGTTCTATGTACATTGGTATCGTTTCACCAGAGACATTACCAGCAGTAGACACAAAATCACTTCTTGTCCACATAGAAGGGAGTCTGTCTAACTCGGAAAAATCTCGCTTTAGTGTATGAGCAGTCGCACCTTTAATACGGTGCATAATGTCGTAAGGACCAACATCTGGCGGGCAATTCACAAATAAATGTAGGTGTTCAGGTTCGACTGCCAGACTGAACACTTCACAATCAAGCTCTCTTGCCTTGTCGTGGATTAACACTTCTAAACGGCTCTTGATACTGCCTGTTAATAACCTTTTCCGTCTTCTCGATACCCAAATGAAGTGATAGTTAACAAAGGATACCGAGGTGTTGCTGCGTCTATAATCTCACTTCATCCGTTTCTGAAACAATCTCTAAAACCAATTCGCGCCTCCAATAAGCAGCTCTCCCAAAAGCGAAAAGGTTCTCGTCAAAGAGAAAAAGCTAGAAAACATCTACTCAGGCAGTACGACAAAGTGGCTAACCAGCGCTGTGATTGATTCTGGCAACTAGCTCATCAACTCACTGACTCCTTTGACCGATTGTGCTTTGAAACACTTCACCTCAAAGGGATGAAGCACCTTTGGGGACGGAAGGTTTGCGATCTGGCTTTAGGTGATTTTCTACAAATTGTGGAATGGGTGGCTACCAAGAAAGGGAAGCAAGTGGTCTATATTGACCCTTGGTATCCCAACTCTAAGACGTGTAGCAATTACAGTTATGTTCTAGAATCTCTGGATTTGTCTACTAGAGAGTGGCAGTGCCCATGTTGCCGCTGTTATCACCGCAGGGATTGGAACGCCGCCAACAATATTAAAGCGGTTGGGACTCCAACCGTGGGGCTAGGGAAGGTAAGACAGACTTTGTCTGCTATTCCTGCTCGAACCCCACTCCACCGCTTGAATCCTTGGGAGTGGTCAAAATTTATGATTGATGGGAACTTCCATCAACCCTAAGCTTGTCGCATTCACTTGTGGAGAGCGCGTTTTCTCCCAAATCCATAAATATTATGAGAAATGGGCATTTTGAGACGCGCAGTTTTTTATGAATTTGGCTTCTGGACAACAACTCAGTGGACGTTACCAAATTCTCTCTCAGCTTGGGCAAGGGGGATTTGGTACAACTTTCCTAGCAGAAGATCAGCACTTACCAGGGAACCAACAGTGCGTAGTCAAACAACTCAAACCGCAAGCATCTGACTCACTAAGCTTGGAAACCGCGAGGCGGCTGTTTGATACGGAAGCCCAAACGCTAGATCGCCTGGGAACTCACGCACAAATTCCTCGGCTTTTGGCTTACTTTGAGCAAAATCAAGAGTTTTATCTGGTTCAGGAATACATCGAAGGTGAGGAGCTAGCTGAAGAACTTAACCAAGGGGGAGTCAGAAGTGAGGCGGAAGTCCATTCTCTGTTGCGAGATATCTTCGAAATCTTAGCATTCGTTCATCAGCAGAATGTGATTCACCGCGATGTCAATCCGCACAACTTCCTCCGACGCAAACAAGACGGCAAGTTAGTTTTAATTGATTTCGGTGCAGTTAAACAAGTCAGCACCCAAGTCGTTTCGCAGAAAAAGACGAACTTCACCATCGCGATTGGCACTCCTGGCTACCGTCCCAGCGAACAAGCCAACGGTGATCCGAAATTAAGTAGCGATGTCTATGCAGTGGGAATTATCGGCATTCAAGCCCTCACCGGTTGCCCTCCAGAGCAACTGTCCACTCATCCAGAAACGGGTGAAATTAGCTGGAACGAGCAGGCAACGGTTAGCTCTGAGTTCGCCCAAGTTTTAGATCAAATGGTGCGCTATGACTTTCGGCAGCGTTACTCCTCAGCAACGGAGGCTCTGCAAGCGCTGCAAGGGTTGAATACTGCTACTGGCGCTACCTTCGCCGTGTCGCCAGCGCGTCCATCCGCTGCTTCTGAGGTAGAAAAGTCTGAGGTAGAGAAGCCCAAGCGATCGCATTCCTGGCTACCTATCGGGTTAGTTACTCTTGGGGTATTAGGCGTGGGTGCAGCGGCAGCAATCTCGATTAGCCACTTTATGGATTCTGCGAATGCCAAGGAGTTGGAGAATCGGGGCGATACTCTCTATGAGTTGAATCGCTACAAAGATGCCCTCAGATCTTACCAACAAGCGCTGGAAATTCGACCGAATATGCACCAAGCCTGGATTGGGCAAGGCGATGCGCTGCAAGCTTTGAATCGCAGCGAAGATGCCCTCGCAGCCTATGACGAAGCCATTCAACTCCAGCCTGAGTCAACGCCAGCTTGGTTAGGTCGCGCCCAGGCACTTGCAGTTTTGCAGCGCTATGAAGAAGCGATCGCTGCTTTTGATGAGGTCATTCAACGCGAGCCTAAAGAGGTGGAGGCATGGAAGGGACAAGGGAACGCCCAACTCCAGTTGCAGCAATATTCAGAAGCGATCTCTTCTTTTGAGAAAGCGCTGGATTTACAACCAGAGGATGCTTCCGCTTGGCAGTCGCGCGGCTGGGCACTGCACAATTTGCAACGGTATGAGGATGCGGTTGAGTCTTACGACAAAGCGGTGGAGTTGAAGCCTGATGCTCACTTTAGCTGGTATCAGCGGGGCAATGCCTTAATGAATTTGCAGGAGTACAAAAAAGCAGTGGAATCCTACGAGAAAGCAGTAGAATTCCAGCCCAAGTTCTCACAAGCCTGGTATAGTCTGGGGAGTGCGCGAAATCATTTGCAACGGTATGAAGAGGCAGTGGAAGCATTTGACCAGGCAGTTGAGTTTAATCCCAACTCCTACGAAGCCTGGTATGGTCGCGGTTGGGCACTCCATCAACTAAAGCGCTACGCCGATGCGGTTGATTCTTACCAGAAAGCGCTGAAATTAGAAGATGACGATGCTCAAGTTTGGTCTAGCAAGGGCAATGCTCTCTATAATTTAGGCAAATATCGAAAAGCGATCGCGGCTTACAAGCGAGCTACTGACCTCCAAAGCGACTACTATCAAGCCTGGTATAGCCGAGGCAATGCCCTGTTTAACTTAGAGCTATACAAAGACGCGATCGCTTCCTACGACAAAGCCCTGCGCTATCAACCCGATTATAAAAAAGCCCAGAAGAAAAAAGAGCAGGCACAGCGCGAACTGGAATCAAAACAAGAAGATGAAGACAAGGAAGACAAAGAAGACAAGGACAAGAAGGACAAGAAGGACAAGAAGGACAAGAAGGACAACTAGACTACCTTTTTTGGCGTTGCACCGCTGCGGGATGAGCTTTAAGGTTACAGGTTACAGATTGCAGGTATATTCTGCTCCTCTGCCCCTCCGCTCCCCCTACTCCACCTGCTCCTCGCAAAACTCCAGCAACCGATTGAGACCCCAAAACTCATCTTCTAAACCTGTCTTTGCCGCAATATGAGACACATGACCCCCTTGAGGAGTCAACATTAAATGACCATACCGATTACAACTCACGCGCCGTTCTATCTCTGGCACTAAGGCTGGATCAAACATGGGGTCATCCCCTGCATAAATCACCAGATAAGGCAACTCCAACCGATTCAACAGGTAGAGCCCACTGGTCTTTTGATAGTATTCACTCACACTAGCGAACCCGTAGTAATTAATCACCATCTCTCGGTCAAACGCCCGAATCGAGTCCACTCGCTCCACTGCCGCTGGTTTAACTGCTTCCGGGAAGCGTTCCCGACGTTTGTTTGCCTCAGTGCGTAACTGATTGGTCAAAGCCTGCTCAATTATCCTTCCAGCGGGCTTGGTAGTCAAATAGTCTAGAGAACGATTGGATTCCAGATTGGGAGAAAGTACCGCACCGGTGAGAATCAAAGCACTGTCTTCTTCCACTGCTGCCTTCAATCCCCACAGAACTAACTGTCCTCCCAGAGAAAAGCCGGCCAGTGCCACTGCTGCTGGACATCCCAAATCCACTAACTGCTGTGCCAACTTCACTTGGTCAACCCCTTCCCGCCAGCCATCCGAAGTGGGCACAGGCGAGAGTTCCGCGCTCTTACCGTGACCTCGCCAATCGTAGAGCAACACTGCCCAACCCCTTGCGTAGGCTTTACGTGCAAGGACGTGAGCGTACCAGGCATTATCTGTCTCTCCTGTAATGCCATAGTTAATAATGAGAGTGGCTTTTGCCGGGTTTGGACAACTCCACAATCCCCATAAAGGCACATCCTCCGCCCCGGTAAACACTTTCTCCTGCCACCGAACAACGGGCAGGTGAGATAACCACCGAACCCCATTCCCCCAGCGTTGCCAGCTCTTTCCATACCAGAAGCTGGTGGCTAGAGTTTGAAACAAGCCATTCTTGAGATACCAGGGAGGTTGATAAGGTACTTTATGCTTCATTGTTAATACTTTTTGCGAATTTGGCAGAGAGGTGCTGCGCCTAACTTCCGAAAAAATACGGGAGTATTAAAGTATAAAAAATACTGCAATTTTTTTTAGCACTTAGTTGACGAGCGCTGCTGAGAGATTGATGGAGTTCGATCAAAAAAGGCGATCGCAACTCCATGCAGAAGCAAAAAAGTTGAAATTACGCCAGCTATAATATGTCAAACTATCTTAATATATGTTAGGCTAGCGGCTTATTTTCTCTGAAAGGAGTAAGCCAGCTCCAGTTGTCTTTAGAAAAAATTCAGAATTCATGCTTATAATAAGTACAGTATTCTTAATGTTGTGACTACATTTATTATCGAAACTTAAAAAATTAGAGTATAGCCAACGCCTTTCCATGATGCCTCGAATACTCGTCATTGAAGATGACCCTGCAATTTCAGAGTTAGTATCTATCAACTTGGGGATGGCTGGATACAAGGTCAAGCTGGCCAAAGACGGCATTAAAGGTCAAGCTCTAGCGATGCAATTACAGCCAGAGCTGACTATGCTTGATTTGATGTTGCCCAGAGTTGATGGCTTCACCATCTGCCAGCGACTGCGTCGGGATAAGCGCACTGCCGATATTCCGGTTCTAATGCTGACAGCTCTTGGTCAAACTCATGACAAGGTAGAGGGGTTGAATGCGGGTGCTGACGATTACCTAACTAAACCCTTTGAAGTGGAAGAGATGTTGGCAAGGGTGCGAGCTTTACTACGGCGAGCAGACCGCATTCCCCAAGCGGCAAAGCACTCTGAAATACTTAATTACGGTCCTTTGACGCTGGTTCCGGAACGATTCGAGGTGATTTGGTTTAACAAAACCATCAAGCTCACCCATTTAGAGTTTGAGTTACTTCACTGTTTATTGCAGCGTCATGGGCAAACCGTTTCCCCCAGTGAAATCCTTAAAGAAGTTTGGGGCTACGACCCAGATGACGATGTAGAAACTATCCGGGTTCATGTTAGGCATTTGAGAACCAAGTTAGAGCCTGAGCCACGTCATCCCCACTATATTAAGACTGTGTACGGTGCGGGTTATTGCCTGGAGTTGTCTAGTAACGAATGCTCAGAAGCAGAGACTGACTCAGCAGCGGTGTAAAGTGGAAAGTTTATCAATAACGAAGCGCGATGAAAGAAACCCTAGTAGACAGCAGAATAATCCGAGGAAGTAACAGATGCAGATAAAACGGCTTCCAGCACTATCTGACAACTACATGTACGTACTGCATGACCCCCAACGGCAGACCGCAGCAGTCGTTGACCCGGCAGAAGCCAAACCTGTATTGCAGCTTTTGGAAGAGTTGGGGGCAGAGTTAGTCGCCATTTTAAATACTCACCATCATTTTGACCATGTGGGAGGCAATCGGCAGCTCAAAGAAAGTTTCCCCGATGCCAGAGTTTATGGGGGAGTAGAAGATAAAGGCAGAATCCCCGAGCAAAAGGAGTTTTTGCAAGAGGGGGACCATGTGGAGTTTGCAGGCCGCGTTGGCAAGGTTATTTTTACGCCAGGGCACACCCGCGCTCAGATTGCCTACTATTTTCCCCCAGAATCCCCCGAGGAAACAGGAGAGTTGTTTTCTGGCGACACTTTATTTGCCGGAGGCTGTGGCAGGCTATTGGAAGGAACAGCCGCTCAAATGGTGGAGTCCCTAGGCAAACTACGGGATTTACCCGATAATACGCGCGTCTGGTGCGGTCATGAGTATACCCTGAAGAATCTCAAATTTGCCCTGAGTGTCGATTCCCAAAACTCAGACTTACAAACCCGTTACGCTGAAGTAGAACAAGCACGCCGTCACCAAGAGGCAACTATTCCCTCTCAACTGGGCATTGAAAAGCGCACCAATCCCTTTCTCCGCTGGGAGGATTCGGCGCTACAAACAGCAGCTAACAGTAAAGACCCCGTACAGACATTTGGGTATCTGCGAGGCATGAAAGACCGATTTTAATAGGATGACGCGGGGAGTTGGGAAAGTGAGGCGTGAGCGCGTGAGAGCGTGAGAGGGTTGGGAAAGCAGGGGGAGCTGGGGAAGCAGGGGAGCAGAGGGGCAAAGGAAAAACAAGCAGATCAATTCCTCTCCTCCGCACCTGGAGCACCTCTGCACAGAACACCTCCTCACTCCTCACTTGAATCACCTGTAGCCTGTAACCTGTAACCTATAACCTGTAACTCTAGGAGGAACTATGGCAAAGCGCGTACAAGTTGTATTGAATCAAAATGTTAGAAAACTGGGCAAAACCGATGATTTAGTTGAAGTCGCACCGGGCTACGCTCGCAACTATTTAGTGCCCCAAGGGAAAGCCACAGTAGCGACTCCCGGGATTCTCAAGCAAGCTGAACACCGAAAAGAGAAAGAGCGACAACGCTTGCTAGAAGAGAAACGGAAAGCAGAGGAGCGCAAGACTGCCCTCGAAACAATTGGTCGCTTCACCATTCGCAAACAGGTGGGAGAAGGAGATGCCATCTTTGGAACAGTCACCACCCAAGAACTGGCAGAGGCAATTAAAGAAACAACTGGTCAGGAAGTAGACCGACGGGGAATTAGCCTTCCCGAGGACATCAGTAAGACAGGGTTCTACCAGGCACAAGTAAGGCTGCACTCAGAAGTCACTGCCGAGATTGAACTTCAAGTTTCTCCCAGTTAGGGGAGTAGGGGGGCAGGGGAGCAGGGGAGCAGGGGAGCAGAGGAATAGAGGGGAAAGAAGTGAGGGCGTGAGAGGGTGAGAGTGTTAGAAATTCTGATAGAATCCTTGCATCAAATCAGCTAATTTTGCTCCTCACTCCTGTACGGGCGAGCCGCCGGCCACCCCTACCCCTCACTCCTCACTTGCTCTCTCTGCACCTCCGCGCCTCCGCACCTCCGCTCCTCCGCACCGAACTATGGCAATGGCACACGGATTTAACTCTCAGGTTTCTGGCAACTCCCTTCCCCCACAAAATCTGGAGGCTGAGGAGTCCATTCTTGGCGGTATTTTGCTGGACCCAGAAGCAATGGGTCGGGTAGCTGAGTTGCTTGCTCCAGAAGCGTTTTACACTGAGGCACACCGAGCGATTTATCAAGCGGCGTTGAAGCTTCATACCCAGGGGAAGCCGACTGATTTAATGACCGTTACCACTTGGTTACAGGACAATGGCATCCTTGAGAAAGTCGGAGGCAAAAGCAAGTTAGCGCAGTTAGTAGACCGCACGGTTTCGGCGGTCAATATTGATGGGTATGGGGCGTTAATTAGAGACAAATACCTGCGCCGTCAGTTGATTTCTGTGGGCAACGAGATTACCGAGCTAGGTTACGATACCGCCACGGAGCTAGAGTCTGTCCTCGACCAATCCGAGCAAAAAATTTTCAGCCTTACCCAGGAGCGCCCTCAGCAAGGCTTGGTTCCCATTGCCGATACCATCATTCAAACATTTAACGAAATTGAAAATCGGCACACCCAAAGTACATTACCAGGTATCCGCTGTGGCTTCTATGACTTAGATGCCATAACGAGTGGTTTCCAGCGCTCTGACTTGCTAATCTTCGCAGGCAGACCGTCAATGGGAAAAACAGCCTTTGGACTAAATATTGCCCGCAGTATTGCTGGGGAACATCAGTTACCAGTGGCGATGTTTAGCCTGGAGATGTCGCAAGAGCAGTTGTCACAGCGGCTACTAGCGAGTGAAGCAGAAGTTGATAGTAATCGCTTGCGCTCAGGGCGGATTACTCAGAATGACCTCGAATCCCTAAGTAGAGCGATTGGGAACCTATCGGAGTTGCCAATTTTTATCGACGATACCGCCAATCAGAGCGTGATGCAGATGCGATCGCAGGCGCGCCGCCTCCAGGCAGAACAGGGAGATTTGGGCTTAATTTTGCTCGATTATTTGCAGTTAATGGAAGGCAATGGCAGCGATAACCGCGTGCAAGAGTTATCTCGCATCACCCGAAGCCTCAAAACGCTAGCCCGCGAGCTGAAAGTGCCCGTTATCGCTCTGTCTCAGCTCTCTCGGGGAGTGGAGCAGCGGACAAATAAGCGACCGATGATGTCGGATTTACGCGAGAGCGGAAGTATTGAGCAAGATGCGGATTTAGTTCTCATGCTTTACAGGGATGAATACTACAATCCCGATTCGCCCGACAGAGGAGTTGCCGAAGCAATTATTACCAAACATCGCAACGGTCCCACCGGAACGATTAAACTGCTGTTTGCCCCAGAGTTGACGAAGTTTCGGAACTTAGCAGGCCAACCCAGTTAATTCATTTTGTGTTAGCTAATTTTGAGCAGTTCTACATCAAATATCAAGGTTGCGTTCGAGGGAATCACGCCCCCAGTTCCATTTTCCCCATAACCTAGCTGTGGCGGAATGACCATTTTGCGATGCCCACCAACCTTCATCGAGGCAACACCCTCATCCCAGCCTTCGATCACTTGTCCTTCGCCTAGTTTGAACGAAAAAGGGCGATTGCGATCACGCGAACTATCAAATTTCGTCCCATCTTTTAGGGTTCCGGTGTAGTGAACTACAACTGTTTCCCCTTGACTGGGCGATTCCCCGTCTCCTTCTTTAATGTCGATATACTTCAATCCCGAGGAAGTAGTGACCATTTCATCGCTATCAATTCCCTGGATGTTGGGCGAACTCAGATTAGTGTTGTCGTCCTCAGATTGCTTGTCTAGAGTTTCTGCACTCGCTTCGGCTTGGTTGTTACTCGACTCCGAGGCGATGGCTTGCTGCGCACTACCGCTATTGAACCCTTGAGCGATTAGCAGTACTAAAACACAGGCAACCATGACCCCAAAGCTAATTACAATTTCTCTCATGCA
Organism: Cyanobacteria bacterium QS_4_48_99; assembly: GCA_003021505.1. GTDB lineage: Bacteria > Cyanobacteriota > Cyanobacteriia > Cyanobacteriales > Rubidibacteraceae > QS-4-48-99. The sequence goes on along the minus strand of PXPT01000166.1, from coordinate 55,864 downwards.
CGATTCCTCTTGAGAAGCTATAATTTAGCGCCAGCTCCGATTTTCGAGATCCCTTACCTGGCGTTCTAAGCGATCAATGCGTCCGCGCAGCTCATCGAGTTCCCCTTTACGAGGAACTCCTAAGTCCTGCAATACCTGATACATTTGCCGCTCTAGTTGTTCTTCAAAGTTTCCTTGCTCAGAGCGAATCCGCTGCATCAAATCATCGACCAACTCCCTAGCTTGGTCAGGGTTGATCCTCCCTTCTCTCACCCATTGCTCACTAACTTCTTGCAGTTTCTCAGCTACCACAGAGGTTGTTCCCACACCAATCATGAGTAGCTGCTTAATCCAGTTATTACTTTCCATACCGTATTCCTAATGATTTGGCTCAACCGGGTATCATAAGCAAGCTGTGAAGCAACCGGGAAGTTGGAATCGGCAAAAACGCCAACTATCTCTTCAGACAGCTTCCCTGCCACATTATCTCCCTTGACCCCTACATAATGGCATAATTAGGCTGCTTGGTTAAATATCATTAGGATGATGCAGCGCACTCCTCAAGGCAATTAGCATGGTAATCGAAAGCTTAGGGGCAGAGCAATCACCGGTGGCTAATCGCTAAAACTAGAGATGTATCCGATTAAGCTGCGGCAAGAATACATCCCACCAATATCTGCCCAAAACTTACCAAGCTGTAACCGATGCCCCAATGTCACCGCTGTCAACAATTCGTTGATGCTCAGGCAGTGAGCTGTCCCCGCTGCAAAGCTCCTCTAAAAGCATACGGTCATCCTGGGATTCCCTTGCACCAAGCGACCGGAGATGAGTTTTTGTGCGATAGCTGCCTCTACCATGAGGATGACACATGTACGCTTCCCCAACGTCCCTACGCCAAGACCTGTACTTTGTACGAGAATCGCTTTAAGCCTGAGAGTGAGTTAAGCTCATCTCGCTCCCGTAAATTGGGTGGTATTGAAGGCTTCAAAGCTTGGTACCGAAGAAATCGTGGATTGCTGATTCTGCTCAGTATTCTTATTTTGAGTTTCGTGATTGCCTTTGCGTGACTACCGTTGCCCGAGTTGCGCTTACATTCCCCAACGCTTCTGCATGGAAAATGCACAATGTCATTAATTGAATTATCAGTCATTAGTCGTTAGTCAAGTTTGATGAGCGTTAACTACTATGGACTTGCGGACTAGTGACTACGGACTTTTTGCATTTTTAATTTTTAATTGTTTTGTCCGGTGAGTCAGTGTCTGTTACCGAAGAAGACTCCGCAGTTGGCGACGACGAGGTTGCTTGCTTTTGCTCAATAGGGAGGTCAAACCAGAACGTTGTCCCTACCCCCACTTCGGTGGCGAGGTGAACTGTGCTGTGATGCTTTTCAATAATATTTTTGACAATCGAGAGTCCCAGTCCAGTTCCTTCTAGGGTATGAACCTGATTCTCCACCCGGAAGAAACGGTCAAAAATTGCCTGTTGGTCTTCTAGGTCAATTCCCATTCCGGTATCAGAGACTGCTACTCGCACCCGAGGGATTGCTTCATAAACCTGGTGTTCTTCGAGCAGATAGGCGCGAATCGTTACCTCTCCCCCTGATTCTGTAAACTTTAGGGAATTCCCGACTAAATTGGCAAACACCTGAAGCAACAAATCGTAATTTCCCTGCACAGCGGGTAAGTCCGCTTCCACTTCCTGGTTCAAGGTAATTCCCTTATCCCGAGCATTGAGGTGATGGCTACGTAGTGTCTGCTCAGTAAGCTGCGCCAAGTCTACGGCGGCAAAGTGATAAGTTTTGGAGGATTCTAGTCGAGATAAATCTACAACATCATTGACTAAACGGGTGAGCCTATCCGTTTCGTGGTTTGTCGTTTCCAGAAACTCTTGACGCTCTTGTTGAGTGAGGCTTTCTCCGTACTCATAGAGGGTTTCGATAAAAGATTTGATATTAAACAGCGGCGTTCTCAGCTCGTGGGAAACATTACTGATAAATTGGCTCTTGGCTTGATTCAGCTCCACCTCGCGGGTGATGTCTTGCACTGTCATAGCAATTCCCTTGATTCCCTCGCGGTATTGGTTGAGCACTTTAGTCAAGAGAATGCGAACTGTGCGCTTGTGAGGCTGCTCTAGCGTGATGCGAAACTCACCTCCCTCGCGCAGATGAGAAAGTGCTTCAGCATCCTCGCTGCCCGAATATTCCGCATGTGAATATTCCTGGGATTCTGTAGCGGTTTTATCCTCAGCAACTCGATACAGAGGTCTGGTAATTTCTACCGTCACTGCTGAGGGGAGGTGATGCAACACATTTTCTCCCACTAAATTACGCTCTTCCCAACCAAAAATCCGTCGTGCAGTTGGGTTCACTAAGATTACCTGTAAATTGGTATCGAGCAAGACTGCCCCATCAGCAATAGTAGAAACCAGCGTCTCCAACTTGGCTTTCTCGGCAGTTAGTTCTTCAATATTTTGCTCTTCATAGCTCTCCAGCCGTTCTGCCATGTAGTTAAAGTTGGAAATTAACTCGCTCAGTTCACCACCCAAGGGCTTTTCAATCCGCTGCTTAAAGTTCCCGGCAGCGATATTTTTAACACCCACCAGCAGCTCTTTAATCGGCTTGGTAATGGTTAAAGCATTAAACACTGCTCCCAGAATGACCAATGCCCAAATCGAGATAAAAACGGCAACTGTGACATCTCTGGTCAAGTTTGAGGAGGCAACTACAGTGGGATTGGGGTTAATCCCAATTGCCAACACGCCTAGATATTTTCCCTGCTGGTTGAGGGGAACAAAAACATCCGCCACTTCCCCGTTAGGGGTGAGGTGCTGCCGTACAAAGGGCACTTCGGAATTTTTAGCGTAACTCTCAGGGAGCTGAATCCGGCGCTGAATCGTCAGGGAGTTTTGCCTTTCTGCTTCTGAAAAAGGAATGCCAAAGAAAATCTTACCATTCTTATCCGCGTAGAGCATGTAACGCACGCTGGAGGTACTACTATAGAAGCGCCCCGAAAAACGAGCTAGCTCGGTCAGATTGTCTTCTGCAATTAATGGTGCAACATTGGCAGCTAGCAATAGACCCAGGTCTTGACCGAAGCGAGTATCATTCATCCGGGCATCTTGCTGGATGGCATTGACCGCCCAAAAGGTCAGACCACTCATCGCTAGGGAGACAACCAAAGTCGCTACAGCCATTAAGCGAGTCTGGAGGGTAAAATCTGACCACCAGCGGGCAATTACTTCTCGAATCGTTTGGAATGGAGCCGACAAAATCAAGACTGCCAATTAGTTGGGTAAAAATGACAATTTGGAACAGAGTTAGGGAAATCTATAAAAATTCTTACTTAAGATATTTTAACATTCGGGCTAAGTGCTAGGGCACTGACTTTGCTGAGTCGGTCTTGGTGCGACCAATATCCCGTCGATAGTAACTTCCCTCAAAGTGGATACAATTAATTGCCTTGTAGACCTTTGCCGTTGCCTGAGCAAAATCTTCTCCTGTGGCTGCCACCCCTAAGACACGACCGCCATCGGTAACGAGTTGTTGCTGCGGATTAATTTTAGTCCCCGCGTGAAAGATAGTTGCTCCCAAGTTTTGTGCCTCTTCTATGCCCGTGATCGCATATCCTTTAGTGTAACTTCCTGGATACCCCTGTGAAGCTGCCACCACACAGATAGCACTCTCTTGCTTCCAACGGATGGGAGGCAGTGCTTCTAGGCGTTGCTGGGTACAGGCAAGCAGCAGTTCTTCTAGAGGTGTCTCCAACAACGGCAGAATCGCTTGTGCCTCTGGGTCTCCCAAGCGGCAGTTAAATTCTAGTACCAGAGGCTTTCCTTCGGGAGTAATCATTAACCCCGCATAGAGAACACCTCGGTAGTCGATTCCCCTGGCTCGTAAAGCATTGACCACAGGCTGAAGGATTTGGCGCTCAATTTGTTCCATCAACTGGGGTGTTGCCACAGGCGCGGGAGCATAACCCCCCATTCCCCCCGTATTTGCCCCAGTATCCCCCTCGCCAATGCGCTTGTAGTCTTGAGCAGGAAGTAAGGAACGAACTGTTAAACCATCACTCAGGGCAAGGACAGATACCTCTTGACCTCTCAAACAAGTTTCAATAACAATGGGTGAGAAGTGATCGCCGAACAAATATTCAATCGCCCCTTGCGCTTCCGCTACCGTTTTTGCTACGGTTACGCCCTTCCCGGCTGCTAAACCATCGGCTTTGACCACAATGGGAACTCCCTGCTGGGCGACGTAGGTTTTTGCCGCCTCAACTTCGGTAAACGTGGCAGAATGGGCAGTAGGGACTCCAGCCCATTCCATCAACTCCTTTGCCCAAGACTTACTCGCCTCAATTTGCGCTCCCGCTTGCGTAGGACCCAAAACCGGAATATTTTGGCGTTGGAGATAGTCAGCAATTCCCGACGAGAGCGGCAGTTCTGAGCCAACTACGACTAGCGAAATCCCCTCTTCACGAGCAACTCGGGCAATTCCCTCGAAATCATCCACACGCAAGGACACATTCTGGCAGCGCTCGATCAGAGCTGTGCCGCCATTACCAGGAACGCAGATTACTCGTTCAATTTGTTGAGATTGTAGCAGTTTCCAGGCGAGTGCGTGTTCGCGCCCCCCGTTGCCAACCACCAAAACCTTCATTGTCTTTTGTTTTCCAGAAACATTCAATTTATTCGATGCAATTCCACTATCTTTGCCGAATGCGCTTTGTGAATCTCACTGTTTGGTTGGTGACCTTCCCAAAAAAATGTGCCACAATCTTGGGGGTTACAACTCACTGAGTCTGCTACCGGAATCGCTAAAAAATCAGCCATACCAGCCAGTGAGAGTCACGTTATTCTAAATTGTAATCTTATGGCAACTCATATTGTTACTGGGGCAGCGGGTTTCATTGGTTCTCACCTAGTTGAGGCACTTTTGGCTCAAGGTGAGAGGGTAATTGGTATCGATCATATTAATGATTACTATGACCCCCAACTAAAGCGAAAAAATCTTGTTGCCTTTCAAGATAATCCCGCTTTTGAGCTGATTGAAGCCGACATTCAGGATTTAAATTGGCAACCTCTTCTGGCTGATGTAGAAGTAGTTTATCATCAAGCGGCACAAGCGGGTGTTCGAGCAAGCTGGGGTCAAGGATTCCGGGGTTACACCGAGCGCAATATTAATGCTACGCAGATACTACTCGAAGCAGCCAAAAATACACCAACTTTAAAGCGGCTTGTGTTTGCCTCCACTTCCTCACTGTACGGCAATGCGGAAACGCTTCCCACTCCTGAATCAATTTGCCCTCAGCCCGTTTCTCCCTACGGCATTACCAAACTAGCTGCCGAACGCCTATGTTGGCTATATAACCAAAATTTTGGCGTGCCTGTGGTGGCGTTGCGCTACTTTACCGTTTATGGAGCTCGCCAGCGCCCGGATATGGCGTTTCACAAGTTTTTAAAAGCGGTACTCGCTGACCATGCCATTCCCATTTACGGAGATGGGCAACAAACGCGAGATTTTACTTTTATTAGTGATGCCGTTGCCGCGAATCTTGCCGCTGCAACAGTGCCAGAGGCAGTCGGAGAAGTATTCAACATTGGTGGCGGCAGCCGAGTCGTGTTAGCCGATGTTCTCCAAACAATGGAACAAATCGTGGGAAGCCCCATTCGCCGCAACCACATCGAAAGAGCAATGGGAGATGCCCGCCACACCGGCGCAGATGTCTCCAAAGCGCAAAAACTTCTGGGCTACAATCCCCAAGTCCCCCTAGAAGAAGGACTAAGCCAGCAATGGCACTGGATTCAGTCTTTGTATGGGAGTGAAGGTTGAAGGTTACAGGTGAAAACTTACAGGTTGCAGGTGATTCAAGTCAGGAGTGAGGGATGAGGAGGTTTCTGTGCAGAGGCGCAGAGGTGGTAGGTGCAGAGGGGAAATAGTTTCCGAGTGCGTTAGTCTCTCCTCTACCTCCCTGCTTCCCCAACTCTCTCACGCTCTCACGCTCTCACGCTCTCACTTCTTCCCTGCTTCCCCTGCTCCTCTGCTCTCCGCGTCCCCGCGTCTTTTCCCCTGCCCCTCTAGCTCCCTTCCATTACCCTTTATGCTGCTGATAGCGCTGTTTAAATTCCCGTTGCTGTTGTTGGTGATGGACAATGGGTTGGGGATAGCCAAGCGCTTCACGTTCCTCAGAAGGAATCTCGCCAGTTACTAGTTCTTTTGTATCGAGAGAACTAAGTTCTGGAATCCATTGGCGGATATATTCGCCCTCCTGGTCATATTTTTGAGCTTGCGTAGCAGGATTAAAAATCCGCAGTGGTTTGGGGTCCATGCCGCTAGAGGCACTCCACTGCCAGCCGGCATTGTTGGCAGAAAGGTCGCCGTCGTAGAGTGTCTGCATGAAGTATTTTTCTCCCCACTGCCAGTTGATGATGAGGTCTTTGGTGAGAAAGCTGGCGACAATCATGCGACAGCGGTTGTGCATCCAGCCGACAGTATTGATTTGACGCATAGCAGCATCCACGATGGGATAGCCCGTTTTCCCCGCGCACCAAGCCTGGAAACGCTCTGAGTCGTTATCCCAGGGGAAGTTTTTGAGCGTGTCACGATAGGGACCTCTCTCTAACTCAGGAAAGAAATACATGGCGTGCTGATAAAACTCCCGCCACGCGAGTTCCTGTTGCCATGCCTCGACATTGTTGCGAGTTTCATCACTGCGGCTTTGATTGTAAGCACGGCTGGCAGCTTGCCAAACGCTGCGGATGCCGATCGCGCCAAATTTGAGGGCAGGACTGAGCCGAGATGTGCCGTCAACCGCAGGAAAGTTGCGCAGTTGGTCATATTCACCAAGGGTGGTCTCGCAAAATTCCTCCAACCTCTGGTGAGCTGCTGCTTCTCCTGGTGCCAACAGCAATTCATTCTCCCAGGCAAACCCCAAATCGCGAGCAGAAGGAAGGGTGACTGCCCCGGCTTTTTCATAAGCAGACTGTTCTTTTTTTGTCAATCCCTGGGCATTCTCCAACGCGGCTGCGGGTTCAGCCTTGGGTTGGTCACTCCAGTTTTTCCAGAAGGGCTTGTAGACTTTATAAGGATCGCCAGAATTGGTAAGAATTTCCCCTGGCGCGTGCAGCAGTTGATCCCAGTAATAGTGGACAGCAATGCCTTTTTCTTTCAGAGCATCTTTAACAAGAGCATCGCGCTGTTGTGAATAGGGTTCCACATCCCAACTCCAGAAGACAGCCTGGGCATTGAGTGCGGTTGCTAGGGTGGGAATTCCTTGGTCGGGTTTCTCTTGGAGAATTAATAGCTGGCTACCCGCTTGCTGATAACGCTGCTGCAATTCTTCTAAGCAGCCCATCATGTAAGTCACTCTCGCGGGGGCAACGTCGTCTCGTTCTAAAAGGTAGGGATCAAGACAGAATACTCCCACTACCTTGCGACTCTGCTGACGAGCAGCTGATAGTGCCACGTTATCAGAAATTCGTAAATCCCGACGATGCCAGAAGAGGATTAACTCAGACATTAGAGAATTGTAGGTTCTTTGATCAGTATAGAGAACAAAGCGGAGGTGTAGAGCAGGGGAGGCAGGGTGAGTAGCGGGAGCAGGGGAACAGGGAAAAAAAGAGGACACCGGGACACCGAGACACGGGAACGCAGGGAGCTGCGGGACACACAGATCTCCGCACGGACATCTCAAGGGATCAAGCGCGTTCCTCGAACCCGGTGTCCTTGTCTCCGCGTCATCCCCTCTCCGCGTCAGTCCCAACGGGACTCTCCTCACTCGAATAACCTGCAACCTGCAACCTGCAATCCGCAACCTTCGCTCCTCACTCTTCTCCGTGCCTTCTGTAACTTTGCGGTTCGTCATGCAAAGCGCTCTATCCCTTCAACTCCAATAATGGACGCGCTAGAAAGAAGCTACAAATCGATTTCGCATCAATTGGTTCTCCTGCTCGAATCGCTTCCTCCAATTCCTGAGCGCTCATCAACACAATTTCGATGTCCTCATCGTCTTCATGTGCTGGTGGCGTTTCTAGTTGCTCTAAATCTTGAGCAAGAAAGGCATAAATGTATTCATCCGAATAACCAGGAGCAAGGGCAAATTTAGTGATCGTGCGCCACTGGTGAGCGCGATACCCGGCTTCTTCTTCAATTTCTCGTTTGATTGTCTCTTCTGGAGCTTCTTGCTGCTCAACTGTGCCAGCGGGGAATTCCAAAAGCCGCCCCGCAACGGTAAAGCGATACTGCCTTACCAGCACGAACTTTCCTTCCTTGGTTACAGGGACTGCAAGCGCCCCCCCTGGGTGACGAATACATTCCCAGTCTCCCTCGGCTTGGTTAGGAAGACGCATGGTGCTGACTTCAAAATTAAGCTTTCGTCCTTGGTAGAAGAGGCGTTGTTTGAGCAGTTGTGGGGGTTCGTAACCTGGAATCATGGGTTGGAAGGTTGAATTTTGAACGTTTTAGAAAGCTGGAACTCGGATTTGCTAACCGGCACCTGTAACCTGCAACTTGCAACCTGTAAGTTGTAATCTATAGTCGACGAATTCCAGAACAGTCTACCGCTTGGACGAGTCGAGCGATCGCCTCTTTAGATTTTGGTTCAATCCAATTGGGGGCAATTTCGGCTAAGGGAACCAGCACAAAAGCTCTCTCATTCATGCGCGGGTGAGGAATTTGGAGATCCGATGTTTCTAAAATTAAATCATCAAATAGCAATAAATCTAGGTCTAGGGTTCGCGCTCCCCAGCGTTGTTGACGCACGCGCTCAAACTGATTTTCTACCCCAAATAAGTCTCGAAGCAACTCCTGGGGCGTTAGTTCAACTTCCAGCAAGGCACAACCATTGATAAAATCGGGTTGTGGGGGACCAACAGGTGCAGTTTGATACCAACTAGAGCAAGCTTGGACAGTTATGCCTGCAGTCTGGGAAAGCTGGTTGATCGTCCCTTCGAGGGTGGTGAGGGAGTCACCCAGATTACTGCCGAGCGCGATCGCGCATTGAGAATCTTTTGCCATGCTACCTTCTTGATGATTTATTTAATATTTAACGCAACGTCCCTCACGGAGATCTAGATGGCGCTAGACAATATTCTTGGCATTTGGGCTGCTGGACATCGAGATTCTGTTTATTCGGTAGCGATCGCGCACGATGGACAAACCTTGGTTAGCGGTAGTGCAGACCGGACAGTTCGAGTGTGGGAATTGCCCAGCGGCGACCCCAAGTCCATCCTTGATGGTCACTCAGACTGGGTTCACTCCGTCGCCATTAGCCCCGATGGGCAAACTCTCGTTAGCGGCAGTTTTGATCGCACTATTAAAGTGTGGAACCTCAAAAGCGGTAAGAAAATTCGCACGCTCAAGGGTCATTCTGATCGAGTCTATTCAGTGGCGATTAGTCCTGATGGGCAAACTATTTACAGTGGCAGCCAAGACGCAACGGTGAAAGTGTGGAACCTCAACAGTGGTGAGGAAATCCGCACGCTAACACCTCACTCAGACTGGGTTTATGCAGTAGCTATTAGTCCAGACGGGCAGACACTAGTGAGTGGAAGTGCAGATGCTACCGTTCAACTTGGAACGAAGGGAAGACTTACAGGTCGTACTAGCGATGTCACTTGTGTGGCAATCAGCCCAGATGGGCAAACGATTGTTAGTGGTAGTATTGACCAAACCATCAAACTATGGGACTTGAGTACGGGTAAAGAAATTCGCACACTGACGGGTCATTCTGGGGCTGTCACCGCCGTGGCGATTAGCTGGGATGGAAGCAAGATAGTCAGTGGCAGTAATGACAAAACAGTTAAGGTATGGGATCTAAACACGGGTGAAGAAATTCACACCTTCACCGATTTAATCGAAGCAGCTTTGTCAGTGGCGATTAGTCCCGACGGGCAGACAATCGTGAGTGGTAGCCGCAGCTACGATATTAGAGTCTGGTCAATGGGGTAATTCGTAGTTCGTAATGCGTAATGCGTGTGGGGTGGAGATTTTACACTGGGAGCAGAGGGCTATTCCCAATCAAAGTTTTATGCAACGTCCAATCTATCTTGACTGCCACTCTACTACGCCCATGGATGAACGGGTGTTAGAGGCGATGCTACCTTACTTCACCGAACACTTTGGCAACCCATCCAGCACGACGCACGCTTATGGTTGGGAAGCAGAAGCGGGGGTTAAACAAGCACGGCAGATGTTGGCGGATGCAATTAATGCCGCACCAGAAGAGATTATTTTTACCAGCGGTGCTACGGAAGCGAATAATTTAGCCATTAAGGGAGTTGCTGAGGCTTACTTTAGCAAAGGGTGTCACATTGTCACGGTGCAAACTGAGCATCGGGCAGTGCTTGATCCCTGTGGCTACTTAGAAAGTTTAGGATTTGAGATAACTTATTTGCCTGTGCAGTCCGATGGAGTGATCGACTTAGCAGAACTTGAGCAAGCCATTCGTCCCGATACGATTTTGGTGTCGGTAATGGCAGCTAATAATGAAATTGGCGTTTTGCAGCCCTTGGCAGAGATTGGGGCAATCTGTCGCCAGCATCAAGTTTTGTTTCACACTGATGCTGCCCAGGCAATCGGCAAAATCCCGTTGGATGTGGAGGCAATGAAAATTGACCTGATGTCGCTGACGGGGCATAAGATGTATGGACCTAAGGGCATCGGGGCACTTTATGTGCGGCGTCGTCATCCGCGAGTGCGGCTGGCTTCTCAAATCCAAGGGGGTGGGCAAGAGCGAGAGCTACGTGCTGGTACGCTCTATCCGCCTCAGATTGTGGGCTTTGCTAAAGCAGTAGAGTTGGGGCTAGCAGAGCGGGAGTCAGAATCGCAACGTCAAATGCAGTTGCGGCAGCGATTGTGGGAACAACTCTCTCAGTTGGAAGGTATTCATCTCAATGGTCATCCCACCAAGCGGCTTCCTGGTAATCTGAATATCAGTGTGGAAGGTGTTGATGGTTCAGCGCTGTTGCTGGGACTACAGCCGGTGGCAGCAGTATCTTCGGGTTCGGCTTGCTCCTCGGCATCCACAGCTCCTTCTCACGTCCTGACTGCCTTGGGACATCCCGACTCGCTGGCTTATGCGTCGGTAAGGTTTGGAATCGGGCGATTCAACACGGCGGCTGAGATGGATCAGGTGGCAGAGCAGGCGGTCACTACTATCCCATCCCTCCGTCAGGCACAATCGGTAGTGCCTCAAGTATAAGGCTGGGTTAGTGCTGTTGTTAATCAGACTCTGCTTCCTTTCCCTTCCCATCTAACTTGTCACTCATTCCAAATTACAGTTATAGTCGGATTAAGATTAGAGGATGCTCTCTGCTGAAATTCGACAGCATCTAAAGTCAGCAGGATGAAACTGCTCAATCGGAGCAACTGTGGCATGGTAGCTCCACTGGCTTGATATCAATGAAAAACCATTGGCAGATGCAATCGAAAGCTGGTCGGCACTCTAGAACTTCTCCAGACTGGTTAAGCGCGTCTATCAAAGCAAGATGGAGCGCTTGAAACTGGAGAGTCTGCCAGAAAGGATGTGGCCAGTTGAGCGACTAGCAGAAGTAAACATTGTGAAGTAAGCACAGGTCTTCTAATTCTCTTCTCTACGCATAGCTAGAATGATTCACTTACGCAGTTTTCCTATAAGCTCAAGGCGTAATAGTTGCACCATAGGTATGCTAACAGCGTAACGAGCTTAGGGTTGAAAGGCACAAGGTCGTGGTGCCTCAAGCTGCTACAAAATTTTGAGGAAATTGCATGCCAAAGCAAATTATCATTGCGGAGCAACATCAAATTGCTGCTGTCTTTTCCGAAGATCAAATCGAAGAACTAGTTGTTGCCGCGAATAAGCAACAGGTTAGTGATATTTATCTCGGCGTTGTTGAAAATGTCATACCAGGGATAGATGCGGCGTTTGTCAATATTGCCGATGCTGAGCGCAATGGTTTCATGCACGTCACCGATTTAGGTCCACTGCGCTTGAAACGGAGTGCAGGTGCGATTACAGAGCTCCTTACTCCCCAGCAGAAAGTCCTGGTGCAGGTAATGAAAGAACCCACCGGCAATAAAGGTCCTCGACTCACGGGCAACATTACCTTACCGGGGCGCTATCTGGTTCTGATGCCTTACGGACGAGGGGTGCATCTTTCCCGGCGTGTCAGTAGTGACAACGAACGCTCTCGCCTGAGAGCACTGGCAATTTTAATTAAACCTGCTGGAATGGGGTTGCTGGTGCGAACTGAAGCCGAGGAGCAACCAGAAGAAGCAATTATGGAAGACTTGGAGGCGCTGCAAAAGCAGTGGGAGTCGATTCAGCAGCAGGCAAACTCCTCTCGCTCCCCCGCATTGCTTAACCGCGACGACGATTTTATTCAGCGTGTCCTGCGCGATACTTACACCACCGAGGTCAATCGCATTGTAGTGGACTCCCAGGCTGGGGTGAAGCAAGTCAAAGAGCAACTTACAAATTGGAATGGGGGACGTGCGCCCAGTGGTGTCTTAATTGACCACTACCGCGATCGCCAGCCCATTTTAGAATACTTCCGCGTCAATGCTGCGATTCAAGCAGCCCTGAAGCCCAGAGTAGAGCTCCCTTCCGGTGGCTACATCATTATTGAGCCCACAGAAGCTTTGACGGTGATTGATGTCAACTCCGGTTCCTTTACTCGTTCTGCAACGTCACGAGAGACGGTTCTTTGGACCAATTGCGAAGCGGCTTCCGAGATTGCCCGCCAGCTACGCCTGCGCAAGATTGGCGGTGTGATCATTGTGGACTTTATCGATATGGATTCGCGGCGTGACCAACTAAAAGTGCTGGAATACTTTAACCAAGCACTGAAAGAGGACAAAGCTAGACCGCAGATTTCGCAACTTTCGGAACTAGGCTTGATTGAATTGACTCGCAAGCGCCAGGGTCAGAGTGTTTACGAGTTGTTTGGTGACTCCTGCCCAAGCTGCGGTGGATTGGGGCACTTGGTTCGCTTGCCTGGTGAGTCTGAAGGCGAATCCGCTGAAGTAGCGCCCTCTGCTGTTCCATCTATGCGTGGAAAATCGGCAAATCCCCAGGCTGAGGAAGTGGAGACATGGGATACTACGGCTGACCAGAGCGACCAAGACCAGGAGTTGCTACATCATCCCAGTTATTCCGGGGCAACCAACAACAACACTCGCCGTCGCCGCGGTCGCTTAAGCGAACCAACACCTAAAAAAGAATCGGGTGGCAAAGGCAAGTCTCGCAAGGCTAATGGTAAAGAGCATCCCTCAAAACCGGAAAAAGAAACTTCTACGACAACTCCTGAACCCACAAAAAAGCCTCAGACCACTAGTAGTTCTCGGCGAGAGGAGCAGAAGCCCAAAACTGTTTCAGTAGAAATGACACCACGGGAGCAAGATGTCTATGCGTTGATGGGACTGTCTCCGCTGGTGCGTTTAGAGCAAGAGGTTAAAGACCCCAACTCAGTTATTTTGACAGTTAAACAGCCAGAAGCGTCGAACTCCACAGCGGAAAATTCCTCTGCTGAAACCTATCCCGATTCCACAAATAATACAGCGTCTAAACCCGAATCAGACGATAGCGAATCCAACCACAACGACTCCGATAACAACCATTCAGCGCGTCGCCGCCGCCGTCGCTCTTCCGCCAGTTTTGCTCAAGCCTCCCAAGCGTGAAACGTTATAGGTTAGGGGTTACAGGTTGCAGGTTGAATGTTACAAGTGAATTGACTTATACATAACCTTCAACCTACTCCTACAGAGAACGCTACTCTTCGAGAACGCCTTACGGCGAACGCGAACAACTTTCAAGCCTTCAACCCTTTAATCGATGCCAAAAAAGCAAACCCTCCCGCCCTTTGATTGCTCTCAGTTGCCGGAGTTAGCAGACAACTCAGCACGAGTGGCTGGAGTGGATGAAGTGGGACGAGGGGCTTTGTTTGGATCAGTGGTGGCATCAGCCGTAATTTTACCGATGTCGGCATTGCCACAACTCGATGAGGCAGGGGTTACTGATAGTAAGCAACTCTCTGCCAAACGGCGTTTAGAACTAGCTCAACGGATTCAAGCACTAGTTATGGGTTGGGCAATTGGCTACGCCACCCCTGACGAAATCGACCGCATCAATGTTTTCCAGGCATCGTTACTGGCGATGAGGCGAGCAGTCGTCAAGCTGGAGGTGCAGCCAGCCATTTGCTTGGTGGATGGGAATTTTACTATTCCTGAGTTGTCAGTGCCACAAAAAACCTTAGTGAAAGGGGATCAGCGATCACGAGCGATCGCGGCTGCTAGTATTATTGCTAAAGTCTGGCGAGACGATCAAATCGTGCGCCTTGCTCAAAAGTATCCCATCTACGATCTCGCTGCCAATAAGGGATACGCAACGAAGCGGCATAAGCTAGCATTGCGCCAGTATGGTTGTTCCCCCCAGCACCGCATGTCTTTTTTTGCTTGTCGGATAAACAGATAACGCGGGAACAAAAAATAATTCCGAATTACCTACGATGCTGTCGTATGACTAGTAGTCTCTTGCGAGGTATCGCTATTTGCCCACTGATAATAGTCTGCGATTAGCTGGTTGAGTAATTGTTGTTTAATTCTGCCCAGTACCATTTTGACTAAACTATTGCCCGTCTTTTCTAAAAGAGACTGTGGCGTAAACCAAAGAGCAGGAGGCAGTTCCACCCTAACTTCTACGTCTGCTCTTCCTTTGAGATGGGTTGTCCCTTCGACTGGAGTGGCAGATAATTTACCGATGACATCCAACCCAAAACGCTTGTTGATATACTCGTTTCCTAGAATGGCACAATCTTGGGAGTTTAAATGGATGGTTCCGTCGCTAGCAGGCGAGACTTTGAGAACCACGGCAGGCTGAAAGCGATACATTAAGAAGCTTTTGGGGCGCATTTTGACGCGAAAACGCTCCTGAGAAAGCTGCTCGGTTAAGTTGGGATCAGCGATCGCTTTTACTAGGCGTTCAGGCTGGCGTAGATAATGCTCAATGGGGACATATTGCTCCTCGACAGGGATTTCTACTGACTCGGAAGCAGTAAAGCGGATATTCTTCATAAAGAAGGATGAGTTCTAAGTTAATTTTACTTTGCAGCTCTTCCTGGATTAAGGTGAGCTTTTAAACTTAACTGTTGATTGAGTCTAATGTTGATCATAAAATTTCAACTTATACCAATCCCTCTTTCTGAAGCAGGATAAAAGCGGCATGATGTTGGAAAACTTGGGAATTTAGGTAAGGCTGTGAGCTGGGAGCAGGTAATCTATGGCAATTTCTATTGCCCATTTAGGACCAACGGGTACTTATGCTGAAGCTGCGGCTTTAGCGTATTCGAGCTGGCTCGCCCAGCAGAGAGATCAGCAATGTTGGTTATCTCCTTACCCTAGTATTACCCAGACACTACATTCGGTGGCTCAGGGAGAGGCGGATTTAGCTGTTGTCCCTGTCGAAAATTCGATAGAGGGCAGCGTGGCGATTACTTTGGATACTCTCTGGCAGTTAGACAAATTACAAGTTCAGCAAGGGCTGGTCTTACCTATCTCGCATGCCCTCTTGTCTGGGGAGTCATCTTTGGAGACAATCCGAACGGTTTATTCCCATCCCCAAGCTTTAGCTCAGTGTCGAGGGTGGCTAGAGCAGTTTCTTCCTTCAGTTGAGCTTTCCCCTACTCAATCTAGTGCGGAGGCTCTGCAATATCTTGCTGGCGATGCTCATGCTGCAGCGATTGCTTCGCCTCGCGCATCCCAGCTCTACGATTTGTCGATTCTAGCCTCTGAAATTAATGATTATCCTGACAACTGCACTCGTTTTTGGGTACTGGGCTTACAGCCTTCCACTAACGGTAGTCACATCTCCCTAGCATTTAGTATGCCTGCCAATATGCCTGGTTCCTTGGCTAAGCCGCTCTCCGTTTTTGCTCAACGGGGGATAAACCTGAGTCGAATCGAGTCTCGTCCCACGAAGCGATCACTCGGGGAATACCTGTTCTTTATTGACTTGGAAGGAGATACCAATCAACCCTCTGTCCAGGCTGCTTTAGAGGAATTACCAGGTTACACAGAAATTCTGAAAATTTTTGGTAATTACAGCACTTTGACTATTCCGCTTCCAGATGATTGAGACTCACCACATCACTTGATGCGCGGATTATCCCACGATTAAAAGCAAGAAACCTGTGGCAATTCTTAACTCCATTTCCAAAATTCTTCTGTCAAGTCGCTTCGCTCCAATTCGGAATCAACCCATCCCCAATTACTCCAGAACGTCCTTAAGCGCCGTCCGAGCAGCAAGATTATTCCGAGTAGAAGAAAGAATTTCTGATTCTCGTTGCAAGCGAGTTGCGGTATTCTGCATTTCTAAGAGAGTCTGCTGCTCACTTGCGACACCATAAAGGTTACTCGCCACCCAGTAAGACAACTCGGTAGGCAAGCTGGGAAGGTCTTCAGGCAGTTCGATGGTTTGATCTGTCAACTTGGCAGACAACTGTACAACATCGCGCAATAGCTGCTCTACTTCCGTTGCCATGGGTTTAATATCTTCTTCGGGCGGTTCATCCTCGATCCATTCCACCAAACCAACCCGATAGGGCTTTTCACGGACGTGTTCCAGGAGGCGAAACCTTTGCTGTCCTAGCGTTACAATCTTCATGCGGTCGTCTGGTAAACGCTGGACGTGAATGGTTTCAGCGCAGCAGCCTACAGATGCAATTTCACCTTGAGTGGGGTCGAACATCAACACACCAAAACGGCTATCGCTATCTAGAATCGTGTTCATCATGATTCTGTAGCGAAACTCAAAAATATGTAAGGGGAGAGGACGTCCCGGAAAAAGAACCACCTCTGGCAGTGGAAATAGGGGAAGTTCTCTTACAGCAAGTGAGGAAGAAGATGCCATTTTGCGTGGGTCAGAACTGCGCTACTTTTATCTATAAAGAATTGTAACGCAAGTGTTAATTGTTTGCTCTTATACCATTGCTGGATAGCGATCACCACACCTCGCCCACCTAGATGGGTGTTGCACGATAATGGGATAGTTAAGGTCGTAGAGGAGCTCCAGGGGCAGGGGAGCAGGGAAGCAGAGGGGCAGGGGAGCAGGAGAGCAAACAAGCCCACCATCTCCTCCTCCCCTCTGCACAGAAACCTCCGCACCTCCGCACTTGGTGCAACCTCCACCCCTCAATTCCAACTCGATACAGACTCCATCTCCGCAGCCTGCACAACTCTAAAGTTTGACTTCAATATCGACGCCTGCGGGCAAGTCGAGCTTCATGAGAGCATCAATGGTTTTAGAGGAAGGCTGATAAATATCAATAATTCGCCGATGGGTGCGAGTCTCGAAGTGTTCCCGCGAATCTTTGTCCACGTGGGGCGATCGCAGCAGACAGTATACTTTCCGCGTAGTTGGCAAGGGAATCGGACCAATAGCAGTGGCGTTAGTGCGATTAGCAGTATCGACAATTTTCTCGCAAGAGGTATCGAGTAAGCGTCGGTCGAACGCTTTGAGGCGAATGCGAATTTTCTGTTGAGCGATCGTTGCCATGTTTAGTTTTCTAGGTTCGAAGGTGTTTGAATTCAGGTGGTAGAGATGCGAATTTACGCGCCTGTTGAAGGTTAGTTGCTAGAGGCAACCTCTTACCGTACAAAGGAGCAGAAGGGCAAGTGCCTTTCTGCTCCTATAACTGATTGAGTTGGTGAGCTACTTGACAATTTCGGTGACTACGCCAGCACCAATGGTGCGACCGCCTTCTCGGATGGCAAAGCGCATTCCCTGCTCAATTGCAATCGGGCTAATTAGCTCCACTGTCATTTTTACGCGATCGCCTGGCATCACCATTTCGGCAGTACTACCGTCATCGGCAGTAAATGATTGAATGGTGCCAGTGACATCAGTGGTTCGCACAAAGAACTGGGGGCGGTAATTTGTAAAGAAAGGTGTGTGCCGACCACCTTCTTCTTTTTTCAGGACGTATACCTCAGACTGAAACTGAGTGTGAGGGGTAATGGAACCGGGTTTGGCAACCACCATTCCCCGCTCAATTTGATCCTTTTGGACTCCTCGCAGCAGCACACCGACATTATCGCCAGCCATTCCCTCGTCCAGGGTTTTCTGGAACATTTCCACGCCGGTTACAGTGGTTTTGCGAGTATCTTGCATGCCTACCAGTTCCACGGTTTCGCCAACTTTGATTTTGCCGCGCTCAATCCGACCAGTGGCGACTGTTCCCCGACCCGTGATGGAGAAGACGTCTTCCACTGCCATTAGGAAGGGCTGATCCACTGCCCGTTCTGGCGTAGGAATGTATTGGTCTACCTCATCCATGAGTTGATAGACTTTATCCACCCATTCATTGCTACCTCGCTCAATATTGGGATCTTGGCTCAGGGCATCAAGAGCGGACAGCGCTGAACCGGAAACAATGGGAATCTCATCTCCAGGAAACTCGTACTCGCTCAAGAGTTCACGCACTTCCAGCTCCACCAGTTCCAGGAGTTCTTCGTCGTCTACCTGGTCTTGCTTGTTCAAAAAGACAACCAGGTTGGTAATCCCCACCTGCTTTGCCAGCAGGATATGTTCCCGGGTTTGGGGCATAGGTCCATCAGCGGCAGATACCACCAGGATGGCACCGTCCATTTGCGCTGCCCCAGTGATCATGTTTTTCACGTAGTCAGCGTGTCCTGGGCAGTCTACGTGAGCATAGTGACGATTGTTTGTTTCATACTCCAGGTGGGCAGTTTGAATCGTGATACCCCGTGCCTTTTCTTCTGGGGCAGCATCGATTTCCTCAAACTTCCAGCTTCTTCCTGTACCTGCTGAAGCTAACGTCAGCGAAATTGCTGCACTAAGCGTCGTTTTGCCGTGGTCTACGTGACCAACTGTGCCGAGATTGACGTGGTCTTTATTCCGTTCAAATTTTTGGCGTGCCATGAATTAATCGTTCCTCTTGCTAGTTATGCGTTCCCTTTATTTTTGGCAATAATTGCCTCAGCAACATGGCGAGGCACCTCCTCGTATTTGCTAAACTCCATCGAGAAAATCCCTCGACCTTGAGTTTTTGAGCGGATATCTGTAGCGTAACCAAACATTTCTGCCAGGGGAACCAGAGCAGAAACTTTGGCCAGTCCCGCTTCGGTGTTCATGCTTTCAATGCTGCCCCGACGGGAGTTGAGGTCGCCAATGATATCCCCAAGGAAATCTTCTGGGACTTCCACCGCAACTTTCATCGTCGGCTCCAACAGAACCGGTTTTGCTTTGTTGACCGCTTCCCGGATTCCCATAGAACCAGCAATCTTGAAAGCCATCTCCGAGGAGTCCACATCGTGGTAAGAACCATCGACTAAAGTTGCTTTCAGGTCAATCATAGGATATCCTGCGAGGATGCCTGATTCGCAGGTTTCTTTAATCCCTTCTTCTACAGAGGGAATGTACTCCTTGGGAATCACGCCACCAACAATTTTCGAGACAAACTCGAAGCCACTCGTAGGCTCTGCTGGTTCCACTTTGAGAACGACGTGACCGTATTGACCTCTGCCACCGCTTTGGCGGATAAATTTCCCTTCTGCATCGGCAGGCTGGCGAATCGTCTCCCGGTAGGCAACTTGCGGTTGACCAATATTGGCTTCTACCTTGAACTCTCGCAGCATCCGGTCAACTAAGATTTCCAGATGCAACTCTCCCATTCCGGCAATCACGGTTTGGTTCGTTTCAGGATCGAGGTTGACGCGGAAAGTGGGGTCTTCGTCCGAGAGAGCCTGAAGTGCTTTGGAGAGTTTGTCCATATCCTGCTTCGTTTTGGGTTCCACTGCCACCGAAATCACCGGTTCGGGAACGTAAATCGATTCCAAGACGATAGGATGCTTCTGATCGCAAAGGGTATCGCCGGTAGTGCTCTCTTTCAGTCCGACAATAGCACCCAACTCTCCAGCGCGCAGTTCGTCCACCTCAATCCGCTCGTTGGATTTCATGACAATCAAGCGCGAGAGCCGCTCTTTCTTCTCTTTGGTGGCGTTGTAGATATAGCTGCCTTTTTGTAGCACTCCCGAATAGACGCGAACGAAGGTTAAACGTCCGTAGGGGTCAGATGCCACCTTGAAAGCGAGAGCGGATGTCGGTTCCTCATCGTCAGACGGTCGGGTATCTTCGGTTCCGTCTGGCAAAACTCCCTGAATCGGAGGCACTTGGGTGGGAGCCGGGAGGTAATCCACCACGGCGTTGAGTAACAACTGTACACCCTTGTTTTTAAAGGAAGAACCGCCTAGCATAGGTACAACTGTACCATCGAGGGTTCCCTTACGAAGTGCACCACGAATCTCATCTTCGGTGAGTTCTTCTTCAGCGAGGTACTTCTCTAACAGTGCCTCATCTGTTTCTGCGGCTGCCTCAACTAGTTTGGTGCGGTACTCTTGGGCAGTTTCAAGGACATCCTGAGGAATTTCGGTTTCTTCGATTTCGGTTCCGAGGTCATTGTGGTAGATGTATGCCCGCATCTTCACCAGATCGACCAGCCCTCGAAATTCGCTTTCCTGACCAATCGGCAATTGGATGGGCACAGCATTGGCTCTAAGGCGCTCTTTAATTTGGTTATAAACTTTGTAGAAGTCCGCCCCGGCGCGATCCATTTTATTCACGAAGGCAATCCGAGGTACTTGATATCGGTCTGCCTGCCGCCACACCGTTTCGGTCTGAGGCTGAACGCCGCCAACAGAGTCAAGGACAGTAATTACGCCATCCAAAACCCGCATGGAGCGTTCCACTTCGATGGTGAAGTCCACGTGACCAGGGGTGTCAAGAATATTGATCTTGTGATCTAGCCAGCTTGTGCTAATGGCAGCGGCGGTAATGGTAATCCCCCGCTCTTTCTCTTGGGACATCCAATCCATCACAGCATTACCGTCATGGACTTCACCCAACTTGTGAGCGATCCCGGAGTAGAACAGGATTCGTTCGGTTGTGGTTGTCTTCCCTGCATCGATGTGCGCCGCAATTCCGATGTTGCGGACTTTCTCTAGCGGAATCGTACGTGCCATAGCTACCTCCTTCCAATCCATTGCTGTTACAATTCTATACTTTTTTTAATTTTCCTTCAGTGGCAGCGCGGAGGTAGGGGCAAGCACCTGCGCCCTTACGAATCCCTCGCTTTGATGCCGCCTGTAGGACGGCAAATTGCCAGCATTAGAAACGATAGTGGGCAAACGCCTTATTAGCTTCTGCCATCTTGTGAGTCTCTTCCCGTTTACGAATCGTACTCCCGGTCTCATTAGCAGCGTCCATGATTTCGTTGGCAAATCGAGTCGCCATCGTCCGACCAGGGCGAGTGCGGGAAAATCGCGCTAGCCAGCGCAGGGCAAGGGCTGTTCCGCGACCAGAGCGTACTTCCATGGGGACTTGATACGTTGCGCCCCCAACCCGACGCGCCTTAACTTCCACCAGCGGTGTGACGTTCCGCACGGCAGTTTCAAAGGTTTCTAGGGGGTCGGAGCCAGTACGTTCCTCGACGGTGTTGAGGGCATCGTAGATGATTCCCGAGGCGACAGTTTTTTTGCCATCGATCATGATTCGCCGCACCATCATGCTGACTAGGCGGCTATTATAGACCGGATCTGGAGGAACTGAGCGTTGTTTAAGGGCAGTGCGACGAGACATAGTTGGGGTTTACCTGACTAATCAAAAGACAAGCTAAGATAGCTGAAAAGGAAGTGAAGGCAGCAACAGCACGGCTGACACCAGAGGGAAGCAACTTGAGCCTACCTCGCCTCCTTCACTAGTTAGGTAAGTAGGGATAGGCTCGTAGGAAAGTTTCCACTTACTTGGGACGTTTAGTTCCGTACTTGGAGCGGCTTTGACGTCGATCTTTGACTCCGGTGGTGTCTAGAGAGCCACGAACAATGTGGTATCTTACTCCTGGCAAATCTTTAACGCGACCACCACGGATTAAAACTACGGAGTGTTCTTGTAAGTTGTGACCAATCCCTGGAATGTAAGCGGTCACCTCGTATGCCGATGTCAAACGAACCCTTGCTACTTTCCGCAGGGCTGAGTTCGGTTTTTTCGGTGTTGTAGTATACACTCGGGTGCAAACCCCCCGGCGCTGCGGACATTGCCTGAGCGCGGGAGATTTAGTTTTTTGCTTTGCTTTGGAGCGTTCTTTGCGAATGAGTTGCTGAATAGTGGGCATGGGTTAAATACCACCAAGCTTTGTAACCATCACATAGTTGACAACCTCACTATTATAGCCCCCCAAATAGGCTAGTTCAAGGTTTAAAGGGAAAAAGAGTGACCGCAACTGCAAGTAGTGGCAGCCACAGGGTTGTAAAAGCGAAAGCTTCCGCCCATTAGATCTTCTGAGTAGTCGAGGGTAAGACCACTGAGATAGTCATGGCTTTGCTCATCAAGTACGACTGAGATGCCGTTACTTTGGTAAATGAGATCACCTGGATTAGTGGCTTGGTCGAATTCCATTGTATAGAATAACCCAGAACACCCGCCCTCTTGAACGCCCAGGCGAAGTCGGGTGTCTGGTTGTTGATTCCTCAACTGCAAGCGCCTAATTTCGTTTTGTGCTGCTTGGCTAAGATGAATCATTTCCTTGGGTTTTCACCAATCGCCTACCACTAACCATGCTACAACCGAAAACGGGAGTTCCACCCTACTGTGGGTACTTTTCCTGCATCGCAAATGATTGTTATTATAGCTTAAGTAAAGGGGATGGGCGATTACCCACCACCTATCCTTGCACTATTTGCTACGAGCATAGTCGTCTTGGAAACGAATGATGTCATCCTCGCCCAAGTATTCCCCGTTTTGAACCTCAATCAACACCAGGTTAATGACACCGGGATTTTCCAGCCGATGAGGCGTACATTGGGGGACGTAGGTGGATTGATTGTTGCCCAGGATCATTTCTCGCTCTCCACAAACAACACTAGCAGTGCCAGACACCACGATCCAGTGTTCGCTCCGGTGGTGGTGCATTTGCAAGCTCAGGCGATGACCGGGTTTAACTTCGATGCGCTTGATTTTGTATCCCTGTCCTTCTTCTAAAAGTGTGAAAGCCCCCCAAGGACGTAGTTCCGTCGCAACGACCTCCTGTGGGGATACCGAAGGCGGTGCTGGGATTTGAGTGGTTTGAGAAGCTTCTTGAATCTGAACCATGTTTTTTTTCCTAAGAATTCAATATGGAATTTAACTTAGTTTTTACCGTTAATTGGTGCGGCGAGCGCATTCTTCTCACGCAACGATAGCAGATGAGTTTTTAAAACACCCGTGTCGGAAGTAACCAATTTTGGGGGGAATAGTGACTAGTTAACCTTACCAGCAGTAGCAGCAGAAGGTTCAACAAAGATACCGAGACCATTATGGACGCGACCAAAAGTTGCCCGAGAGGGATTAAGCAATTGACCGCCCAAGTAAAGCGAGGCGGAGTTACCCCCATCTAGATTGAGAGCATCAGCCGCTCCTAACTGCCGCATTAGCCGTGCCGTTTCGGTTAGGGTGGGGGTGGCTCCGTCGGCAGAGCGACCAATGGCAGCAATAATCAAATCGCGGTTTTGGGTAGTTCCAATTACGCTGCGGGGGGCAGTTTCCTCTCGAAATGCTTCGCTAAATTTTTCTGCTTTGGCATCGAGGACTAGCTGACTATTTTGTAGCAGTAGCGGACCAGCCCCTAGGATGTTGGGGTAACGACCGAACTCCGCTGGAACCGTCTTACTTTCGAGACGAACGGAAGTGCCAGCTTCAAGAAAGCTAGCTGCTGTTTGGTTGGAGCGCAGAGCAAGTAAGTAGCCGTCCGAAGGAATAGGAAAGGAGACTTGACCTGCCTCACCCCCAGAAATTTGACCAGTAACTCGCTCATCCTGAACGGTAACAATGATTTCGCGATCGCTCAAGGGGGTATAGGTATCTCCCCACGCTGGGGTATAACGGGCAATACCGGCTTGGACGTAGCCACTGTTGAGCAAGCGAATGGAAAGACGCTGCCCTGCTGAAGTCGTTAGGGTTTCCTCAACACTGAGACGACCAATTTTTATCTCTCCTTGGTTATTCCAAGCGATCGCGCCTCGGTTTAAAATGGGACCAGACAGCCAGCGATCCTGGTGGCGAATTGCCCCCAAGGGCAGCTTGTTGTCGCGATTGAAAAAGCCACCGTTGATAGCAGCAGACGCTTGCTTGCGCCTTGCCATCTGAAGCAGTGGGGAGATACCCTTCATCGCATGGGAATTGCCCCGAATGGGTTTGAGAGAAAGGTAAGGGGAAGAAGGGTCAACTTCCAGCCATACCACCGGAAAGCTAGACTGCTCTAGAGTGACAATCTTGCGATGCCAATATAATCCTTGTGCCCAGTGAATCTTCCGCTTGCTGAAAGCTTCGGCGCGAAGATCAATCACAAGGCGATAGGGATGGGCGAGGGTTTCCACCTGCAAACCTAACCCATCTGGGATGTTGAGGCGGAGGTCAGTTCTTTCCCCGCTGCTTTGGATAGCTAAAAGCGGAGGTGCGGAGGTGTGGAGGTGTGGGGGGGGGATAATGCCCTGCGCGTTAGCCTCTCCTCTGCCCCTCTGCCCCTCTGCTCCTCTGCTCCCCTGCTCCCTTGTAGTAGAAAAGCGCTTGATTAAAGCAGGCTTGGCGATACCCTCAAACGTAATTGCAGCTTTACTTTTTCCAGGCTGAAGCTGCCAAAAGGTAGGGCGGTTTAAATCCACCACAATCCGCTTTCCCCAGGGGTGATTTCCCAGGCGGATATTCTCGATTTTGACTGGGGATGAGTTGATTTTGAGGGTGTCCCCTACAATTTGGAGCTGGCTATCTGTGCGTTGGAGCAACTTGCTAATATCTAAATAGCGATAAGCGCCTATTCGTCGAGCTGGCAAAACTAGCGGCGGCGAACTCGAAGATGAGAACCACTGTATCGGCTGCTTTTTCGGGTTGTCCGTGCTTAAAAGTTTCAGCCCCAACCTTTTAGCAGCAGTGTCACTAATGCCGGTGCGTACTGAGTTGCCCTGCTGCCATTGACTCCAGGCAACCGGGATTTGTTTTCCATTGAGCGAGATTTGGCGACCCTGTTGGAGTACTGAAGTCGAGCTTTCCAGGTTCCGCTTTGGTGGATCCTGTGCCCGAGTAACTACAAGATGGGTGGGATTGATTAATGCTGTCAGTAGTAGCGGGAACGAGAGCAATCTGAGACCTTGTCGCCATTTCCTCACTTTCCACTTAACGCAGCTTTCTCTCTCTAGTCTGATTCTGCTCACATCCACTCCCTTTCATCAGTCGTGTTTTCCCAGGTTCAAGAAGGCAGAAGAGAAAAGCGTCTGTGGAGACCTCATTCCTTCCTTCGCTTTCTCTCTGCTACGTAAGCTTGCTGCCTTGTCGCAAAACTTAAATTAAAAAAGTTTCCTCAACAAATCAAAAAATAATGACTTTGATGTCCAAACAATGTTTCATAATAAAAATGAACATTCTCTTAGTCGCTCAACCTGACAAAGGTCAGAGTAGGCTCCCTTAAGGACGTCTCTAGGGGGTGAATCACTTCGCTCCCTTGGTGTGCTCAGCTTTACAAGTCCGAGTACGGGGAAGGTAGCCTCACTTGAGGAAACCTCCAGTCCTTGAATGCCCCGTCCTGTGATCGCTGTTTCACGCCCGCGTTTATGCCGGACACAGCAGAATAAGTAATCTCTGACAAAGAATTTTAGATTTTGGATTTTGCGTTCCAGCGAGCCCTTCGGGCTGCGCGTCGGTTATGGATTTAGGTATTCATGGTTCTCATGCCCATTCCTTTGGCAATCAGCAATAAGCAAGCCCCCTAGGTAATCCCAAATCGTCAATCGCAAGTCCAAAATTGGTTGACGAACCAGGCAGGATTGCGAATCTCAAATAAGAGAGTGGGAAGATAGAAGATCAAAGACAAGGGATGCAAACTAATTCGCACCTGTGAGCTGTACGTATTGTTAAAGCGGAGCATTCCCGGTAATATAACTAACCAGTCACGCTAAGTCACCGCGCATGGCATCAAAAAAGCTGAGACTTAAAAAGTGCACTGATTGCTCCTGACCCTCGCTATCGCTGCCAGGAAGTTCGAAGTTCAGACTTCCACAGTCTGCCTGCCTAGTTGCGCGGATAGTGGGCTGTTAGCCTGTTTCTACTCCTGTATTTCCGTCCCTCTCGGATGAAATGAATAACTGTCGAGATTATCTAGCAAAATTAAATTTATCAGGTTGATTGATTCGGTGTAATCGCTCAATTGCAGCTCTCACAACAAAATTGTATTGCTAACCAACATGGATGATTTAAGCATGGAACAATCTAACAACCGAAGCTTTGCCGCCCAAGGAAGTCCCTATATTGGTCAACGATGGTTAGCCGAAGAAAGGGATGCTTGTGGTGTCGGCTTCATTGCCTCTCAAAACGCGCAAGCGAGTCATGATCTTGTCTTACAAGCCATATCTGCCTTAGGATGCCTAGAACATCGCGGTGCTTGCAGCGCCGATCGCGATACGGGTGATGGCGGCGGCATCATGACAGCCATCCCCTGGAAAATCTTCCAGGATTGGTTACAAGCACAGAATCTTTCCGTTCCTGCACGGGAAAACTTGGCAGTGGGAATGATCTTTTTACCTCAAGATGAGACTCTTGCTAGCCAAGCACGCACCTGCGTCGAGGAAGTTCTGACAGAGAAAGATTTGGGGGTACTGGGTTGGCGCGAAGTCCCAGTGCAAACAGAAGTGCTGGGTTCCGAAGCCCTAGCTAACCAACCTCGCATCGAACAAGTGTTGGTGGCTTCCGGTGACAATCAGCAAGGAGATAAATTAGAGCAAGCGCTGTATGTTGCTCGTGCTGCGATCGCGCAAAAGCTGGCATCGTCAGGAATTCTAGAAAAATCCGAGGATTTCTACATTTGCTCCTTTTCCAGCCGCACAATTGTCTATAAAGGCATGGTGCGCTCCACAGTTCTGGGCGAGTATTACCCAGACCTCAAAAACCCCGATTATGTAAGCCCCTTTGCGGTTTACCATCGGCGTTTTAGCACCAATACCATGCCCAAGTGGTCCCTAGCTCAACCGATGCGATTGCTAGGGCACAATGGCGAAATTAACACGCTGCTGGGGAATATCAATTGGATGGCGGCGCGAGAAAGCGACTTAGCCTCTCCGGGCTGGGAAGCCGAGGAACTGGATAACTTGAAACCGCTGGTTGACCAGGATAAAAGCGACTCAGCCAACCTCGATAACGTCATGGAGTTACTAGTGCGCTCTGGCTGTAGCCCCACCAAAGCGTTAATGATTATGGTGCCAGAAGCGTACCAAAATCAGCCAGATTTAGAGCCATATCCCGAAATTGTCGATTTTTACGACTACTACAGTGGCATTCAAGAACCTTGGGATGGTCCCGCCCTGCTGGTGTTCAGTGACGGCAAGACTGTGGGAGCCAACCTCGATCGCAACGGCTTGCGTCCCGCCCGCTATAGTATTACCAGAGATGGCTACGTAGTCGTGGGGTCAGAAGCTGGGGTAGTGGACTTACCCGAAGCTGAGATTGTGGAAAAAGGGCGACTCGGTCCTGGGCAGATGATTGCAGTGGACTTAGAGAGAAATGAAGTCCTCAAAAACTGGGAAATTAAACAGCGCATTGCTGGCGAGCAACCCTACGGTGAATGGGTGCGAACCCAGCGAGTTGATAGTGCCGAGCAACCGTTTGCCAAAGCGCCTCAAATGGATGAATCAGCCCTGAGGCAAGTACAAACTGCCTTTGGCTACACGGCGGAAGATGTCGAGATGATCATCCAGCCGATGGCGAGAGACGGGAAAGAGCCCACTTTCTGCATGGGAGATGACATTCCCCTAGCGGTACTATCCCAAAAGCCCCATCCGCTTTACAACTATTTCAAGCAGCGCTTTGCCCAGGTAACTAACCCGCCCATCGATCCCTTACGGGAAAGCCTGGTGATGTCGTTAAATATGCAGCTCGGCGAGCGAGGGAATTTGCTGAAGGAACAGCCGGAGAATGCTCGGTTGCTCAGTCTGGAGAGTCCCGTACTCAATGATGCCGAGTTGTCGTCGATAGTCAATCATCCCTCCTTTGTCACGCGCCAGTTGTCCACTCTGTATGAGATTGCTCAAGGACCAAAAGGGTTAGAAACGGCACTCGAAAATCTTTGTCAACGGGCGGCTGAGGCAGTAAACTCCGGGGCAGAGATTCTGGTATTGAGCGATGGCTACGCCAACGCCAAAGGCGTACGCTCCCCAGGCGTTAGCCAAGACTACACCTACATCCCCCCCCTACTAGCAGTGGGGGCAGTGCATCATCACCTCATCCAGCAAGGGCTGCGGATGAAAGCCTCGTTGGTAGTGGATACAGCCCAGTGTTGGAGTACCCATCACTTCGCCTGCTTAATTGGCTACGGCGCTTCCGCAGTTTGTCCTCACCTGGCACTAGAAACAGTGCGGCAATGGGTTAATGACTCGAAGACGCAAAACTTAATGGAGAAGGGCAAAATCGAGAAAGTCTCGGTTGTGGATGCCCAAAAGCATTACCGTAAAGCAGTCGAGACGGGGATATTGAAAATCCTTTCCAAAATGGGTATTTCTCTGCTGTCTTCGTATCACGGAGCGCAGATTTTTGAAGCAGTTGGTCTCGGTGCAGATTTAATTGAATTCGGCTTCGCTGGCACAACTTCCCGTGTGGGTGGTTTGAGTATGGCAGAGTTGGCTCAGGAAGTGATTACCTTCCATAGCCGCGCCTTCCCAGAACTCCAAGGCAAAAAGCTCGAAAACTTTGGCTTTATTAATGCCAGACCAGGGGGTGAGTACCACGTCAATAGCCCTCAAATGGCGAAAGCTTTGCATAAGGCGGTGCGGGACCCTCAGTATGACCACTATGAGGTCTATAAACAACACTTGCAAGAGCGTCCAGCCACCGAGCTGAGAGATTTGCTAGATTTGGACAGTGATCGCGAGTCCGTGCCCATTGAGGAGGTTGAATCCGTCGAATCAATTGTGAAGCGCTTCAACAGCGGGGCAATGTCGCTCGGTTCTCTCTCACCAGAAGCACACGAAACCCTAGCAGTTGCCATGAATCGCCTCGGCGGGCGTTCCAACTCCGGTGAAGGCGGGGAAGATCCCGTTCGCTTTGAAGTCCTCGATGATGTGGATGAGAATGGGCAATCGCCGACGATGCCTCATTTGAGGGGATTGCGTAACGGCGATACTGCCAGTTCTGCGATCAAGCAGGTAGCTTCGGGACGCTTTGGGGTGACACCCAAATACCTGATGAGCGCCAAGCAGATTGAAATTAAAATCGCCCAAGGCTCTAAACCCGGAGAAGGCGGTCAACTGCCTGGTAAGAAGGTAAGTCCCTATATTGCGAAGCTGCGGCGGTCGAAGCCAGGAGTACCGCTAATTTCACCGCCTCCGCACCACGATATTTACTCGATTGAAGACCTGTCACAGCTCATTTTTGACCTGCACCAAATTAATTCCCAGGCAAGGGTATCTGTGAAGCTGGTGGCAGAACTTGGCATCGGTACAATCGCTGCTGGGGTAGCGAAGGCAAATGCCGATATCATTCAAGTGTCCGGGCATGATGGCGGTACAGGAGCTTCTCCCCTTTCCTCGATTAAGCACGCCGGCTTGCCTTGGGAGTTGGGCGTGAGCGAAGTGCATCGGATGTTGATGGACAATGGACTGCGCGATCGCATTACTCTCCGCACGGACGGTGGTTTCCGAACCGGTTGGGACGTGATCATGGCATCGTTGATGGGAGCAGAGGAATACGGCTTCGGCTCTGTCTCCATGATTGCCGAATGCTGCATCATGGCACGAATTTGCCACACCAATAACTGTCCTGTGGGGGTGGCAACCCAAAAAGAAGAGTTGCGCGAGCGCTTTAGTGGAACACCTGAGCATGTGGTCAATTTCTTCTGCTTCGTCGCTCAAGAAGTGCGATCGCTACTGGCACGCCTAGGTTATCGTAGTCTTGATGAGATTATCGGTCGCTCAGACTTGCTCAGCGTGCGAGAAGACGCGCAGTTGAACAAAACCAATGCCCTAACTCTGCAATGCTTACGCGAGCTGCCCGATGCCAGAGAAAATCGAGGCTGGTTAGAGCATGAAACAGTGCATAGCAATGGTCCGGTTTTGGATAACCTGCTGCTGAGTGACCCCGAAATCAGCCACGCCATCCGCGAGCAGAGTCG
Organism: Cyanobacteria bacterium QS_4_48_99; assembly: GCA_003021505.1. Classification (GTDB taxonomy): domain Bacteria; phylum Cyanobacteriota; class Cyanobacteriia; order Cyanobacteriales; family Rubidibacteraceae; genus QS-4-48-99. Next base: position 25,720 of record PXPT01000166.1, on the reverse strand, counting down.
GGTGACTAAGGACATGGAAGTGGTTAATACGGATCGCGCCGTGGGAGCAAAACTTGCTGGAGCGATCGCCAAAGAGTATGGTGACACTGGTTTTGGAGGAAAGATCAACCTCAACTTCAAAGGCGCTGCTGGTCAAAGCTTTGGTGCTTTCAACCTTCCCGGCATGAGCCTCTTCCTAGAAGGCGAAGCCAACGACTATGTGGGTAAAGGCATGCACGGCGGCGAAATTACGATTAAGCCTTCTGCCGAAGCAACCTACGATCCAGCGGAAAATGTTATCGTTGGTAACACCTGCCTCTATGGAGCAACCGGCGGAGTGTTGTATGCCAATGGCAGAGCTGGCGAGCGTTTCGCAGTGCGTAACTCCTTTGGTAAAGCGGTAATTTTAGGCGCTGGCGATCACTGTTGTGAATACATGACTGGTGGTACAGTCGTGGTTATCGGCACGGTGGGACGTAACGTCGCTGCTGGCATGACTGGGGGATTAGGCTACTTCCTGGATGAAGATGGTAAGTTCGCCGAAAAAGTCAACCGTGGCATTGTTAAAATTCAGCGGGTAAACACTCCGGCTGCCGAAAAAGAGCTTAAAGAGTTGATTACTGCTCACTTAGAGCGCACAGGAAGCCATAAATGTCAAATGATTCTGGAAAACTGGAAGTCCTATGTGGGGCAATTTTGGCAAGTTGTCCCGCCTTCGGAAGAAGATACTCCCCAAGCCAATCCAGAGGTCTCTGAAGAGAAAGTGCTGACTTCTGTGCAGTAGTTCCAACTGCTTCTGGTGGGTGAGGAGGAGATGGCAACATTTCTTTCTTACCCGCTCAAGTAACTATATGTTTAAAAAAGAATGTATTGCAGCAAAACAATTAAAAAATAGCTAGTCATCAGTAAAGTTAGATAAACGTTAGCACTAATGACCAATGACTAATGACAGTTAGAGTTCGTATCGCACCCAGTCCGACAGGAAACTTACACATCGGGACAGCAAGGACAGCCGTATTTAACTGGCTGTATGCGCGTTGTCATGGCGGTAAGTTTATTTTACGCATCGAAGATACAGATCAAACGCGATCACGCCCCGAATACACTGAGGATATCAAGGCGGGACTCACCTGGCTAGGACTGGACTGGGATGAACAACTCCGCTTCCAATCCCAACGGCTTCACCTCTATCGAGAAACGACTCAAACCCTGTTAGATAAAGGTTTAGCTTACCGCTGCTACTGCACCGAAGAAGAACTAAACCAGATGCGGGAGGCACAAAAAGCCCGGGGTGAAGCACCTCGCTATGACAACCGACACCGCAATCTAACCCCAGAACAACAGGCAGCCTTTGAAGCCGAAGGGCGGCGACCTGTGATTCGCTTTAAGATAGAGGACAACCGAGACATTATTTGGCATGACCAGGTGCGAGGGAAACTCTTCTGGAAGGGCAGTGATCTCGGTGGCGATATGGTGATTGCCCGGACTTCCCCCGAAGGCGATATTGGTCAGCCACTTTATAACCTGGCAGTAGTCGTTGATGACATGGATATGCAGATTACCCATGTGATTCGGGGCGAGGATCACATTGCCAACACTGCCAAGCAGATTTTACTCTATGAGGCACTAGGAAGTTCGCTGCCCAAGTTTGCCCACACGCCGCTAATTTTGAATATGCAGGGGCAGAAGCTATCGAAGCGAGAAAATGTCACCGCTATTTCCGATTTTCAGGAGATGGGCTTTGTGCCAGAAGCAATGGCGAATTACATGATGCTGCTGGGATGGACACCGCCAGATTCGACAGAGGAAATTTTCACTCTCTCCCAAGCGGCGGAAAAATTTAGTTTGGATCGGGTGAGTAAGGCAGGGGCCAGGTTTGACTGGGCAAAACTAGATTGGCTGAACAGTCAATATATCCATCAGATGCCAGCGAATCGGTTGGTAGAATTACTAATTCCCTACTGGCAAGCGGCAGGGTATGACTTGGATGTGGATCGCGCCTGGTTAGAAGAAGTTGCGGCTTTGATTGCTTCCAGTCTCACCCGCTTAAGCGATGCAGTTGAGCAAGCTAAATCTTTCTTGGTGAAATCTGTCGAGATTAGCGAGGAAGGGATATCGCAACTGCAACAACCTGGTTCGACTGAGGCGCTAGAAGCGATTGTCGATGCCTTAGAGACTCAGCCGCGCTTAAGTGAAGCTGATGCCCAGCAACTTGTCAAACAAGTGACTAAAGAGAAGAATGTGAAGAAGGGATTGGTAATGCGATCGCTACGGGCAGCTTTGACGGGTGAGTTACGGGGGCACGATTTGATGCAATCCTGGCTTCTACTGAATCAGCATGGCTGGGATAAACCTCGCTTGCAGCAGGCGTTGCGTTTGGTGTCTTCGGGGGGATAGAACACATTCAATTCAAAATGCAAAATTCAAAATTCAAAAAAAGGGTACATATTCATCCCTTTCAGAAGATAAAAGCCTAAATATTACCCCTCTTCCAAACTTATTCCTTTTAAGGAATTGGGTCTTAACTTTGAATTTTTAACTTTTAATTTTTCATTGGAGCGAAGCGACTTGATACGCCCACTGAACCACGGGCGCAGCATCCCTTTTACATGCATGAGGCTATCCTGAAGCAACCAGAGGGATTTGCTCATGCTGTTAGGTGTGTAATTGAGCAGCTTGCTACTAGTATTTCCTCCTGTGAGCGGTTATTTCTCGTTGGTATTGCTACCTCCTATAGCAATTCTCATACTGGTGAGGTACATAGTGAGGCAGGGTGTACCTCATGAGCCTAAGAAACGCTATATCATGCTGCTCAGGTGGGCGAACATCTGATGCGCTTTTATGGTGGTGGTTAACTACATATGCAGCTCACTCCTTTGATTTTGCTCTATATGGGCAACCACTGAACTCAAAAGATGGCGTGATTGGGATTAGCCATCGCGGAAATAAGCTTTATACCCAGGATTCATTAAAGCGTGCTCGTAAGGCAGGTTGCTACACGGCTCTTATTACTGGTGAGGGAATCGATACCTCGGCAATCAATTCCGACATTAGCTTTCACACAGTCGCCCAGGAAAAGTCATCAGCACATACTGTTAGCTATGTTGCTGCGATCACGGTTTTGGCATCTTTAGCAGAATCTCTCGGCTATCATCGCACTGGCAAGCGCCTCCTTCCAGATAGTTTTCTCTCTGAGGAAATCCCCAAAGCATTGCGTGCCTATATGGAAACAGAAAGTGAGATGGCACACCTGGCACGTAAACACCTTAATCGGCGACGTTTATGGTTAGTGGTGGTAGTGCAAGTGCTGTCACTGCTCAGGAAATAGCACTGAAGATTAAGGAAACTTCTGATTTGCAGACGGAAGGAATGTCAATCGAAATGGGTTCCGCCTAGAAGACTCACGTTTTGCCCGTGCGCGTAAGTTAGTGCAGCTATAGGTTCTGATCGGGTGCCCAATAGTAGAATGCCCCAAGTTGCCGCTAGGCTAGATGGGGTATGACATTGCAATACCATTTTCCGATTTTGGTGAGACACTTGCAGACTCCCAGAATCACTTCTAGGGGAGATGGAGAGGGGTAGTGTGTTGCAACTAAAAAGCAGGCATAGTATGACTTCTGCCTTCTGACTTTCTATGATGACTGATGAATGTCTCTGGGCAGCATTCTTCCTACCTCAATTCCTAACTCCGGAAAGGCTTGTGGGCTAACTATCTCAGTCTCTGCGTAACGCAACTCTGACTGGTAGCCTGAATTACTAGAATCTAGATAAACAGTGAGAGTGCGATCGCGCACTCCTAAGATCCAATATTCTCTGATTGTTGCTCGGGCATAGAGGTTAGCTTTCTCGCTTTTATCTACAGCCAAAGAGGAGTCTGCCACCTCAATGAGCCAATAGATATGTTGAGGGTAGGGATGGTGCTCTACATAATCGTCTAGGTCAGAGCGTACAACTGCTATATCAGGTTCAGGTTCAGAGGTTGAGAGCGTAACCGGAAGTTGAGCGCGAAGGCTTACTCCCTCAGGAACAATTTTTTGTAAATAATCTAAGCTACGGCTAATTGTGGCAGCATGAGGAGGATGTTGAGGAGACATTTTGACAATGAAGCCGTCCAGGAGTTCCACCTTCTCGTCTTCTGAGATGATGCCTGAGGCAATGAGTTGGTGATACTCGGCAACAGAGAATTGTTTGAGTTGGTTGAGGGAAGGCATGACTTTTTTTGAGATGGGACTACCCTCAGTCTATTTTTGACATCTCCACTTATTACCTAGCCTGGAAAGTAGCACCAATCCCGATGGATTCCGCCTAGAAGACTCGCGTTTTGACCGTGCGCGTAAGTTAGTGCAGCTATAGGTTCTGATCGGCTGCCCAATAATATAATGCCCACAAGTTGCCGCTAGGCTGGATTGGGTATGATATTTTAAGCTCTCCTCAATTAGCGAGTTAATTGAACTAGATTTTTAAAGATGACTAACGCTGAGAAGAGACGGAGGGAAGCAACCCTCAAGAAGCTAACTAGCAATGGTGAACGGATAGCAGTTGTAGAGAACAAGCTGGATGCGACTCAATCAGAGATCTCGGAGGTTAAGCAAAACGTTTCTGGGTTAAAGCAAGATGTCTCTGAACTCAAGGTCAACGTCTCTAGTCTCGATGCTAGATTTTCTAGTATTGAGTCCACTCTAGGATGGGTTAAATGGATAGGAGTCGGGATATTAACAGTGCTGTCGATGATGGGAATTGGCTTGGCAACTAACGCAGTCTGGGCATACATTTTATGACTAACCCACTCGCGCAAGATAGGGATTGTCCCAAACATTGCGGATGTTGCTTTCGATCTCGCTTTGGGAATAACAGGGAGAAGTCCTGTCTTTGTGCTTGTGTTTTTTATTAGTGTTGTCATGCTAGTGACTATCCTTCCCAAGATCATAGGAAGGGATGAGTAATTAGGATAGATCGGGTGAGTCGTCAAAGTATTCAGTTGTGGCTTTTAAAATCGGTTTACTGGGATTAGGTACAGTGGGAACAGCAACAGCAGAAATTTTGCTGAACCCGCAAAAGCGTCACCCTCTCTTGCAAGAGATAGAGATTCAGCGAGTGGGGGTGCGATCACCTGACAAGTCTAGAGATGTGCAACTGCCACCAGATATAATCACAACAGATTTAGAGGCAATTGTTAGCGATTCCAGCATTGACATTGTGGTGGAATTACTTGGGGGATTGGAACCAGCGCGATCGCTCATCCTCAAAGCGATTTCCCATCACAAGCATGTCGTCACTGCCAACAAGGCGGTAATTTCGCGCTATGGCAGTGAAATCTTTAGCGCAGCTTCTCAGGCGGGTGTCTACGTCTTGATAGAGGCAGCCGTAGGTGGGGGGATTCCGGTAATTCAACCCCTAAAACACTCCCTCAGCGCGAACCGGATTAATCGCATCCTCGGCATTGTCAACGGCACAACTAATTACATCCTCACCGAAATGGCAGCAGAAGGGAGTGACTTTGCCGATGTCCTGGCAGAAGCGCAGCAACTCGGTTATGCTGAAGCTGATCCCACTGCCGATGTGGATGGCTTCGATGCCGCAGATAAGATCGTCATTCTTGCTGAGACTGCTTTTGGCGAACAAGTGGAACTTGAAGATGTCCACCGCGAAGGCATTGGTAAAGTGAGTGCCCTCGATATTGGCTATGCAGAACGGTTAGGATTTGCAATTAAATTACTGGCGATCGCTCAAGACTCCCCTGCAACACCAGACTCCCTCGAGGTGAGAGTGCATCCCACCCTAGTCCCGAAAGACCATCCCCTCGCTAGCATCAACGGTGTAAACAACGCCATTCTTGTCGAAGGCGAACCGATTGGGCAAGTAATGTTCTTTGGTCCCGGTGCGGGTGGCGGAGCTACTGCCAGTGCAGTTGTCTCAGATATTATGAATATAGCAGGTATTCTCCAAACCTGCGGACGTACCGAGACTCCTCATCCCCTCTTAAGCACTGCCCCCCAGCAACAATGCAGTGTCACTCCTATGGAGAAATTAGTCACCCGGTTTTATGCTCGCATTCTCTGCGTGGATTATCCTGGAGTGATTGGTTCTCTAGGAACTTGCTTCGGCAGGCACGATGTCAGCCTAGAGTCCATCGTGCAAATTGACTTTCAAAATGGGCTAGCCGAAATTGTTGTTGTTACCCACGATGTTAGAGAAGGGAATTTTCGCAGTGCCCTCGATGAAATTCGTAACTTAGATGCGATCAACAACGTTAGCATTCCTAGCGTTTTACGAGTGCTTTAGCATATCTAACCAAAAACACTCGTCACACCAATTCGCTGATGCTTGCCCTCTGGGCTGCGCGTCGGTTAACAATTTGCAGCCCGGCAATTGCGACTTAAAGATTGTACTGTTAGTAGTTTTACCTTTGTTCCTGATATTTGTCGCCTTCGTATGGTTGAGTATCTGTCTCAGGAGGGTTGTCATCGTTAGGAGAAAAAATTCTCGCTGCACCATCCCAGACGTATTGAAGCATTTCTCCCAATCGCCTAAAGATACCCATAAGGATTACCTCCTCAATTAAAAGATTCTTAGTTGTTTAGTAAAACTAGTTTTTTATACTCGCATTATAAAACTTTTCCTTGAGTGTTTTCAAAGGAAACCACTCCTTGGAGCGCAGCGTATTCCTTGTTTTCCCCCGCCAAAATTCACTCCAGGATTGCCCTCATAGCTTGGGCAGATTATAGTAAGGAGAGCGATCGCCTCTCATGCCGAATCCGGTTGAACACCTAATAGTCATTAGTTAACTTAAATAAACTTTAGGACTAAGAACTAAGGACTGCCCCGAAGGGGCGGAGAAATTTTTTTTACGAGTAATCTTAAGATTTTAATATCACTTTACTTTTCGGCTTCTGTGTAGGGGCAAGCCGTCGATTCGCCCCTACTGCTACTGCAAAATGGCAAAATCAAGATGTTGCTCTAGAGGTGGAAGTTGCCATTGAAATCCGACTCGAATTCGCCAAAACAAATCGTTTTCTGTGACTTTGATGGAACAATCACAGCCGTAGAAACTTTTGCTGGAATGCTTAAGGCATTTGCTCCAGATTTATCGGCAAAACTTTTACCAGAAATGTATGCCAAGAGGTTAACGCTACGGGAAGGAGTGCGAAAAATCCTAGAGGCAATTCCTTCAGCACGTTATCCCGAAATGATTGATTATGTTGAACATCAGCCCACTCGCCCTGGTTTGGATGAATTAGTCGATTTTCTCGATGTTCGAGGCATTCCGATCCATATAATTTCGGGAGGATTGCGCGAGATGGTGGAGAAGGTGCTGAGTCGCCAGAATGAAGGCAAAAAGCCGCTAATTGAGCGTGTTGCGTCCATTTCTGCAATGGAGATTGATACTAGTGGGGATTATTTGCGCGTTCACTCGGAGTTTGAAGGGGATATAGAATTAGTCGCCAAAGTGTGGGTAATGGCAAAATACCCAGCAGCAGAACAAATCGCCATCGGTGACTCGCTAACCGACATTAACATGGCACTGCAAGCTGATGTAGTTTTTGCCCGCGATCGCTTAGTGAAATATCTCGACGCAGAAAACCAGCCTTACATACCCTGGAGGGACTTTTTTGATGTACGAGACGCCCTCTCCGAGAGAATTCCGCAACAACGCTAATCTTTGGCGATTGCGATTCAGGCTCGACGTAACTGCTGTTACAAAACCTTGACATGAGCTTTGTTACTCTAACCCTTACCGGATTCGAGGGGAGTTAGCAAACGTGGACTCGATTCATATTCAAATCGTCGAGGGCAATCATCACCTGCGATCACTTTTAGGCTGGCACTTGCAGCAAGCAGGTTATGGGGTAAAACAATCTGCTAACCTTCAGCAGGCAAAAAGCGTATTGTATAGTCCTCAACTCACGCTTGTCATTATCGACTCAGACTTACCAGATGGAGATAGCATGGAATTCTGCCGCTGGCTATACCAACAGCGGAAGCTCATGGTTTTAATGCTATCTGCCCGTAGTAGTGAAAGGGAGATTGTCACCGCTTTGAGGGCTGGCGCAGACGATTACCTTACCAAGCCCTTTGGGATGCAAGAATTCATGGCGCGAGTTGAGGCACTAACTCGACGCTTGCGTATGAGTTCAGCCCCTCTCTTTTTAGATTATGGCGATCTCAAAATTGACTTGGTACACCGCCGCGTCCAACTCCAAGGCGAGTTGGTTGAATTAACACCTCAAGAGTTTAGCTTGCTCTACGTGCTTGCTCAGGCGGATGGGACAGCATTGAGTCGCTGGGAACTACTGCGTCGCGCTTGGCCAGACGCGATTGACAATCCGCGCACCATTGACACACACATTTTATCGCTACGCAAAAAGATCGAAACCGATCCCCAACGACCTAGTTTGATTCAAACAGTTCGTAATCTGGGCTATCGGTTCAATGCAGAGATTATCAATCAAGGAGAAGCGCCACCCCCGGCATTCTCAGCAGGCGAACAAAAAGCTTACCGACAGAATGGACAGACTTCTAAAGTGCCAGCGGGGAAGTCGCTTCGCTCCTAGGAGTGGGGAGGGGGAGACAAGGAGATGGGGGGAATATGAGTCTGTCAGGGTTTTTCCTTGTCCCCTTCGCCTACCTTCTTCCCTCATCCCTCATCCTTGTTCATTCAACTCCACTCCTGAGCGGCTTTTGCCTGGGCTTCGATGAAGTCTTGGCGTAACTTTGCCCAATCGATCTCGGTGGCTACCGCGTCCTTAATTAACTGCCCATCGTGGAGGTATAAAACGTGATCGCCAAACTGCTGTGCCAATTCAAGCTGGTGATTGACCATGAGTATGGTGGTTTCGTCACTACTCGCCATTTGGGTTAAAATTTCTAGGAGCTGGAAAGCTCGACCTGCATCGAGAGCCGAGGTGGGTTCATCTAGCAGTAAGATTGTCGGTTGCATCACCAAGGCACGGGTGATCGCCACTAATTGCCGCTGTCCTAGCGAAAGTTGCAATTCATCCCGATCTAACCATTCTTGGGGAATACGCAGCCTCTCTCGCGTTTTTTCCACTCGTTGCTGCACCTCTTGCTTGGGAAGCTGCTGTAAAACTAATGGGTAGGCTAAAGCCTCCTGGGGTGTCATTCCCAAAAGCTTTGGTTCTTGAGGCACAAGCACGATCTGTTGCCGAAGTTGTCTGACCGGGATTTGGCGAAAGTCTCGATGGTTGAAAATGATTGACCCCGCAGTGGGTTCGCTGAGCCGATTGAGTAGCCGCAATAGAGTGGTTTTTCCTGCGCCTGAAGGTCCCAGGATGCAAGCGCGATCGCCTCTAAACACCGCAAATGAGATATCCTGCAACAAATAGGCAGAACCCACCCTTGCCGATATACTCACCCCCTCCAGTTGCAGAACCGCAGAACTAGAACGTTGCTCCATAGCAAGGAAGTCTCCTCAGACTAGCAATCCCTGGTTAACTGCTGTCGTAATTGTCCACCCATCCACTAACAGCAACAGCAGCGTAAACACTAGCAAAATAAGATACATCCAGGGCTGTGCCAGGGGGCGAACGTCGCTCGTGTCAATACTGGTCTTGTCTTCCACCAACCTTACCAAACGTGCGAATCCCGCAACGCGCATGGGCAGCAAGTAAGCCTTTTCAGACGACTGGCTAACAAAATAATACACCAGTCCCCCTTGTCCCGTGGTACGCAGTTTTAAATCTTTGATCTCTGCCCACTTCAAACACCAACCTCTGCGGAAAAAACACCACACCCAACGCGGGTAGCTCACTTGAATTTGTTCTTCGTCGAGAATCACTCGTTCGCTCAATGCACCGCCGAGCGCTACTGCTCCCAAAGCAATGCCTAACCAGAGTAATAAGGGCGGCACGGGAGCCGAAGATGCCTGCGCCAGAAAGGGGAGGGGAATGGTGAGCGCCACATGGAGGCTCAATAGTGTGATGCGAATGAGGGGAGAAATCCTGAAAACCGAAGGATAATGCTGCTCAGACTGGATTTGTTGGTTAAGTGACACGGCGTAAATTTTTGTATCTAAACGTTCCTTTATAAAATGTTACCGCTGGCACTGATATCATTAGAAATTACGCAATCACGCCTTGCACCCAAACCAGCATCGTGCCCGTGAATTGAACAAACTTCTACTCTCTTATTCTCTTCTCTGTGACTCTGCGGTTAAATCTATTTCAAGGCTTACTTTTCTAGTTTCGGTAGTTGGATTTGCCAGTGCCTTGGGCAAGTTAACGGGAAGTTTTGGTGGGAAAATGGGAAGGGGTGTAACCGCTTTAGTTGTTGCCGAGTGTCACAATACACTTTTACGTTTGCCTCGCAGGTTTTCAGTAACCCATGAACTCAGAGAACTCAAACCAGCTTTGGATTTACGACACCACACTACGAGATGGCGCTCAACACGAAGGGCTATCCCTCTCGATTGAAGATAAGCTCAGAATTGCTCGCCAGCTTGATCAGCTTGGAATCCCCTTCATTGAGGGCGGATGGCCCGGAGCAAACCCCAAAGACGTACAGTTTTTTTGGCAGCTTCAAGAAGAACCCCTCACGCAAGCCGAGGTCCTTGCTTTCTGTTCTACCCGACGCCCCAACAAATTGGCAGCCGATGACCCCATGCTGCAAGCAATTCTTGCTGCTGGTACGCGCTGGGTAACAATTTTTGGCAAATCCTGGGATCTCCACGTCACCGAAGGACTCAACACGAGCCTAGAAGAAAACCAGGCAATGATTGCTGATACGATTGAGTTTCTCCGTAGCCAAGGGCGTCGCGTCATGTACGATGCCGAACACTGGTTTGATGGCTACAAACACAATCCTGATTATGCGCTCTCTACCCTCAAAGCTGCTCTAGATGCGGGGGCGGAATGGCTGGTTCTGTGCGACACGAACGGTGGTATGCTTCCTCACGAAATTAGCCGAGTTGTCCGCGATGTGGTTGAGGTGCTAAATCTAGATCTTCAGAATCCTGAGTGCCCAAAACTGGGAATTCACACGCATAACGATTCCGAAACCGCTGTTGGCAATGCCTTAGCAGCAGTCATGGAAGGAGCAGAGATGGTGCAGGGAACGATCAATGGCTACGGGGAACGTTGTGGGAATGCTAACCTTTGCTCTTTGCTCCCCAATTTACAACTGAAACTGGGTTATCACTGTATTGAGAAGAACCAACTTGCCCAACTCACTCGCACCAGCCGCTCCATTAGCGAAATTGTCAATCTTGCTCCCGATGACCATGCTCCCTTTATTGGACGCTCTGCCTTTGCTCACAAAGGCGGTACCCATGTCTCGGCAGTGGAGCGTAATCCGCTCACCTACGAGCACCTGAACCCCGAAGCGATTGGTAACCAGCGCCGGATTGTCATTTCTGAGCAGGCGGGGTTGAGCAATATCATATCAAAAGCTCGTAGTTTCGGTATCGAACTAAATAAACAAGACCCCACTTGTCGTCAAATTCTCGAACGCCTCAAAGCGCTAGAGAGTCAGGGATATCAATTTGAAGCAGCAGAGGCGAGTTTTGAGCTGCTGATTCGTTCTGTTTTGGGACAGCGGCAGGAGATGTTTCAACTCAAGGGATTTCAGGTTCACTGTGATATGCCGCGCGGGGAAAATACTCCTCTGAGTGATGCCCTGGCGACGATTAAAGTTGCCGTTAACGGTGAGGATATTCTCGAAGCAGCGGAAGGGAATGGTCCTGTCTCGGCACTAGATGCAGGGTTACGTAAAGCACTAGTGAAATTTTACCCGGCGATTGCTGCCTATAACCTCACGGATTACAAAGTACGGATTATCGATAGTGCTGCGGGAACTGCTGCTAAGATTCGCGTGCTGGTAGAATCGAGCAACGGCGAGCAACGCTGGACAACAGTAGGGGTTTCGACCAATATTCTAGAGGCTTCCTATCAAGCAGTTGTAGAAGGTATCGAGTACGGTTTGCTATTGCAATCTTGGGCAAACTCAGAAGAAGAGGTGAGGGTGTGAGCGCGCGAGAGGGTGAGAGTTGGGTAAGTGAGCGTGAGCGCGTGAGAGGGTTCCAGAGTGGGAAATAGGAAGAAATTTTTCGAGCAAACAAGCCCATTTACCTCCTCACTCCTCACGCCTCACCTCTTTTACTCGGAACTCCTTATTCCTTACCTCTGCATATAGGCAATCCCTAAAAATCTACGCCACGCTTCAAATCCACACCGCGTTCGGCATAGTGCTTGTGGCAAACCATTTCAGAATAGATACTAGCAAGATTAAAGTAGGGCGGTTGATTGCGACAGCGACCTGTAATGATTACGTTGCAAGTGCGAGGTTTACGCAACAAGGTTTGTACAATCGGTTCAGCAGGCAGCAACTCTAAGTCTACTGTCGGGTTGAGTTCATCGAGAATGATGGTTTTATAAGCACCCGAAGCGATCGCTGCCTGGGCAATTTCCCAGCACCTCTGCGCCTCAACGTAATCAATTTCTTGCTGCTGCCCCCGCCAAACAATTGCATCCCTGCCGCAACGCTGATGATCGACTAGATCAGGGTAACTCTGTTTCAGTGCGGCGATGGCAGCATCTTCGGTGTAGCCTGTACCGCCTTTGAGCCACTGCACAATTAAAACACGGTGGGACTGATCGTTACTAATCCCGCGCCCAATGGCTTGCAATGCCTTTCCTAGGGCACTGGTAGATTTGCCTTTACCAGCCCCGGTATAGAGTTCTATTCCTTCTACAGCCCCATCAGTAGCGGCATGAGGCTTCATTTCGGAGTGTAAGTTGGCGAGATCGAGAAGGGGCGATCCGCCGGATCGCCCTTCCTGGGGGGCAGCCCTGCCAGTAAGAATAATTTCTAATTCCTCGGGCTTCTGCTTCAGCGCCTTAACAACTTCTTCGACTGGGAGTAACCCCAACTCTACAACCGGATTCAACTCATCGAGAACAATAATAGAGTATAAACCAGAGACGATCGCGCCCTTGGCAATGTCCCAGCCTCGCTGCGCTTCCACTTCATCAAAGCGGGTAATTTCGTCGCGCCCGAAGTATTCTGCCCGTCCGGTACGAACTTGGTCAACTAGATGGGGAAACCCTGCCTGCAAAGCTGCGATCGCGGCATCTTCATCATAAGTGCGTCCTGGTCCTTTCAGAAACCGCAACAGTAACACCCGTGGGGTTTGCGAGGCGTTAATCCCTAAACCAATGGAGCGCAAGACTACACCGAGGGCTGCCTGAGACTTGCCCTTGCCGTCTCCATCATAAACGTGAAGCTGTCCAACCATCCGCTCTGAGCGCGCTTGTGCTGTGCGAATCCCGATAGTTCTAGTCATCCTTACCCCAAGGAGCGATTTCCATCCCTTAGTTTAGCGATTACGAAAACTTGCCAACTATTCTGTTAGCTAAAGCCAAAAAATTGAAGTATAAAAGAGAGGAAGTAAAAAACACCAAGGAAATGGGTTGGGTAAGAATCTGGGCAATTGCTGCCAATGGGTTTCGAGAAGTGATTCGCGATCGCGTCTTATATTTTATCGGCTTTTTTGCGCTCCTGCTAGGCATTGCTTCGCGCATTCTCCCAGAAATTGCCGCCGCCACTGATGGAAAAATTCTCTTAGATTTTGGTTTGGGGGCAATTGGTCTTTTGAGTGTAGTTGTTGCCATCTTTGTGGGTACGGGATTGATTAATAAGGAAATCGAAAAGCGCACCGTATTGGTTTTGATTCCGAAGCCAATTAGTCGCGCTGAATTGATGATTGGCAAGCACCTGGGACTATGGGGAGTGTTGGCAATACTAGTGGCAGTGATGGGAGGAATTTATTTTAGCCTTCTCAGTATTTCCGACATTGCTTATCCCCTGGGGAGCATTGTTGTCTCGCTTGTTTATCTGTTAATAGAATTAGGGCTGCTAGTTGCTGTGGCACTCCTATTGGGAGGATTCACCAGTTCCTTACTAGCCACACTGCTTGCCTTTGGCGTTTATTTGATGGGACACTTTAGCCGTGATTTAGTCGAGTTGGGTAATCTCAGCGATAACAAGAGTGTGGAGGTGTTTACCCAAACGCTTTATTTAATTTTGCCCGATTTATCGAGGCTCAATTTCAGAAATGAGGCAGTCTATGGTTTGTTGCCACCAACCCAGGAACTTTTAGCTCATGCTTTGTATGGCGGGCTTTATACCATGCTGCTGTTGGCGATCGCTGTTTTTATTTTCTCACGGCGCGAATTTTGATCACAGGTGAAAGTTTAATCCCTACTAGGCAAAAGTGACTAAAATTTACGGAAGAAACCCCTTATAATGTCTCGAATAACACTTGATCAACCGTGATTTCTCATGTAAATCTCGCTTTCAATCCCATTGAGCATGCTCAGATTGAACGAGTTCCTCCTCCCCACCAGAGAGAAACTTTTTCTCAGCTTGCTCTGGACTCATGCCCAACTCACAACTCAGACAACAATCGAGTTCCACTCTCTGCCTGCTGATTTTGGCGGGCACAACTGAAGAGGCGACAACGATTGTAAACACTCTCAAAACTGCTCAGATTAACTGTAGCTATGAGGTAGCCACTACAGAAGGGGCATACCTGTCGTTATTGCAAGAAAATGCTTACGACGCGGTTCTATTCAGCTATCCCCTCACTCAAACCTCCGATAGGAATGACGCTAGTGAAGTAGCAACAGCTCCCTCTAACAATAGCGATTCCCCCCTCAAAGCACTGGGGCTATTAAGATACTCCGGGCAAGACATCCCCTTAATCCTGATTACGGAAGCTTTGGGTGAGGAATGGGCAGTGAGGTGCATCAAAGCCGGAATTACGGACTATGTTTTGAAGCAAAGGTTATTTCGTTTGCCAAGCGCCTTGCAGCAGGCGATCGCTAAACCCACATCTGAAAGCCACCAACGCCTAGAGCAACTGGAAGAGGAAAACCAACGCCTGAGTGCGGCAAACCATGCTAAAAGCGAATTGATTGCCACCATGAGCCACGAACTGCGTACACCGCTCGCGAGCATTCTAGGTTTTTCTCGCGTGCTGAGGCAGCAAATTTATGGTTCCCTCAACGAAAAACAGATGGAATACCTTAGCGCCCTCTCTCACTCTGGAGAGCATTTGTTAGCCTTAATGGATGACTTGCTCGATATCTCCAAAATTGAAGCAGGTAAAGAAGAACTATCTTGGGAAACAGTGCCAGTTCAAGAAGTCTGTCTGGAATCTTTATCCCTAGTGCGGGAGAGGGCAAGGGAGAAAGGTTTAGAATTATTACTAAAAATTGATCGTAGCGTGACAGTATGTACAGCCGATCAGCGACGCTTGAAGCAAATTTTAGTCAACTTTCTCTCGAATGCGGTCAAATTTACCGAAGCGGGTTCAGTTACCCTGAAAGTAGAAGATCGGCAACAGACAATCGCGTTTTCTGCGATCGATACTGGAATTGGTATCTCCGAAGCTGACAAACAAACCCTGTTTCAACCTTTCGAGCAAGTGAAGAGCCATTCCCGTCGTCAACATCAAGGAAGCGGTTTAGGATTGGCTTTATCTCTTAAGCTCGCAAGGCTCCACGGAGGAGATATAGCAGTAAGTTCAAGCGTTGGACACGGCAGTCGTTTTACTCTACATTTACCAGCCAGGAGCAAGAAAAACGCGGGGACAAAGGGACAAGGAGACAAGGGGAACGGAGATGCAGAGGGGCAGTAATTACGAATTACGAACTAGGAATTACGAATTACTATCGAAATGCTGGAACAAAAACTCGCACAACTAAAAACGTTATTTGCCGAAATGGATCGGGCTTTAATTGCCTATTCGGGAGGAATTGATAGCACCTTCGTGGCAAAGGTGGCTCAAGAAGCAATTGGCGATCGCGCTTTGGCAGTTACAGCGGTTTCTCCTTCCCTACTGCCAGAGGAATTGGAAGATGCCCGGATTCAGGCAGCACAAATCGGGATTGCTCATGAGATGGTAGAAACTCATGAGATGGATAATCCCAACTACACTTCTAATCCGGTTAACCGCTGCTATTTTTGTAAAAGTGAACTCCACGACACACTCAAACCCCTAGCCCTCCAACGCGGTTATCCCTATGTTGTCGATGGGGTAAATGCGGATGATTTGCAAGACTATCGCCCAGGGATACAGGCAGCACAAGAGCGAGGGGCGCGATCGCCTTTAGCGGAGGTGAGCATCACTAAAGCTGATGTGCGCCAACTCTCCCAACAACTAGAGCTTCCCTGGTGGGATAAACCTTCCCAGCCCTGCCTAAGTTCTCGCTTTCCCTATGGAGAAGAAATTACAGTGGGGAAACTACAACGAGTAGGACGAGCTGAGGTTTACCTCCATAAACTGGGACTGAAAAATCTCCGCGTTCGTTCCCAAGGTGACACTGCCCGCATTGAAATCCCGCCCGAACAGATTAAGGAGTTTGTTCTCCAGACAGATTTGCCCAAACTGGTATCAGCTCTCCAAGAATACGGCTTTGTCTACGTCACCCTCGACTTGGAAGGCTATCGCAGTGGCAAACTCAATCAGGTTTTAGAGGGCGCTCAGGTATAGTTAGTAGAATTATGAATTAATTTTTTACTCCTCACTCCTCACTTTCCAACTAATGTGTCCTCGGATAGTTTCTTTCTCATCCTCAGCCGTAATTTGTACAGGTGTTTCTGTTGCGACTCGGAAAGGAGAGGAAAAGTAATGGAGATAGCACCACCATTTTGACTAAGTTTTCCGGCATGGTGAACTCGGCTAGGTGGAGATATTAAGCTTTGAGTTGAGCGAGCGATCGCTCTTCCTACTCACTAAGTTCTGGTAAGTTATGCTTGCACTCCCAGAAGAATTGCTCATCCTGAGCTTCAGCGAGGGCGAACTTGACTTTGACTTCGTGTAGCGTAGCGAAACACTGTACTTCATAGAGATGCAATGGGCTGTATTTTTTACCTTCGCGTAGAAAACAAACTAGTTGTCGCGTGTTGTAACACTCGCAATCCCCGCATTGCCCCCGAAACTAACCGAGTCGCAGCAAGGGGTTGGCGTAACAGTCCCATGCCTAAAGGTAGCGGTTTAAACGAACCATCTGAGTGGAAAGCAGCGCTAAGATTAGGGAGATCGTGGCGGCAATCGTCGCTAACGACTCGCAGCATGGCTACGGCAACTCCCGCGCGAGTCAGAACTTCTAGTGCTGCCAATCCTTCCATGTCTACAACCTCAGCACCATAGAGTTGACCTAGATCGCACTTCTGGGGGGCAGAATAGATGAGGATATCGCTCGTTAAAGCTTTTACTAGGGTAACTCTTTTTTGTAGCACACTATGCACCGAAGCAGTTAATTCGCGATCGCACTGCCTATAATCCCCCCCCTTACGATCAGATTTCCACTCCCAACAACTCTCATACAGCACCACATCTCCAACCGAATACTGAGGCAACAAACTCCCACATAAACCCATCAGCAAAACGTTAGGTTGAGCAAGATTAGAAAAGTGTCCCGCTTGTTGCCATCTTTCTAAATACTGAGTTAGTGGCACTCCTCCAGCAGGAATCGCAAAGACTGGCGGTGTTGCAACCGAGGCGCGACTTAATCCCTTGCAAACCGATCTATACTCAGCGCCTTGGGGAACTAAAATGGCATCAATAGAAGTAGTCAACTCAATCAGTATTATAAATTTCTATAGTCGCGACACTCGATCATTGGCTGGGGGAAAGTGTCTATGGCGCGGGGAAAAGTTAAAGGGGACAGGGAGAGTTCCTTTGCCCCTTACCTTTTCCCAAAACCGCTGCCTTCCTTGAACCTCAGCGCTCTTTGCTACGGAGAGCTTGTGGCGGGGAAGCAGGGACGAGCCGCCGGATCACCCTGACAGGCACCCGTGTCTTCGTATCTGCGGTTTATTTAAAAGGTCAACCAGGCTTTAAGAAAAATGACAACTCGCGCATTCGTTACAGGTGGTACAGGCTTCATCGGTGCCAATTTGGTACAATCGCTCCTCCAAGAAGGCTATGCAGTCCGGGTGCTGGTTCGCCCGTCCAGTCGCTTGGACAATTTACGCTCTCTGGAGGTAGAGATTGTCAACGGGGAATTGAATGACCCACATCTACCCACAAAAATGCAGGATTGTCAAGTCCTTTTTCACGTCGCTGCCCACAATTCCATCTGGCAAGCCGACAAAGAGGCGCTTTACAATAACAATGTCCTGGGAACGCGCAACGTGTTAGCAGCAGCTCGTCAAGCAGGCATTGAGCGCACTGTCTACACCAGTTCTGTTGCTGCCATTGGGGTAGGTGAATCAGGGACAGTAGTAGATGAAACCCATCAAAGTCCTCTGGAAAAACATGTGGGTTACTACAAAAAGTCTAAATTTCTCGCTGAACAGGAAGCAACACGAGCAGTTGAGGCGGGACAGGATATCGCCATCGTTAATCCTAGCACTCCGATTGGTCCTCAGGATATCAAGCCGACACCCGCTGGCGATATTATTTTGCGCTTCTTGCGTCGGCAAATGCATTTTTATATGAATACAGGGTTGAATTTTATCGACGTGCGGGATGTGGCGCGGGGACACCTGCTAGCTTTAGAGCGAGGGAAAGCAGGTGATCGCTACATCCTAGGCAACCAAAACCTTACCCTAAAAACTCTGCTCGATCAACTCGCCCAAATCACGGATTTAACAGCCCCTAAACGTACCATACCTGCCTGGTTGCCTCTCAGTGCCGCCTGGATCGATGAGCAAATGCTTGCCCCTTTGGGCAAACCGCCTTCAATTCCGCTAGACGGGGTTCGCATGGCGCGTCAGTTCATGTACTATGATGCCTCAAAAGCAGTCAGAGAACTAGGTTTACCCCAAACTCCGATAACCACTGCTTTAAAAGATGCCGTGAATTGGTTTGTAAGTGAAAATTATGTTGATATAGCATGATAGCACTAGCTTTTGGGCATTTTGTCCCTAACGCTACAAATTAGTTAACCGCAATGAGCTGCATCTATCAGGTAGGAGGATATTCATGGCAATCCATTTCAAACAAGCCTTGACAGTGGGGAAATACCTAATGACTCAGCGCCTCAAGGGGCGCAAACGCTTTCCCCTAGTTTTAATGTTAGAACCCTTATTTCGGTGTAACTTAGCTTGTCCTGGTTGCGGCAAAATCCAACACCCCAAGGAAGTGCTCAGACAAAACTTGACCCCCCAACAGTGTTTTGATGCAGCGGAAGAATGCGGTGCCCCGATGGTTTCTATTCCTGGGGGAGAACCGCTACTACATCCTCAGATTGATGAAATTGTCGAAGGGCTAGTAGAACGCAAAAAGTTTGTTTACCTATGTACCAATGGGTTACTACTCGAAAAGTACCTGGATAAATTCGAGCCTTCTCCCTACCTAACCTTTAGCGTGCATTTGGATGGTATGCGGGAAAAGCACGACGCATGCGTTAACCGCGAAGGGGTTTTTGATAAAGCAGTGCAAGCGATTCGTGCCGCCAAAGCTAAGGGATTTCGCGTCACCACCAATACCACGCTTTTTGATGGAGCTGATGCGAAAGAAATGCAGGAGTTCTTTGATTATGTAACTGAGCTAGGGGTTGATGGCATGATGGTTTCCCCTGGTTATAGCTACGAATTGGCACCAGACCAAGAACATTTTCTCAAACGTGAACAAACGCGGTCACTTTTCCGAGAAATTCTCGCCCCCTTCAAAGCGGGTGAAAAATCTTGGAAATTTAATCACAATCCCCTGTTCTTAGATTTTCTAACCGGGGAAAAGGACTACGAATGCACGCCTTGGGGAAGTCCCAGCTATAGCGTTTTCGGTTGGCAAAAGCCTTGCTATCTCCTCGATGAGGGTCATTATGATACCTTTAAGGAACTGCTAGAAGAAACGGATTGGGAGAATTATGGTCGCGCTAGCGGAAATCCCAAGTGTGCCGATTGTATGGTGCATTGTGGCTATGAACCCACAGCAGCGACGGATGCCATGCGACCTAAAAACCTGGCTCGTTCTGCTGGCACGCTATTGGGTCTTGTCAATTAGTAAGACAGGAGAACTCATCAAATTTTACTACTTCGGAAGAGGGCGATCGCGTATCGAAGTAGTAGCTGCTCACCAGCCCCGTCCCTGTGTCTAAAATACTGAAAACCGTAATCTCGTTACTCGCCAGATAAGGCAAGGGATGGTGATCTTCTCCCCGTAGTGGTTCCAGGTTGGGCACGATTGGCTCTAGCCCATTCGGGTTTCCTGTAGCGACATACTCCGCTTCATAGCCCGTGGGGACTTGCCGTTGCTTGTCCTCAACAAATGCGCCATAAGTATTGCCCACATTGGAAGTTTCCAAAAAGTGCATCCCACTGGCACTCACAAAGCGGTTCCAGAGATGGGAATGTCCATAAAACACGAGTTGCACCCCTGCTGACTCTAGCAAGGGCACTACATCCCGAATGATGTAATCCTTGGCTTGGGGATACTCGTAACGCACAGCTGTCGTGTTGTTCTCCGCATCCCGATCAATTTTCTGCACGGGGTCAGTATACGGAGGGACAACATTAGAGCCTAGCGAATGGGGAGGATGGTGAAACATCACCACCTTGTACTTCGCCTGCTGAAATTCTGGGCTGTTGAGTTCTGCCTCCAACCAGCGGTATTGAGTGCTACCCCGATGCAATGGCTCAAAGATATGCTGTCCGTAGCCCCATTTTTTTGGCTCTGGCAAATCTGCTTCCGCTTCTCGATACTTACCCCTAGCATCAGATTCCAGGCTAGGTGTGCGCCAAATATTAGTGGCGTACAGTACAATCAGGCGAACATTTCCGAAGGTGACAGCATAATAATTTTCCCCACCAGTATTACTCTGCGGTAAGGTAAACATCTCGTTATACGTATCTGTGTTGAAAGAATGGTTTTTCAGCCACTCCTTTTGCTGCGACTGCGGTGGGGAATACAATTGCTTGGCAACGCTGCGGGGAATCGCATCGCTAAACTGAGCGCTCAAGCTACTTTCTGTAGAGAAGCGCCCCATGACATCGTGGTTGCCAATGGCAGTAAATAGGGGAGCAGATTGAATCAAGGGTGCGCCGCTGTAGGAAGTTTTTACCCCCTCCTGCTCCAGCGCGTAAGTCGCATAACCCTGAAGAGATGGAAAGAATGCCCCTCCCCGCTTATCATCAAACCATTCCGAGGCGCGATCGGCAACATTAACCAAATCGCCCGCAAAAAATACCCCATCCACTTGCCCAACCGTTTCACCCACCTTTTGGAGATTGGCAGTAGTCATGGGCTTGAGTTGGTGATCAGAAGTTAGCAGAATTTTCAGTGGGGTTTCGGGTGGCGGTAAGGGAGCTAAGCTAAACTGTTCGCTACTGGCAGCTTGCCCATCTTCTTGCCGACTTGTGACGCGATAGGAGACGCGAATGCCAGAGGTTAGCCCCGTCACTTCCGCCTCGTGACGCCAGATTTTCCGTCTAGTTGGCTCAACCGGAGCATCTTCGATGTGGGATTTGTGGTCTTCGCGAGTGCGGCTGAGTAAAGTAGTGGTGGCGCTGGCAGTGCGATTGAGTCCCTCTCCATAGGCAACGGTATGTTCTGTACCGGGAAACTCTGTAAACCAAACCACTCGCACGCTTGTTTCGGTGGGCAGTTGCAAAAAAGGGTCAGTGAGAAGCTTGGGAGCAGAGTTCATGGGAGGCTGCCTAGTGAGTAGTACAGCGATCGCGGCAAGGGCAATAAAGACAAGAACAGCTAAACTAGAAAGAGAGCGCCTCGCCATTAATCTTCCTCACGCTGGACACGGAAATCATTAAGTAATATATCAGTTAGCTGAAAGCAGATGATATTTTCGTTATCACCTTACTATGGTTGGGCAAACTGAATCATTCCCCATTGACCATCCGTTAGCCATTGCGGATCTTCCTGAGTTACCCAATCGAGCTGATCTTGTTTAAGACCTGCCGCAACTTCCGACTTGAGAGTGCGTAGCACCACAAACGGCGCTGGGAAATAGCAAACAATATCTTCAAACGCGGTGGTAAACTGCCAGTGGCGATCTCCGAGCAAACGGCGGTAATTGGCATCCCCTTTCAGGAAAACGAGGCTGGCTTCGGAAATGTCCTGGCGCAGGGATGGAGGCATTTCCCAGAAAACTAGCGGTGCTGTCCAAAAGAAGTCCTCCCGAAGCTGTAGTTGACCGGAACTAATATAGCTTTCTAGTCTCTGTGCCCAGGAATTAAGGTTGCTGTCGGTATCAGTAGCTAGAATTTCTAGAGTGTGATGCAAGTCTGCAAGCGTGGCATCGGAAACAAAGGTGGGATGCGGCTTCAGGTGGAGGTGAAATGTGCTAACTGCGTTGCTACTGAGGAGAAAGTCTACTAAATAGAGGTCACAGAGAAGTTCCGAGCCAGCGTTGTCGGAAATAAAGTCGATGCGGCTGTCTTGAAGATTAGCAATCCTATCTAGAACAAGCGAGGTATCATCTACCAGGATATAGTCGGCATTTGTCTCGGTGTTGCTGTACGTGCGGCGAGGCTGAAGGCTCAAATCCGCTTGATTTCCCCACAGTCCTCTATAAATAAGGGAATCTAGATTAGCATGGTGAATGTGGTTAACTTGGTTGCTAGTTGCCTGAAGTCTATCCAATGCCGTTGCTAAACCGGCGCGTTTTTTGTTTGCAAAGGGATCAACTCCTTGCCCAGCACCAGGAAGAAAATAGCGGGTTGCTTCTAGGATGCGGCGATAGAAATAGCTCTCAGCAAAGTACCAGGGCATCTCTAACCAGGATTGCCCTAAAAAAGGTTGCAGATAATCTCTCCAGGCAGCTGCATCGGGGGCGTTTTGGTCTTGAAGCGATCGCACTTTGCCATCAGGCAACTCTTCCATGAGTGCTTCCAATGCTTCCACAATTTCGGGGGGGAAGTCGTTGTCTGTAATCACTTGTTGCGCGATCGCAGGCCACCGTTGCGTCAGAGTATGATAGGCAAAGGAGCCTGGCTCAGACATTCTCAGCGGTGGTGGAATCGGTAATCGGGGACGCTGCATTGGCTCGATTACAAAGCAATTCAAAATGTAAAATCAGTTAGTCGTTAGTCCTTGGTCATCAGTCCGTAGTGCTAGCGCCTAACATATTTAACTCTTAGTTACTAATGACTAATGACTAATAACAATTTTTAATTGAATTGGAGAGTGCTTATTAGCCCCCTACCCTACTACTAACGAATGCTTATTTTAGAACCCTGACTGCGCGTTCGTATTGCGGGTCATTCTCTGTGCCTAACAAAGATGGGTTAGCTTTTAAACGCTGTCGTTTCGCTGTGCTTAAATCAACTGCAACATCAGGCTTAATTCCCCGCTGATTAATTGGGGTGCCGCTTGGGGAATAAAAGCGAGCAATTGTTACCGCTAGTCCTGAACCGTCCGAAAGGGAATTGACCGACTGCACTGTTCCTTTCCCGTAGGTGCGTGTGCCTACTACTTGGGCACGTCCGCTATCTTTCAAAGCACCTGCAAGAATTTCGCTGGCACTGGCTGATTGTCCATCAATCAACACCGCTAAAGGAAGCTCAGTCAGAGCCTTGTTGTTAGCAGAAAATTGGCGATCACTTCCCTCACGATTCACAATGCTAACAATCTTGCCGTTTTCCATCCACATCCGGGCAATTTCAACACCAGACAACAGCAATCCGCCCGGATTGTCCCGCAAGTCTAAAACAAAAGCATTCGCGTTTTTTTGTTTGAGATTTTGAATCGCCTGCTTCATTTGTTCTGCGGCATGGGAACTAAATTCCTTGAGCTGGATATAGCCCACCCGCTTCTGATTTTCTTTTTTAAGGGAGTAACTTAGCGCAGGAACTTCAATTTGAGCGCGAGTCAGGGTGACGTTAAATTTCCCTTTACCTGGGCGTGAAAGCCTGAGATTAACGTCGGTTCCCGACTTGCCCCGAAGTATTTCCGTTGCCTGCTCTAGGCTCATCAGGGAAGTTAGTTGACCATTAATCGCCAAAATGCGATCACCAGCTTTGATACCTGCTTTGCTAGCTGGAGAATTCTCCAACGGTGACACTACTGTCAGTAGCTTGTTTTTTTGATCAATTTTGAGGCGGGCACCAATACCAGAGAGTTCGCCAGAAGTTTGATTGCTGAGGTTTTTAAATGCTTCGGGGTCAAGAAAACGAGTATAGGGATCTCCCAGTTCTTCCAAAGCTTGTTCGATGGCGCTGTAAGCTTGTTCGCGCGAGGCGTAGTCTTTACTCAGCAGTTCTTGTCGCGTTGCTTGCCACTCGTTTTGATTAAAATTTTTACCAGCGTATTTCTGGTTGACAAGTTGCCAGACTTCATCAATAACCGCCTTGGGACTTTCTTCGAGAGTTGCCTTAGCAGCAGGAGTTAAACCTGGTGCTAACAAAGAGCCAGTGGTTAGGGTGGCAATTGTCCCTCGCCAAAAGAGACTGGGGAGCGAAAACCGGAGGTTTAGAGGTTGGTTCATGGTAAAGCTTGCTCGAAGGCGTTTTTAGGCTAATACTGACATAGAAATATTATCGGCAACTACTCCGAGATTAACTCAGGCAACAGACGCGGAGAACTGCTCCCACTGCTTCCCTTTCCTTTCATTCTGCACTACTCCCAACATTGCTCGGTATCGTAAGCTGCTTTATTTCCCGAACGTAAACTTCTCCCATATTTTGCTCGTCGATGGGAATGCTTTGATATTTCACCTCACCTTGGACGACAACTTTATCGCCTTCTTGCGGCAAGCTCTCCTCTGTGAGTACCCAGATTTGACCAGTAGTATCCTGTAAATAGTAAGCGCCACTGTCCAAAAAAGACGCTCTGCTGCTAACCTTACCTCTAAGATAAATGATCTTGTCACCCCGCTCAGACTGTTGCAGTTCCTCTATTGCGGTGAAATCGATATTCTCCCGATTCGAGAGCGTGATGCCCGATTGACTACAGCCAGTCAGAATGCCCACCAGTAGCAGTAAAATACCAACTCGGAAAACTCGGAGCTTCGATAGCAGATGGAAAAGCTTCATCACTATACTGGTTAAAGTTTTTACACCTGTTTAGGTATTCCTTGTTAATCTCCAAGCCAGTATACAAACTACTCCCATTGCGCGAGAAGAGGTAAGAGCTTGGGCCGGGAAGGGGAGCAGAGGGGAAACAAGCAGATCAATCCATTACCTCCGACCTCCGCACAGGATTTCTCCTTACTCCTCACCTTTGATATGAATTGCATATTCCAAGAAAAATGTCTTCAATAATGTTGCTGCGAAAAACGATTGCTTTTTATCTAGAAGACCTGAGCACGCCAGTTGGTCAGGCTGTTGATATTATTATTACCGGACTAATTTTAATCTCTTCAGCAATTTTTGTTGCAGAATTTTCTCACTTCCCGATGCCATTCGGATACAGCTTGATATTTTGGATTCCTCAATATTGCTGATTTTTGCAGTGGAGTATTTACTACGTTTCTGGTGTACAGAGCAAAACCTAAAGCATCTGTTTAGCCTTTATTCCTTCATCGATTTAATTACCATCTTGCCATTTTTTTTCTAGGGCGACTTGACATGACCTTTATTCGCGTTATGAGGTGATTTCGGATTTTGCGATTAATTTGCTTTCTAAAAGGATTTTTTTAGGTCGTATTGGTAAGGAAACAGGGTAATTTTGCCCGAATTATTTTTACTTTATTTGCAATTATAGCAGCGAGCAGCAAACTGTTTACCATGTTTGAAAAGCGGCGTCGGCGAGGAACACGAAAGTTGTATTTAGGTAGCTCTTTGGTAATTGCAGTCTTGATTGTTTGCCACCAAGGCT
>PXPT01000165.1 GCA_003021505.1 Cyanobacteria bacterium QS_4_48_99 | reverse complement strand
GCCATCTCATGGAAAACTTCAACCCCTTCGCTCAAGCAGTACCGAGCAATTGCGACACGCTATGACAAACGCGCCACTAACTTTCTAGGTGCAATTTAGTTGGCTGCTGCCGTTATCTGGCTCAATTTCAGAGTGGTTCTTTTGCAGGTATCCCGACAGCACGAGGAAATTCCGCTGGAGTGCGTGAGAGCTTTTGCAAGTAGATGCAGTGACGGACGCTATGACTTAGGGGAGTTGTGAATGCCTCAATGGAAGAGATGGCACCGCCTAGCTTCTCAACTGCCGCTTCGAGAACCTGAGTCTCCTCGTCATTCCAATAACCGCGATAAAGAATGGCAACACCACCTGTTTTGAGAAGGGGTAAGGCATACTCGGCACAGGCAGAGGCTGACCCAACTGCCCTTAACAAAGCGATGTCGTAAGATTCCCGATTAGACTGCTGCCTGCCAAGTTGTTCAGCTCTTGCGGTTAGAGTCGTGGCATTGTCAATGCCTAACTTGGTAAGGACAGTTTTAAGAAACGCTATTTTTTTGCGAGTAGAATCAACTAGAGTTACTCTGTAAGCGGCAAGTGTGATCGCAACGGGAATACCAGGAAACCCCGCTCCTGTGCCAACATCAATAACAGTAAGCGGCTGTTTCTGAACAGCCATCTCAGCTAATCCCAACGGTACAAGTCCTCGCAAAGAATCCCAGAGATGTTTTTCCCAAAACTCTCTCGGTTCAGTAATCCGAGTGAGATTAAACTGGCGGTTGCTATACAAAATCTTTTCGTATAGCTGCTGGAATTGATGCTGCCCATTAGAATCCGGCTGCCACCCTAGGGTTTGCTGCCATAATTCCCTCATTTCGGGGAGCTCGGGCTTTTCAATGGTCATTTGTCAATGGCTAATAGCTAATGGCTAATTGTTCCTCACCAGCTTCCCCAGCTTCCCCAGCTTCCTCTGCTCCTGGTGGTCCCCTGCTCCCCCTCAAGTAACCGATTGCGCCCGCTCGCGTTTCAGTGTATCTGGGTCAACCGATTCAAGTGCGCCGTGCTTAATGAGCCAGCAGCGATCGGCAATTTTCAATAATTCTGCTGCATCATGAGTAACGATTAGCAGTGTCCAATGGGCTTTCAATTTTGCTAGCAGCTTCACAAGCTGACGACGCATCGACCAATCTAGCCCAGCGGTGGGCTCATCGAGCATCAACAGGTTTGGTTGGCGAATGAGCTGCACTGCCAGCGCTAGCCGCCTCTGCTGACCCCCACTGAGAGCGTGGGGCGGAGTATTGAAGGAAATCTGCTCTAGCCCCACTTCTTCCAGAGCCTCGGTGACTTGTTGAGTCTTCAACTCGGGATGACCAAAACGCAGTTCTTCTAAGACTGTGCTGCCGCAAAAATGCCGCTCTGGGAACTGAAAAACAAGCCCCCCAATTTGTTGCAACTGCATCGGTATTAATTCTTGGTTTCGCCAAAAAAGCTCTCCGCTTGTTTTCTCAGCTAGCCCTGTCAAAATTTCCAGTAAGGTTGTTTTCCCGGAACCGCTTCCACCAATGACCAATCCCAATTGCTGCGGTGCCAATTCTAAATTAATTCCTTCCAGAATCGGGGTAGGCGTAGCAGGGGGATGATAAGCCAGGTTTTTGAGATACAGCATTAGTTGTTTTTGCCGAGGTTTGTGCGCTTTCGAGAGAAGAGGAGGGAAAACAATAGCGTCTTTACTTTCTTCAACCAGGTGGAACTAGCAAATGAGCCGCTGCGTCTAATCTAATCTAAGTATTATTTTATGCGGTGAGGTTGAAGATGGCAGCTTGGCTGAGTCACCCCAAGCGGATATCAATTGCTTTTTCGTGCGCTTTCACGGTTGCCTTAAGTCTTTGGGGAAGTCCAGCATGGGCTGGAGACCCTTTTCGCAAGGTGGAGCCGCACAACATCTCAGACAAGACTGAAGCGGCTTTTGAGGCAATGTTTAAGAAAGGAAACTACTCAGAAGCCAAGCGTCACCTAGCCGCTACTAAATCAAGCGAGGCAGACGAACCCCTCGCCTATGCCATGCTGGCATCTCTCGCCTACGCTGAAAAGGATTGGGAAACCTTCAGTACCTATGCTAGTCAAACGGTGGATGCGGCACAACAGTTGAAGTCCCAAGACCCCCTCCGGGGCAATCTCTATCTCGCTGTTGGTAATTTGTTAAAAGGCGCTTACACCTACAAGATAGAAGGACCAGTCCGGGTTACCTCTAAACTTAGGAAAGTCTTTTACTATTTTGATCAGGCGGAAAATGAGGCTCCCAACGACCCAGAGCTAAATTTGGTCAGAGCATACTTGGATTTGCTTTTAGCAGGCAATATTTCTTTCTCTAGGCCGAATCAAGCAGTTAAAAGCTTCAAGGAGGATACTGCCCCTGCTTATCTAGCCAACCGTGGCATTGCTATCGCCTATCGGGATATGGAACAGTACGACAAGGCACTACGATTTGTAGATAAGGCAATCGAAGCTACGCCTAAAAATCCCGAGTTGCACTATCTCAAAGGTCAAATTCTTTATCAAAAAGGTAAGGAAAATGACAATCCATCCACAGTTAAACAAGCAGTAGAACAATTTGACCAAGCACTTGCCCAAGCCGAGCAACTACCCTCCTCGATTGTAAATCCGATTGAGAGAGAGCGTCGCATCGCTCAAAAATTGCTTGCCGAAATGGGGTAGTGTACCAAGCGTGTTTTCTGAGCGCTACACTTTTCACTCCCCCAATTACTAAGGGTAAACTGAGGGGAGTGAGGTTTGCAGATCAAAGAGATGCTGAGTGCGCACAATTAATAGCCAGCTACGCCCCAGACTGTTTTACCGTGCCTGTTGTGCATTGGGGCGGTTGATTATTACCCTTCCACTATCAGCACGTATTGCGACCTCGACACTCTCTCCTTTGCGGGTGCCCTCGAATTCATAAAAAGTAGTGGGCAGAGCGCCAATCCGTGGTCTGACGCTCTGCTCGACAGCATTAGGCTCAATCCTGGCACGAATTCCCCCAGCGTAGCACGAATTTCTTGGGGAATTATATCTAGCGGGAGCTGCTGCTCGATCTCCTCGACCTCTAACGCGCCTGAGTCGGGGGGCAAAAATAACATCGACCTCGAAGGCACAATTGCCGGCAGTGAGACCTGACAATTCATAAATGCTGAGATTAACTTCTTGT
The DNA here is from genome assembly GCA_003021505.1 of Cyanobacteria bacterium QS_4_48_99. Lineage (GTDB taxonomy): Bacteria > Cyanobacteriota > Cyanobacteriia > Cyanobacteriales > Rubidibacteraceae > QS-4-48-99. The sequence goes on along the minus strand of PXPT01000165.1, from coordinate 16,454 downwards.
TCAACACTTACGCTTCTGAGTTCGACCTCGCCAGCAGCCTACCGTGCTACTTCCAGAACTGGGGATGTGACTTGCGAGAGAGCGCTTTCATCATTCCCGCCCGCAGGGTTCTGCCCAGCAAGGCACTGAACATCCTGCCTGGGCAACGGAGATGCCATAATCTCTTGATTCTGCCCGGACGGCTGATTACAACCAAAACCATACTTATACTCATATTGCCCACGCTGAGGTTGTTGACGCTGAGCAACAACTGGTGAGGTTGCAGAGCCGAGAATTCCTGCGGCGGAAAGTGCAACTGCTGTCGAAATTGATAAAGCTCGATGGTGTAATCTAGGCTTGATACTCATACCATTTTGCTAAATACCTGCTACAGTTAAAGAGGTTAAAAGAGAGTCTTGCCCTGTTAAGGAAGCAAGAATAGAAGCAGGGAGTTGATTCTCTAAAATTCCTCCCATCCTTGCTCGTAAATCTTCTAAGGAATCAAATCATTCCCAACTGAGCATGTCCTTAACGTACTGCCACACTCGTTCGATAGGATTAACTTCTGGAGACTGAGAAGGCTGAAAGAGTAAAATTACGTTATTAGGAATTTCCAGACTTTTAGCGGTATGCGCAGTAGCTTAGTCAACTTGAATAAAGTTAAGGCTTTCTGAATACTGCTGAGAAAAAAGCTTGAGAAAATTTCCAAAACCAAGACTATCTCAATGACAAAACTCCCAAAAGAAACTAGCTCCAGTTCGAGGCTCTGCTATGCCGTAAAGATCATATAGCAGTTCCCACCCAGATGAGGTACAGCAATTTGTAAACAGACCATCCTTTAAAAGGAGTTATAGAAGTTAAAGGTGTGCCTCATCAAACTAAGAAATGCTATATATTAAGTGTATTACATAAAAAGCAAAATGGTATGAGGAGGTAAATGGGCTTGTTTGCTCGAAAAATTTCTTCCTATTTCCACTCTTTCACGCTCTCAGGCGCTCACGCCTCACTTCCCTTCCCAACTTTCTCACGCTCTCACGCGCTCACTGCTCCCCCTGCTCCCCCTGCTTCCGCTACCTCACTCGCGGGATGCTATTTTTTCCTTGTGTACCTTTTTCTTTGCCAATTATCTTTGAGGTTCTCGTTGTCGCTTAAGTGAGAGATGTCTCCACAGAGTTGCATTTGCCACTTCTTGGCGGGACGTACCAGTTTTAGCAAACTCCATAGGGAAGCATTGACAGTGGGGTAGCCTTCCAATAGTCCCGTGGTTATCCCTAGCACTACAGCACCATGTCCTACCATCAGAATATTTTGGGAAAATTACCCTGTACGTTCCATAAACGTCTCGTTGCTTCGAGATGTATAGGTCAAATCGATGCCGGGGATAGTGTTCGGCTAACTCGTCGGTTGAAAGCCTTTCTGGCATATCGCTCATCCATTCCGAGTTGTGCCATTCACTGAGTCCGGCTTCTAGTTTGATTGGTAAATCTAGTGCCTCTGCCGCATGATGAGCCGTTTGCACCGCACGTAAAAAGGGGGAGGAGAAGAGATGGACAATCTGCTCCGATTGCAGCCTCTCTCCCAGTTCTTGGGCTTGGAATAAGCCATCTTCTGAAAGTGGAGGATCGTAGGGGTGTTCCGCCTTGTTGAACCAATCGGCATCTACGTAGTCGTGACGGTGTCCGTGTCTTGCGATCCAGGCGGTATGTAGCATGATTGCAAGCTAGCTAGTTACTAATCTATATCTAGGTAGGCTACTACTTAATCTAGCTAAGTTTCAGTTGTGGGGGGAACAAAGGTGATTAGCGATCGCTCTTGTTGATCAAACTTGGTTTGGGAGCCAATCAATGTCGCAGAAAAAACTCTGATTTTCTAAACAAAATCAATGATACTATCTAAGTAATAATACTGAAGGTGGCGGTGTTATACAGTCTTCATTTTTATCAAAACTGGGCACGACCGCTACTAACTGACTCGGTTGACCATAGTCTATTTATTTAGTAAAAGGTTTTCACTCTTACAGGGCATCATAACAATGTGTTAATTGTGAATGCCTAATGCGTGAGGTTTCTACGAGCCTCTCACGGTGGCTTGAAGAGCAAGCCGGCGGTTCGCCTTCGCTACCCGTCCTCGAAATGCACTCTTGCTCAAACCCGGAGGGTAAAATAGTGTATCCGTGTTCAGCATTTTGCAACTCCAGCACAACTAACTGTGGATTTTTATTCCGCGCCAAATGTGATTTAATTAACAAATAATTGAAAAATACCGTCTCAAAAGGGTTAGCCCTCAGAGTTGCTCTATGTTTTCCTCAACCAAGTCTTCGCTTCACTTTCAAATTCCCACTCCTTTTCAGTTTTTCTGAAAGCGACTCCATACAAATCTCGCCCCTGGTTCAGCAAACGCTTACTTTCGCTACCCCGTGCTATCCTACTCTCTGGCATATGAGCATACCGTTCCCAGGCAGAATTGGGTTCATTTGGTAGAACAGAATGCAATTAATTTCGCTTTTTTCAGTTAGTCTGGTCGCAGAAGGCTAGTTTTAGCCTACTTAAGTCGCTCTGATTTATTCCCCTAGTGAGTTCACTGTCATAAATGCTACAATAACAAGGATGTGGTTTTACCGAATTAGGGAAGGTTAACGCTAGTTAGAGCGATAGTTCAAATCGCACTTCTAACAGTGAGTTTTGTCTAGCGGTTTTCACTTCAAAAACTCGATCCGGTAATTTCACTTTAGTGATGTAGATTTTTTTGAAACTCCTTATTCATCGGACTACTATTCCATCTTCTTCACTTAACTGACACCACACCAGACTCACGCCATGACAACTGCTCAAAATTCTACTGACTTGGTTCGGACCTACCTGCGAGAAATTGGTCGAGTTCCCCTATTAACGCACGAAGAGGAAATTTATTATGCTAAACAAGTGCAGCAGTTAGTCGCCTTTGAGAAAGTCAGAGATTCTCTAGAAGAAGAGTTGGGGAGTCAACCAACCCACAAGCAGTGGGCGCAGGCTGCTGAAATCAGCGAGGAAGAATTAAGCTCCGTAATTGCAGCGGGTGAAGCTGCCAAGCGCAAGATGATCGAGGCAAATCTGCGACTGGTGGTATCGGTTGCCAAGAAATACATTAAGCGCAATCTGGACTTGCTGGATTTGATTCAGGAAGGCACTATCGGCATGCAGCGAGGGGTAGAAAAATTTGATCCCACCAAAGGCTATCGGTTTTCGACTTATGCTTATTGGTGGATTCGCCAAGCGATTACTCGCGCGATCGCAGAAAAAAGCCGCACCATTCGCCTCCCTATTCACATTACCGAAAAGCTCAATAAAATCAAGCGAACCCAGCGGCAGTTGGCGCAAGATTTAGGACGAACGGCGACAGTTTCGGAATTGGCAGAAGAGTTGGATCTCTCTCCCAAGCAGGTGCGGGAGTATCTCGAAAGAGGACGTCAGCCCCTATCCCTAGATTTACGAGTAGGAGATAATCAGGATACGGAACTGGGAGAACTCCTAGAAGATGATGGCGCTTCACCAGAAGATTACGTCACCGAGTCCTCGCTTCAGGTAGAAATGGAAAAACTGATGGCGGATTTAACGCCTCAGCAACGAGAAGTCGTAGCACTGCGATACGGACTCGCAGATGGGCAATCCTTAACGCTGGCTAACATCAGCACTCGCCTGAATATCAGCCGGGAACGAGTGCGGCAAATTGAGCGAGAGGCACTCTCGAAGCTACGCAAGCGCAAGGCGGAGATGCGCGAGTATCTCGCTAGTTAATTGCTAATCCCACCGAGCACTCCCCTGGTTGAGAAGGGGGCATAATTCCAGGCGATGCTCGAACCTTGAGGGTTCCCCGTTGCGTCTTGTGTTGGTAAGGATACCTCAGAACTACGCACTCGCTTGTTGAGTGTCATGGTTCTACGTGCATTCTTGCTGCTGTGCCTCAATCTTTTGTTGCACGCCGACAGGGATTCCCAATACCGCCCGACTGTAAAGCCGCTCAAACTCCCGTGTAAAGTGAGCCGCGACAGTCGGGTTTTTCACCACTAACACCGTTTCATCGTTGCTGGTATTTGCCGATGCTGACCAATTGTGCGATCCAGTAATTACTGCTTGCTCATCGACAACCGCAAATTTATGATGTAACTTATCTCCCCTAGGAAGCTGAGGCACTCCCACGGTGGACACTGGGGGGTTCCAAGGACGATTCCCACTCTCGTATTCGCACTTCCTAGCCAGGGCAACGCCCAGCATATCTAGTCCCTCGCTATAGTAGCGGTAGGCAAAGCTAGAGTCGATTAAGGCACTGACTTTTGCGCCTTGCTGATGGCGGCTTGCTAAGATGTTCGCCAGCGGTTGCTCCGAGAAGACAAATAATGCTATATCAATTGAAGAAGTGGCACTTTTTAGTGCTTCGCCAATGAAACCATTGCTGCTGAGACGCCAAGGACGGGTTGAGGAGGTGGGAGAAAAATGCACGGAGATAGTATTTTCTCCAACTGTAATGGACGAGAACGTGCGCGATCGCTTTTGCAAACCAAATTTGCTGTCAGGCTTACCACCGGGACCATCTCCCCACATGAGGTTAAATTCCTGAGTGAAAATACTAGCGAGTTGGGGACTATCAATTTTAAGCAGATTATTGGCATTGCCCCGACTCTCGGGTGAGCTAAAGTCACCATGAATGCCACTGGTGGTGAAGTTGGCGGAAGTAACAATTGTGGTATCTTTGTCAATCACCACAAATTTGTGATGCATCAAACCGCTACCCTTACTTCCATCAGCGGTATCATCAATTAGGGGCACTCCCGCGTTGTCTAACATGACGAGGGCATCCCTTTTGTTAATTTCGGAAGGACTCAGTTCGCCGTCTTGGTTGCTATCTATGAGAGCGCGAGCTTCCTCGTAGCGTGCGCGATCGCGTTTGTCAAGTTGAGCAACTTCTGCTGCGCTCAATTTACTGTAGGGGCGGCTGTAGTCATTTTCGATCATGATGCGAACTTTAACCCCAGCTTCATGACGCTCTACTAGTGCCTGAGCGATTTTAGGTAAGCGCAACTCCTGCACTGCCACATCCACACTGGTTTCCGCCGAGGCGATCGCATCCACAATCTTTTGCTCTAAGTTATCGCCAGCTCGTTTAATCTTGCGGTAAGGTTCTCGGTAATTTGCTCCCCGCGCCTGATTCCGGTTGAAATAAACTTCCACAAAGGGGTCTTGCTTGAGCGGTTGGGGGCGCTTAACTTGCGGCTTTTCCTGTTGGCAAGCGCTGAGAAAAATTAAAGCAGCGAGAAAGAAGGAGAATCGGGTAGAAAAATGCGCTATCATGGAAAGCGTGCCGGTTCCTAGAGCATCGCTATTATTATTCCCGATTAGCGCCTGCGAGCAAACAGTGGCAAGTGTGGGAAGTTATAAAAAGGTTCACTTATGGATTCACGCAGCAAGAGTTCTACGTCATCATCGAGCGAGATCAAGATGGATATTATGTGGGGGAAATCCCTCAGGTCAAAGCCTGTCACGTCGCTTCGCTCCGAATTAAACGATGCTCGCGCGTCGCAGATTTCTGCGCGTAGGTTAAAACTTAAAAATGCAAAATCAATTTTTCTTAAAACTGAATTATGAATTTTAAATTGTTTACTATAAAACCGGAATAAGGAAGTTTTGTTTGAATATTTTCCCTAGTTAAATCTAGAGATATAAAACCTAAATTACTCAATTTTTATTTTTTGATTTCTGATTTTTAATTGTTTGTTCCTCGGTCTTAGGATAACCAGGAATAATCGAAGCCTGGTTGGGGTCATTACTCGGCTTAGTGTACCACCAACCCCAAGCAATTAAAACGCCTTGAAAGGGAAGTCTAATCGCTTGCAGCCACCAATTGTTGGGAATACCACCGATCTGGATACCATTGACTGCCATGTTGATATTGGCAGGGAAAACAGCGATAAACAGCAAAATCAGTCCCCAGGCAGCAGCACAACTAACTGGCGGAGTTAACAGCCCAATGCCACCCAGGATTTCAAAGAAGCCGCTGATATAAACCAGTGCTAGAGGAGAGGGAAGCTGCGGCGGCACAATTTTGACAAACGGGGCAGGGACAGCAAAATGTAGCACGCCGACAACCATAATCGAGACAGCAAGTATAACTCGCAGAAGTTCTTTATTTGTTTTGATCAGTTCCATAGCAACTTTTACTAATTACTTCCAAGGCATAGCGTAGACAATTAAATTAATTACTGCCAGCTCTAATCTAAACCGACCAATTCTCATGCTTCCTTAGCCGACAGAATGCCTTGAGAACTTGTAAAATCTGAACTAATTTTTCATATTCTAGCAAATTAAGCAGCGGCATAAGTTTATTAATCGGTGGATTTCCTGACTGAATATAAATGAACTGATAACATATTCCGTTGGTCACTAATCCCAGACCGACTCCTTGTAGGCATAGGTTAGCAGTTGCGGTAAACCTGCAATTGGATCGGCGAGACCTTTTTTAGTTTCAATCACTAAACCCAAAAAAATGTCTGATTCGTTATTGCTTGAGCTTGATTAACCGCCAAGATATCGAGGCCACCCTTAATTTTTATTTCTTCGTCGTCTTTTACCTCTACAGTAGCAATGTTTTCTTCCCAAAGAATGGCAATGGGATAGCGATAGAAACCTGCCCATCGCAGTAAGGAAGCAACAACAAGTAACTTGATCTGACCTTCTGGTAGTTTTCTTGCTAGATAGGGACGAAAGTCACTGCGAATTTGTAGAACTTCTCGTTGTTCGGTGTCTGTTAACGGTTCAAGAGATAATAAAGGAAAAAAGGCACTATCGTATTGTTGTTCAAATTTTATAAAGACGATGCACGTCGCCTAAAGATAGATTATGGGCGTTGATAATTGTCACGTCGCTTCGCTCCAATTCAAAATACCAAAAGAGGTGAGAGCGTGAGAGAGCTAGGCATAGGAATAATATTTTCTATCAAATAAGCCAATTTACCCCCTCACTCCTCACTCCTCACCTCATTTAGGAACTAAGTTTCGCTCAACGCCCAGTTCACCAGTGTCCGTACTGGGAAGCCAGTCGCTCCTTCGTTAACAACGCCGTTCTCTTTATCTGCCCATGCTGTTCCGGCAATATCAATGTGCGCCCAAGGGGTTTGTTGAACAAATTGCTTCAAGAAGAGGGCAGCAGTGATTGATCCTGCGGCACGAGAACCCGCATTTTTCATGTCTGCGATTGGGGATTTCATTAATTCAAAATATTTCTCTTCCATCGGCATTTGCCAGAACTTCTCCCCAGCCTGTTCCGAGGCTTGTTTCAACTGAGTCGCCAACTGCTCATCCGCACTCCAAAAACCGGAAATATCATTACCAAGGGCAATGACACAGGCTCCCGTGAGCGTTGCCAAATCAACGATCGCATCAACTCCTAGCTTTTCAGTAAACACCAAAGCATCTGCCAGGGTGAGTCGTCCTTCCGCATCAGTGTTATTGACTTCAATCGTCTTGCCGTTAGAGGCTTTGAGAATATCGCCTGGGTGAACCGCCGTGCCGCTGATCATGTTCTCGGTGGCAGCACTGATGAAGTGAACCTCGACATCGGGCTTTAGCTGAGCGATCGCCTTGGCTGCCCCTAGGGTAGCACCGCCGCCTCCCATATCCATTTTCATCGTCTCGATGCCACTGCCAGAAGGCTTGAGGTTGAGTCCACCGGAGTCAAACGTGACTCCCTTGCCCACAATCGCCAACTTGCGTCGGGGTGTGCCATCTGGTTTGTAGGTGAGGTGAATAAATTTGGGGGGCAGCTCCGATGCCTGACCAACGCCTAAAAACGCCCCCATTCCTAGCTTTTCGCAGTCTTCCTGTTCCAGGATTTCTAAGGTCAAACCGTGTTCAGAAGCGATCGCTTCGGCGGTTTCTGCCATTTTCTGGGGCGTGACGGAATTGGCAGGCGCTCCCACCAGCTCACGGGCGAGAATCACGCCCGAACAAATTTGCTCGCCTCGGGTAATCGCTGCTTCCTGATTGCCGAGTCCGAGTAACTCCACAGTCTCTAGCTTCGGTGCGCCGTTTTCAGTTTCGGACTTGAAACGGTTGTCCTGGTGCAGCGCTAATATAATGCCTTCAGTGATGACTTGTGCCGTGGCTGCTAGCTCATCGTTGGCGACTGGCAAGCTTACTCCTAGAGTAGCGCATTTTTCCTTTTTAGCAATCCGGGCGATCGCAGCAGCACCCACACGGAAACTGTCTAGCGTTAGCTCCTCCGATTTGCCCAATCCGACTAAGATAACTTTGCGAACCGGACTTTTGCTGCCAACGCGAGTCACCGCACTGCTACCAGTCTTTCCCTCAAATTCTGTCTCCTCAATTAATTCTTTGAGAACACCAGCAAGCTTTTCATCTAACTGTGCCAACTCGCCAGTCACTTCTACTGCATTCTCAAATAAACCAATTGCTAGGGCATCTCCTCTCCAATCGAGCTTGGGGGTATCTGTTGCTTGAATTTGCATTCCTGGTTCTCTCTAAATCACCTCTAAACCTAGTGTATTGCCAAAAGGGGAAGGGGGAATAGAAAAGTTCCTTCACCCAGAACCGCGCCGTAGGCGCTTACCCCTTAACCCAACAACCAAATCCGCTACTCGCGGCAGTTGGTGCTTTTGTAACAGGTCTAATGCAGTTAGAATTTTTCTGTGGTGGGACAGTAGCAACTATCATCATTGCCGATGTGAGGCGGGTAGGGGTAAATGCGAAAGCGACAGAAAAAACCAACCAATTCAACTTCTGTGGCGGCTGTAGCGGGACGAAAAAAAAGGAAAACACCCACTCCACGGCGACGGAGAAAACCAACCAACTCTATTCCCAAGCGACGGAAAAAGCGGATTAAGCCTATTCCATTTGCAGTTAGTTCCGGACTAGTGCTGTTGGTGCTGTTGGGGTTAATAACATTATTATTTAGAGGCTGTAGCTTCTTGTGGGATGCCTGGGTGAGTGATTCTTCCTCTCCACAGCAGCAGGCTGAAGTTAAATCGGAGGTGCTGCCGCTAGCGTCCTTACCACCCCAGCAGCGGGCATCCCAGCTTGAAACAATTGCCACCACGGGCAACTCCCTTGATCAAAATCGCGCCCGTTATCTATTGGCATCCGATTTAATTGCACAACAACAGGGAGAAGCGGCACTGTACTGGTTGCAAGGATTAGCGCATAATTATCCAATTCTAGCACCGCAGATTGCCTTAAAACGCGCCAGAGCATACCAATTAAGCAACCAGCCTGCCAAGCGGGAAGATACCTTGCGCCAACTGATTCAAGGCGATCGCGACTCCTCCGCAGTTGCAGAAGCACTGTATCGGCTGCGGGAGTCCAATTCAGACTACATCGAGCAAGCGATCACCCAATTCCCCAGCCATCCTCGCACCCTTGAAATCGCGCGTCAGCGTCTAGAAGAAAATCCCGAACAACCCCAACTGCTGCGAATCCTTGCCAAATATGCCCCAACAAAAAAGGGGATGGATGAGGTGCGCGATCGCTTAGTGGACGAATCCCCCGCTCAACTCACCCCCCAAGACTGGGAGGCGATCGCTTTTGGTTACTGGGAAAAAAAGGAATACGGCAAAGCTGGAGCTGCCTATGCCCAAGCCCCTCGCACGCCCCGTAACGCCTATATTGCCGCCAGAGGGCGACATCTCAGCGGTGAAACCACTGCCGCCAAAGCTGCCTACCAAGTACTAATCAGTGACTTCCCGGATGCCCAACAAACGGGTTTAGGTTTACGGCGTTTAGCCAGCCTCTCTCAATCTCCACAGGCACTAGACTACCTGGAACGGGCAATTGAAAACTTTCCCAGCGAGGCAGCCCCAGCTCTCCTTGCCAAAGCTGAGATTCTCGATAACAGGGGCAGTTCTAAATCAGCAGCTCAAGCACGGGAAAAAGTTTTGAATGACTACCCCCATTCTGAAGCTGCCGCCGAGTACCGCTGGCGCATCGCCCAACAACACAAGACTGCCGGTGAGCTGAAGTTGGCTTGGCAATGGACAAAACCTCTTACTTCCAGTGAGCACTCCAGCGACACAGCAGCAAAAGCCGCCTTCTGGAATGGAAAATGGGCGGAGCAGCTTGGGCAAGAATCGGATGCCAAAACCGCCTTTGAGCGGGTGCTAACTCACCACCCCGAGTCTTACTTTGCATGGCGCTCTGCCGTGCTTTTAGGTTTAGATGTGGGCGACTTTACCAGTCTGCCTCAGAAGATGCCCAAAGTTGTCAACCCTACCACGAAAGCCTTGCCTCCGGCTGGTTCTGACAGCTTCAAAGAACTTTACCAACTTGGTCAAAACGAGGATGCCTGGGTTGTCTGGCAAGCGGAATCGGGAAGCCCCGCCAATTATACTGTTCCCGAACAGTTTACGGACAGCTTACTCCATTTAACGAGAGGCAATTATCAGCAAGCACTCCATGACATCTGGAGTTTACAGCAGCGCGAAAACTCTCAAGATCAAACTCAATGGCAAGCTTTGCGTAAACAGCCACAATATTGGTACGCTCTGTTTCCCTTCCCCTACGAGCAAATAATCCTCAATTGGTCCGAGCAGCGCCAACTTAATCCCCTTTTAGTAACTTCTCTCATTCGCAAAGAGTCTCGCTTTCAAACAGAAGTTAGTTCCGCTGTCGGTGCTACTGGGTTGATGCAGTTGATGCCAGCAACAGCCGAGTGGGCAGCTCGCAAGATTAACCTGGAAGATTATTCCCTTACCAATCCCGAGGACAACATTAAACTCGGCACTTGGTATCTTAACCACGTCCTAGCAGAATATGATAATAATTCGCTTTTAGCGATCGCTAGTTACAATGCAGGTCCTAGCAACGTGGCGAAGTGGGTAAAAAAATACGATGCTAGCGAACCAGATACCTTTGTCAAAAATATTCCCTTCCCAGAAACTAAAGGCTACGTCGAGGGAATCTTCGGCAACTACTGGAACTACCTACGCATCTACAATCAAGAAGTTTCCCAGTTAGTGTCTGAATATGAGGACTAGAAGGTAGTTAGTAATTCTCCCCGCTTCCCCTGCTTCCCCTGCTTCCCCTCTCTCGATACAATAGTTAACGACCTCCAGACTCACTCAGAGCGATCATGCCTCCTACAGAAGTCGAAACTTCACCTGAGCAAGATTCAGACAACTATCTCAATGAGGTGCCCGATGAAAAGGAAATGTCTCTTTTCGATCATCTCGAAGAGCTACGACGGCGTATTTTTTATTCCCTGATAGCCGTTGCTATTGGGGTAGTCGGTTGTTTCATTGCGGTTGACCCCATCGTTGAAATTCTGGAAGTTCCCGCTCAAGGAGTCAAATTTTTACAGCTTGCACCTGGAGAATACTTCTTTGTCTCTATCAAAGTGGCTGGATATAGTGGCTTACTAGTTTCCAGTCCCTTTATTATTTATCAAATTCTCTTGTTTATATTACCAGGACTGACTCGCGGGGAACGACGGCTAATCGGACCAATCGTGTTAGGGTCAAGCGTCCTGTTTGGCGTTGGGTTAGCGTTTTCCTACTTTGCTCTGGTTCCCGCTGCCCTCAATTTCTTTATTAACTATGGCGCAGATGTAGTTGACCAAATGTGGTCAATTGACAAGTATTTTAGATTTGTTCTGCTATTGATGTTCAGCACAGGATTAGCCTTTCAAATTCCCATTATCCAGCTTCTATTGGGCTTACTGGGCATTTTTTCCTCTGGGCAAATGCTTTCTGGCTGGCGCTACGTTCTCCTGGGAGCAGTCGTTTTGGGCGCTGTGTTGACTCCCTCAACCGACCCTTTTACCCAATCTCTCCTCGCTGGTGCGGTGCTAGGTCTTTATTTTGGTGGCACAGGTATGGTGAGGCTGCTTAGACGCTGATTACTGTTGATTACGAGTAGATAATTAAAGGTATCTCTCTTTCTTTCCATTTCCCTTTCCCCTTTTCCCGAGAGCGAAGCAACCAAGGTGTACCCTATAGAGTTGCAAAACGCCGTATTTATTCCCTCTTTCTGCCCTCTGCCAAAGCCCTTGTTTATTCAATAATCCACTCTGACTCTCGCTCCCCTAAGTCTAGGGGAATGCTGACTGCCCTACCCAATCGGGGACGTTCGCGGGTGGTTTCAATATAGTTTTGCACCTGTGATGCCCCACCCCAAGCGTCGAGATAACTAGAGACGGTGTCTAGATGCTCTAAGTATTGTGTTTCGGTGAGCGGAAAAGATGCCTGTTCTAAATATTTCCACATCACTTGCACGAAAATTTTGTCCCGAATGCGCCTAAACTGGATGTCATAAGAGCGTCCCCATTTGTTAAGCAGCAGTTGGTGTAGTTCCTGTCCTGTCATATCCGACTCGAACTAGCTCACTAAACTGATTCTAGAAAAGCGCTTCTGGTTAATAAAGAAGGCGGAAGAACGAGAGCAGAGGGGAAAAAGTGAGGAGGTTTCCTTGCAGAGGTGCGGAGGTGCGAAGGTGCCGACGTGCGGGGGTGCGGAGGGGAAATAGTTTCGGAGTGCGTTAGCCTCTCCTCTGCCCCTCTGCCCCTGCTCCTGGAGCTCTTTCTCATGATCTCACGCGCTCACACCTCACTTGTTCCATCTGCCCTCTGCCTTCCTTGAATCTCCTCGACAGAATCGTAAAGTTTTGTTACTTCATCTGCAAACTCCAGAATCCTCTATTTTTTTGGTGGTTTTGAGTAATTCAGTCGAAACAAAGGAGCGATCACGCTCGGTTTTCTGTAATAATACAAAACAGACCTTGGCAACCTCTAGACCGACAACCAAGATTGCTGATTCCCGGTTGGAGGCTTCTAGCTTGGTCTTCGTTACCAAAGCAGGGCTTGTGCTTCCCCTCAGAAAGCTTAACAAAATTATACAGTTAAACGTTTAGTTATGGCTCAACTTTCAGGCTCTTCCGATGTCCCCCAGATGGGGCGTCGTCAATTCATGAACTTTCTGACGTTTGGTACAGTGACGGGTGTTGCTCTAGGAGCACTCTACCCAGTCGTTCGGTACTTCATCCCCCCCTCTGCTGGTGGTGCTGGTGAAGGAATTACAGCTAAGGATGCTCTGGGCAAGGACGTAAAAGCCAGCGAATTGTTGGCTGAACATACCCCAGGCGACCGCGTATTGACGCAAGGACTCAAAGGCGATCCCACCTACACGGTTATCACCGAAGATGAACAAATCGCCAGCTATGGATTGAATGCAGTCTGTACTCACCTAGGCTGCGTTGTCCCTTGGGATGGCGGTAAGAACAAATTTATCTGCCCATGTCATGGTTCTCAGTATGACACCACCGGCAAAGTAGTGCGCGGTCCCGCACCTAAGTCGCTGGCATTAGTTAACGCTGAAACTACAGAAGAAGACAAAATCCTGTATACCCCCTGGGAAGAAACCGATTTCCGCACTGGCGAAGCGCCTTGGTGGGCATAGGGGATTCGTAGAATTGAGAGTTTTTAGTTTTTTTGGCACAGAGATGAGAACACTTTCTTTACCCGAAATTGGGCGAAGGGGCATGCAGATGATGATTAGGATGATTCTAGTTGTCATCGCCACAGTTACCGTTTTCTTCGCCAGCGATTGGGCACTTCCCCAGTCAGCCGCTGCTTACCCCTTCTGGGCGCAGCAGACCGCCCCTGAGACACCCCGCGAAGACACAGGGCGGATTGTTTGTGCAAACTGTCATTTAGCTCAAAAAGAGGCTGAACTTAAAATTCCCCAGTCTGTGGCACCGGACACAGTATTTGAAGCCGTGGTCGAAATTCCGTATGACCTCGATACCCAACAGGTGCTAGGCGATGGGTCAAAAGGGGGGTTGAACGTGGGAGCCGTATTAATGTTGCCCGAGGGCTTCCAAATCGCTCCCGAAGACCGCATGAGTGAGGAAATGCAAGAAGAAGTCGAAGGTGTCTTCTTCCAGCCCTATAGCCAAGACCAGAAAAATATTGTTCTGGTTGGTCCCCTGCCAGGAGAGCAATATCGGGAAATCGTCTTCCCCGTACTTGCTCCCGACCCAGAAGCTAACAAAGATCTTCACTTTGGTAAGTATCAAGTTCACCTAGGCGCGAATCGGGGACGCGGTCAGTTCTACCCTAGTGGTGATAAGAGTAATAATACCGTCCAAAGTGCTTCTGAAGCTGGCACAATCAGCCAGATTACCAAAGCAGAAGCGGGTGGTTATGAACTCGCTATTAACACCAGTGACGGCAACAGCGTCCAGGAAACCATTCCTGCTGGTCCAGAACTGATTGTTTCGGAAGGACAAAAAGTGGAAGCAGGAGAAGCTCTAACTAATAACCCCAACATGGGTGGATTTGGTCAGGAAGACAGCGAAATTGTCCTGCAAAGCCCCGGCCGCATCAAGTGGTTGATGGGTTTCTTAGGGCTAATTGCCCTGGCTCAAATCTTGCTAATCATCAAGAAAAAGCAAGTTGAGCGCATACAGGAAGCAGAAATGAACTTCTAAGTTCGCTGCTATCAGGAATTGGGGCAGGCAGCTTGCCTGTCCTTTTTGGTTGAAAATCCACCCATTGAGGGAAACTCGGAACTAAAACTTCCGATTAGCATGGAATGAAAGTAAAGGAAACACGAGGTCATGGATAAGAAAGTAGTGATCGAGTACGACGACATTAACACCAAAGAAGAAATTGATCGCGTCGAGCAAAACCTAAAAGCAATCAACGGCGTTAAAGTTCACATAATCGGCATAAACACAGCGGAGCTGTCTTACGATGAAAATAATGTCGATGGAGGCGACATTGAGCGCGCGATTGAAGATGTTGGTGGGAACGTGCGTGCCGTGAATCGCGAAGAGTAAACACGAATTCCCCAATTAGTATTAACAAGCAGGCTTTCCTGGGCGTGATCGCTCCCCACAAAGTACAGATGCTACATTTCTGAGGTGGATGTATAGTTATGTGGCTCAATTATCGTTTGGGAGGGCAGCCGGAAGCGAGCTGCTGGTGTCAGTATCAAGTTGCCATGAAGTTATCTGTGAGGCAATCAGTTTAAGCTTGTTAGCTGAATATCCGGTGTTAGCTTGGTATGGGGTCGCAAGCATCAAAAACAGATATGTTTGATTAGCAACAACATACCCGCTTTTATGTATGCCGTTATCTCTAAACCAAAATAAGACAATAGAAAAAATTGATCGCCTTGCTAACCCCTTAAGTAAGCGGTATGGACAATTACTCAACTGGCAAAATCTACCCGATCCGTTTTGGCATTATGGGATCGGTTTGTCAGATACTCACATCTTTGATACAGGTCGTGGGCTACGTCAATTTAAAAAGAATGAGGCAAAACTCTCGTTGGCATCGACCACATAGCTTTTAAGCAAAAGCAAACGTTTGAACGCCTCAAACAAGCTCTTTATGTTATTGCGAGTTGGGATTACACTTTCACCGGTTGGAACTGTGAACACCTCGGTCGGTTAATTGCAACAGATCGACCGAGGTGCTATCAAAGCAAACCTATATGGTGGTTGTGCAACATGACTCCAGAAGGGGATCACCAAACCGCACGTCAAATTTTTCAGGATTACTTGAGCAAGGTTGATCCTTGCCTTATTCGGTGAGTATTTTAAGAGCTGATTTCTAAAGAGAATATAAAAAAAAGCTAATTGTCTGAAGATTACTTCTATAGCAATCCGATTTGATTTGTAAACGCCAAGGCGCTGAAAGCCCTTGCCTGCGCGGAGGCAGTTTCAGATCTCATCTAGGACTGCTATAGATTGACTGGCATAGCTTTCGTTAAGTCGGTCTTCAATGAGCCGTTTACCTGAAATTGCTAATGCTCACCGTCGAGTTTACCCAAGTGACCTGAGCGATGCAGAATGGGCAGTCCTTGAGCCGCTGCTTCCTGCCCCGAAAGGCTTTGGTCGTCCTCGTACTGTAGACCTCAGAGAAATCCTCAACGCCATTTTTATGTGCAACGTGCTGGGTGTCAATGGGAAATGCTGCCCCATGACTTGCTCCCCTACGAGACCGTCTACAAGTATTGGCAAAAATGGCGACGCCGAGGTATCTGGCAACTCATCCATGACTATCTCCGCGATCAACTAGGGGCTGTTAACACTGTTGAGGGATTCGACAATTATGGCGAAATGAACGAACAAGGCAAA
The DNA here is from genome assembly GCA_003021505.1 of Cyanobacteria bacterium QS_4_48_99. Lineage (GTDB taxonomy): Bacteria > Cyanobacteriota > Cyanobacteriia > Cyanobacteriales > Rubidibacteraceae > QS-4-48-99. The sequence continues at coordinate 355 of PXPT01000165.1, read as the reverse complement.
CATGAGCTCTAGTTATTCGAATCGAGAATAGAGCCGACCGAAGCCCTTGAAACGACGAAACAGGCGCTCTACCTCATGGCGCTTTTTCGACAGTGGGCGGTCATAGTCCCAGGGGACAAGGCGATTACGCTGGGGCGGTACCACCGGTGTGATCTCCAGCTCCTGCACCAGTGGAGGCGTCTTATCCCCTTGATCTCATAGGCCCGATCCATCATGACCTGGTGGCTCGACAGCCCGCCTGTTGGTAGGAGCTTGTGCCCATGGGGCGCATCACCGGCTTGGCCCGGTGACAGGGAAAACTTCACCGCCGTACAGGCCTCCGCGGCCAGCAGATCAATCTTAGTGCTCCATCTCC
>PXPT01000164.1 GCA_003021505.1 Cyanobacteria bacterium QS_4_48_99 | reverse complement strand
ATTTGTGTTAGAAGATAGGCATAAGACAAGTTGCCAAAGTCAGAATATATCCAAATAGCGATCAACAAACCAGCCTTTCAAGTTCGTAGAACTTAGCGCTGGGTAGTTCACAGCGATGTATGAGTAGTTGCATTAGCGTCAACTATGGGGCAATTGATCCGCTTCTGAAGCTTTTGGAAGCACGAGAGTTGATTAGCAGCGACTCTTTCAAAACAACAAGGGGGTTCAGCTCGCAAGATTTACAGCATTACAGACAAGGGACGCGATCGCTTTCAGGAAAAAATGCTCGAACATCCCCACGAAAGCTGGGTAAATTCGCGCTCTCGCTTTTTGATCAAGTTTTTCTTTTTTAGTGATATAGAACCTGCCAAACGGATCAAATTAATTGAGCATCCCCTGATGGTTTGTCGGTTGCGCCTAGAAAATCAACAAAGGGAACCGACTCCAGCGGACCCCTATCAGGCAGTGGCTTGGCAGCGCTCTTTGGAGGTGATCGAGGGCGAAATTCACTGGTTGAGTCAGCAACTCGCTACTGAGAAGAAACCGCAAAGGCACAGAGGGCACTGAGTGAGGGAGTGAGGAGAGGTTGCAGGTTGCAGACGGCTGGACGCTTTTGGAAAGCTACCTGGAACCAAGATGTTTTATACCTCACGATTCCTGCCACCGGATTGGAGCAATTGTGGCAGGGAGCCACTTCTTAGCTCCTGGTTAACTGAAACTTAATTTTGAATTTCTAATTTTTACTTTTGAATTGTTAGTGGCGTCGCTCCATTTCCACATCGACATAATTTGTGGAACGGGAGATAAAACTAGTCAAGGCATCTGGAGAGAGAGCACCACTAAAGTAGTATCCTTGCACTTCGTCGCACCCGTGATTTTCTAGATAGTTGAGCTGTTCTTGCGTTTCTACACCCTCAGCGGTAATGTTTAAGTGCAAACTGCGAGCTAAAGCAATGATTGCTCTGGTGATCGCTGCGTTATTGGGATTAGATCCCACATGGGAGACAAACGAGCGGTCAATTTTAAGAGTATTAATTGGGAACTGTTGTAGGTAGTTCATGGAGGAATAGCCCGTACCAAAATCATCGAGGGAAAGTGTGATACCTCTCTGGTGTAGTTGCCCGAGAATGGCGATCGCTTCCTCAACATCTTCCACGATTAAGCTTTCAGTGACTTCCAGTTCTAGATAACTGGGATCTAAACCCGTCTCTGTCAGCACTTGGTCAACCATTTCAATGAGGTTTTTTTGCTTGAACTGGCAAGCTGAGAGGTTAACTGACACTCGCAATGGTGGGAATCCCGCTTTTTGCCACGCTTGGTTTTGGGCACAGGCAGTCCGCAGTACCCACTCACCAATGGGAATAATCAGCCCACTTTCTTCTGCAATGGGAATAAACTTTCCCGGAGAGACGAGTCCCCACTCTGGGCTTCGCCAGCGCAATAGCGCCTCGACAGCAATAGTGTTGCCAGTTTCAAGATCGACGCGGGGTTGATAGCGCAAAAACATTTCTTCCCGCCTCAGGGCATGGCGCAACTCCTCTTCTAAAGCGAGTCGTTCATGCAGCTTGCTGTTCCTGTCACTGGAGTAAAACTGGTAGGTATTTCGTTGTTGTCCTTTAGCCTGGTTGAGGGCAGCATCAGCATTTTGTAAAAGCTGCTCGACACTGGTGCCATCAAAGGGATAGATGGTAATGCCAGCACTAGCGCTGGTATGAACTGTCTTACCATTCAATTGATACGGTTGTGCTATGGTTTCGAGAAGCTCTTGAGAGAGAGCGCTAGCACTATCTAGCGTGGTGAGATTTGTCCGCAGCATTACAAATTCATCGTTGCCGAAGCGCGAAAGCACGTCAGTTTCTTCCATGCAGGTAGTGAGTCGCTGGACAACTTCTCTGAGTAAAAGATCGCCGGTACTCCGCCCAAGAGCATTGTTAATTTCGTGAAAGCGGTCTAGGTCTAGTGCAATAATAACCAAATGGTGAACGTCTTCTTTGGCTTCAGATAAAGCTAGCCGGAGGCGTTCTAGAAATAAGTCTCGATTGGGTAAGCCAGTTAGGTCATCATAGTTCGCCATGTGGTGAATCGCTTCGTCGAGTTTTTGAAGCGTTCGGGAAGTATTTGCCATCAAAGAACCCGCCTCATCCCCAAACTGAGTGGGCAAACTGGGTAGGATGTTTTGGGCGAGATATTTTTGCAGTGTCGCTGAGGTCAGCAATACCGGGATGAGAAGATAGTGCAATGCGTAGAGTGTTGCTCCCGTACCAGCCAAAGTAGCTAATAGGGCGATTGCCAGTACGCGCACAGTCATTGCTAGTGTGAGCGAGTTTGAGATGACAAAGTAAAAAAGCAGAGTGAGAAGCGGGACATGAGTGCCTAAAAAGGCAACCAGCATAATCTTGCCCTTATAACTTTTAAGAGGACTAAAACGAGATAGGAATGAATAGAGCTGCAAACTGCTTTGATTCATGATAAAAATCCCTTAAAAAAAGGTAATCATTAACAACTGTCTCGTGCCGTAATCGGTCGTTTTACGAGTCCGCGTCACTTGATGGGGTTATCAAGGTTGGAGGGAACCTCAAAAGACACGCAAGGCACGTTTACGACGGAATTTGCTGAGTAATCTGCGACGGAAAAATCAATGATTAGTTGCTCTCATTTCCCGGCTGTAAAAATTGCCTGATCCAGCGCATATGTATATTTACAGCACTTTCACATCAGTACGACACAATTGATTATTTCTATCAACCCTGCCCTCTTTAGTAAGGGGAAGGTAAAGCTTTGTAGTTTAGCCAATTGAAAAACGCTGTAAAATTTAATAATTTCCCCACTATCAAAACTAACTCAGGATAATAATATTGATGGTATAAAAGTTTAAAACCTCTCAAATAGAATACCCATTCGCCGCCTAAATTTATCAATTTATATGGAATCTATTTAAGCAGCATCAGGTAAGAGCGGTCATTTGCGGGTTTTGATTTTTTGGTATTTTCTAGGTTTCAACCCCATAAAGCGCGAGTGCTAAAAATTTATCCTCGAATATAATTAAGACGAGCTGGGTTGCCTATCGGCATGGTTGCGTAGTAGGGTCTCCGTCAGCGTGGCGAGTTGATTAAGCCTTTCTCGGTCTTTAGTGGCGCGTTGCTTGTAACTGAGCTTCCGCTTGAGTGCCGCGCGCGCTAAGTCTTCTCTGTCTCGTTTAAGCGCTTCGGTAGCAACTCTCTGCCAGAGGTTCATTTCTTCCATTGCCTGGTTGTAGCGAGGCTGAAGACGATTCCAAACTTCTTCTATCTCTGCTAAAGCTTCATCTAATAGCTGGGTAGTATCCTTTTGATTTTCTCTGAGAAGTGATCGTTTGATGGGTTCAGAGAGATTCTCGACTTTGACATAATCGAGCATGGGGACGAAATCTTTAATTTGCTGACTCTGGCTGACACCCGTTTTACACCAGGTTGCAAAATGTTCGCAGTTGTAGAAGAGAAGATTGTATTTGCTCTCGCCAAGGCGAGTTTCTGCGCGACGAACGACGACATCAGCAATCAAACAAACCGGGTAGTGCCGAATGTAAATTTTCTTTCCTTCTGCAAAGCTTTCGATAGAAGTGCGCTCAATCGTTTCATTGCGCTTGCGCATATGGATGACACTGCCGTCTCCACAGTCAATGCCGTGATGTTCATAAACACCCTGAAGATTAATTAACTCTCTAATTACGTAAATTTGATCTCCTCGCGCCATACTTTCAGTGCCGCTACTCCCACATAATTATTATCTGGGGTAATGCTAAAAGTCATCCACTTGCTTTAATCTTTAAATTGGATGGAGAGAATTTTGTCATGAGTGAAGCGAAAGTCGTCGCTATTTTAGGAGCAGGACCGGGGCTGGGTGTAGCGATCGCGCGCCGCTTTGCCAGGGAAGGATATGCGATCGCTCTAATGGCTAGAAGTGAAGAGAAACTCCAAGCCATTCAAACTGAAATCGAAGGCTCAGGAGGAGTCGCCCACTCTTTCCCAGTCGATGCCACCCATCCCGATTCAGTCGCGGAAGGGTTTGCCCAAGTTCAGTCTCAACTCGGTGCAGTATCTGTCTTGGTCTATAATGCCGGAGTGTTTCCGATGGCGGGAATTCTGGAACTAACCCCAGAGAAGTTTTCTCAAAGCTGGCAGATTAACTGTTTTGGCGCTTTCCTAGCTGCGCAGCAGGTTCTACCCTCAATGCTTGAACAAGAAAAGGGAACAATTCTCTTTACAGGTGCAACAGGTTCTCTGCGAGGTTCGGCAGGCTTGGCAGGTTTATCCGTGGGCAAATTTGGCTTGCGGGCACTGGCACAATCCCTCGCCCGGGAGTTCGCCCCCAGAGGAATTCACGTCGCCCATATTATCATTGATGGTCGCATCGGCTCCCCCGAACAAGCCGAGCAAACCCAACTCTCCCCAGATGCGATCGCCCAAACCTACTGGCAACTCCACCAGCAAGACGCTAGCGCCTGGACACTAGAGCTAGAGTTGAGACCAGCAAGCGAGAAATTCTAAGCTCTGTTCTTTGCATCCTTTGCTACAGACAGCTTAAGGGTGCGAAGTAATTGAGGGGTCGTGGCTTCAGGTTCCCTCAAGCCTTTATGAACCCCGTCGCACCCCGTGTCCTCGCCTTGGCGATTTATCAGAATGCATAAACTTACTCACTTGTCAAGGATTTTAAAATCAACCCCTCAACATCTGTAGCCTTCACAGAATCCCCTATCGCCTCACTCTGATTCGTCATGACTAGCGGCCCCTCCTCAGGAGAACTGGGAACACGCCCGTGAGAACCCTTTACCAAAGAAGTATCTAGCGAAATAACATCAAACAGCGTGCGAAATCCCAGCTTCTTCTTGAGCAATAGCTGAGCGAACTTCAACTGAGGAAACCGAATCGCCGGGTCAACAAATAACTCCACGGGGTCATAACCCGGCTTGCGATGAATATCGACAGCACGGGCAAAATCGGGCGCTCTCGTGTCATCTAACCAGTAATAGTATGTAAACCAAGCATCCGGGGCAGCAACCGCGACTAGCTCACCGGAGCGAGGATGATTTAAATGATACGTTGCCTTTTCCTCCTCGCCCAGTACAAAATCCACACCGGGTAAATTCTCAATTAGCTGCCGCACCTGCGAGATTTTGTCCGCGTCGTTCACATAAATGTGAGCGAGTTGGTGATCCGCCACGGCAAAGGCGGTACTTGCTCCCGCATCCAGCAGTTCCCTTCCCATTTCTTCGCGCACGGCAATATAGCCCTTCTCGCGCAGCACTTGGTTTAGCGAAACAGCTCGATTCACCGGGGTAATGCCATATTCCGAAAGCACGATTACCCGCGCCCCACGCGCTTCGTAAAATTCGATTAAGTCCTGACAGATTCCGTCTATTTCTTTCAAATCACTTGCGACACTCTCGTCATGGGGACCTAATCGCTGGAGGTTGTAATCCAGGTGAGGAAGATAAATCAACGACAGGGTGGGCGCATGCTTTTCTTCCACCACCTGGGCTGCGTCAGCAATCCACTCACAGGAACTAATGGAAGAGTTGGGACCCCAAAAATTGAACAGGGGAAAAGTGCCAAAACGCTCTTGGAGCTGAAATCGCAAGTCCCCAGGATGAGTATAAACATCGGGAATTTTCCGCCCATCAGCAGGATACATCGGTCGTGGTGTCACCGAAAAATCGACAGAGGAGTACATATTGTACCACCAGAAGAGGTTGGCACAAGTGAAGTTCGGGTCGATGGTACGCGCCTTTTCCCACACTTTGGGAGCTTGCACCAGTTTATTCGACTGCCGCCAGAATTTGATTTCGCATTCGTCTCGGAAATACCACCCGTTACCGACAATCCCATGTTCGTCAGGCAATTTTCCGGTTAAGTAACTCGCTTGGGCGGAGGTGGTAACAGCGGGCAACACGGGTTTTATGGGAGCCATTTCTCCTTGAGATGCCCAACGCGACAGGAACGGTGTGTGTTCGCCCACAAGGCTAGGGGTTAATCCCACCACATTTAGAACAACTGTTTTATGCATATACCCAATGGATTAAGTGACTGTAGATAATGAACCGGAAAGGTGCAAAGGACGCAGAGAAAGGAAGACTTTTTGGAAGGCAGGGGAGGCAGGGGAAGCAAAGTCTGTACTCACCTGTATGAATGCAACTTGGTATAATAATCCCATTCCTCTCACTCATCCTTCATCCTTCCCAACACCCACTCATATTCTCGCTGGATGGAGGAGAGCAAATCGGTTTTCATTTCTGCTGGGAGAACATCCCAGGTGTAAGTCTCAATTTCGAGGTGCTTACAGGCATGGTTGTCTTGCAGCAACTCCAGAACAGTTATGAGGTGGTCTTGAGTAGACTGCAAGTGGTGATAATCGCGGATGAAAATGGGGACGTGGAAGTGAGTGCGCCATTCCTGAGCTGCGGACTGCTCTAGGTGGGAGAGGGCTTGGTCTAAGTCGGGGTAATGGGAAAAGGTTCCGTCCTTGCGACGCTCGATGACTTGGTGCAGATAGGTTGATTCGGCAAAGGGGCGCAACCGCTCCATGACCAAGTTCTGTTCTTGGGGAGGCTCGGGTAAAGTTACTTGAATAGCAGCACTCAGTTGAATTTTGCCAATTTGAATGCCTGCGGCTTGAAGGCGCTGAATAGCTGATGCTGGCGCTTCGTATTCCACGGCAAAGTGGCATGTATCATAGCAAACGCAAATGTGTTCGAGGAGCTGATGCTCGGCTGATTCCTGCGAAATTCCCTGGCATTCTGCTAACTCAGCTCCGCCCGTTGGCAAGAGCCAGTTTTGGAAAAAATCAATTACTTCGGCGGCGTTTTCTAGTAATCCGTCCGGTTCTGGCTCCAAATCGAGGTGCACTCGTTTCCCTGTCTCTTCTCGCAGGCGCACCATTTCGGCTGTGACTAGAGCGAGGTGGGAACTGCTTTTTTTAAAGGCTGTGTTAGTTGAATTCAGAATTGACTCATTCTGGCTGAACTCGAACTCTGAACTCTGAACTCCGAATTCCGAATTCTTTTTGTCGCTGTTTTCTTTCCACCAGGATTTATAGGACAAGGGTACGGTGGAAATTCCGCCGTCCATTCCTGCTGGTAATAGGGCTGCAAGAATTTTTGCCAAGCGGAGTGTATAGTCTAATCGCTCTTGTGTTGACCAGTCGGGGGCATAGACTTGCTCTTTGAGAACTTGGTGATGGAATCCGCCGTAGGGAAATCCGTTCAAGGTAAAGACGTAGAGGTTTTGCTCAGACAGCCAGGACTGAAATTGAGCGAGGTTGTCTCCTTCTAGTAGTTCCTGTGCGGCGAAATTTGCCAAGCGCAGTCCGATTCCAAACGGTTCTGTGGGTGAGAGCCTTACTTTGAGTGCAGGAATGTAGTGCTTGAGGTTGGTGAATACTTCCTGCCACGCTTCGCCTGGGTGAATGTTGGTGCAATAGGTTAAGTGAAAGCTGTCTGTTCCAATTTTCATTTTTAACGGTATGGTTGGACAGTTGGTTACGCGATGAATCAACCACAGAGTAGGGGCGAGCCGCCGGTTCGCCCTACGCAGAGGCAGGGAAGCGGAGAAGGGTTATTGGGTGATCGCGGGCATGGGCTTGTTTTCGGTAAATGCTTGCAGCATGGAAATGGCTTGCTTGTATAAGGAGACATCCACTTCGTGAACTTCCACTCCTTGCCCAATTTGTTGCAGTAGCATTAGGGTTAACTCTCCCCCTAGGTGTTCCTGGAATTCGCTTAGTCCTCGAAACAGGCAACGGGGATGTCCCGGTGGGTGTTGTTCTGCTAGTTCTGGTACGTATAAGGTAAAGCCTAGGGCAGTTAGGGTGTTTAGGATGCGCTGCCACTCGCTGCGCGATAGTAGTCCTGCCAGGTAGGAATAGGTGCTGTCTAGTGCCATTCCCATCGCTACCGCTTCACCATGACGCAGGCGATAGTTAGTTAAGTGTTCCAGTCTGTGAGCTGCCCAGTGACCGAAATCTAGGGGACGAGACGAACCAGTTTCAAAGGCATCGCCACTGTTGGCAATGTGTTCTAGGTGTAACTGGGCACAGCGATAGATAAGCTGTTGCATGGTGTCCATGTCTCGATGGGCGATCGCTTCTGCGTTGGTATTGACAAAATCAAAGAAATCTGCATCTTGAATGAGTCCTACTTTCACTGCTTCAGCAGCACCCGCGCGCCAGTCGCGGTTATTAAGGCTCGTCAGGAAATCAAAGTCATTCAAAACGGCATAAGGAGGGGCAAATGTGCCCAGGAAGTTCTTCTTCCCGAAGGCATTAATCCCGTTTTTTACGCCCACGCCAGAATCATTTTGTGCCAGTACGGTAGTAGGAATCCGAATCAGTCGAATCCCTCGGTGAGCGGTTGCTGCTGCATATCCCGCCAAATCCAGCACGGCTCCACCCCCAATTGCCAATAGATAGGAATGGCGGCACAATCCAGCTTCGTTAATCTGGGAGTGAATGGTTTCTAACAGCTTGGGTTCATTTTTGGCAGCTTCTCCCGCCGGAACAATAATTGGTTCAGCGCCTAGGGTTAAAGCATCGTAATACTGATTGGCATAGGCATCTATTTTATCTAGCAAATCCTGGTGGTGTTGCAATAGCCCCGCATCCACTACCGCGACTATGCGCTTTGGGGAAGCCTCCCTATCTGCTGCCACTACTTGCGCCAGCATAGGATTGTCCCATTCAAACAAACCTTTGGTGAAGTGAATATCATAGTGGAAGGTAACGGGAACGCACTGCTGAATTGGTTGCAGGTTAAATTTTGTCTTTTGCTTGGTACCCATTAAAGTAGTCGCAGCGAATAGTGTTGCTAATGACGTTGGTTTAGGTGGCGTTCGTAGAGTCCCAAAATTGAAGGCAAATACGAGGACACGGGTGCCGCAATTTTCCCGCGCACTGTGAGCTGTCCGTAGCAAAGAGCGCGAAGGTAGAAAACAGAGGTGAATCAAGAGCGAGGGGATACCTCTGTTTAGAACCAGAATTAGGGGTTAGGCATTAATCAGACACTTACAGTCTTATACAACGACTAGTATTAGTTCATTTATGGCATTCCATAAACTAATTGGAATCATAACGGTTCTGGAACTGCGGTACGATTGAGAGCTTCCAGAAAAGCCTCTACCGATTGAGAGCCGTTGATATTGAATTGATTGTTGAAGCGGAAGCACGGTACACCCATAATGCCACGACACCGAGCGAGTGCCGCTTCTGTTACCACTTCATCAAGGGCAGCATCATTGCTCAAATTATGCCGTAGTTCTGTGGCATCCATTCCGGCGGCTTCGCCAATAGAAACAAGGACATCGGTGTCTCCAATATTCAAACCATCTTCCAGGTATGCTTTGTAGATTGCTTCAACTACAGTATTTTTACTTTTTTCGGGAGCGAGTGCGATTAGTTGGTGGGAAAGTGTTGTATTGACAGCTAGAGAAACTTTGTCAAAGTCTAGCTTTACTCCAGCCGCTTCACCCGCTTGCTGAGTGTAGTGAAATAGGCGATTGAGTTGTTCTGTTTTTATCCCTTTTTTCGCTTTCATGAAAGTGCGAAACTCCATCCCCTCTTCGGGAATTTGATTGTCCAGCAAAAAGGGATGCCAGTGGATATCTACTGCTTCGCCTTGCCATTGTTCTAGGGCATCGAACAGATGCTTTTTGCCAATACGGCACCAAGGGCAGGCAGTATCGTGGAATATGTCAATAATCATCGTTTTGTTCCTAATTACCGATTAAGTCAACTAAGTGAGTGGAATTAAATGGAAAGTGTTGAATTTATTTTTTCTCCTCCTTTCCTATGAAGAGAGAGGGTTGGCAGTAGCTCAATTTTCCGTTCGTTTATGCCTAGTTACTGACGGAATTAGTAATTATATTGGCTGCTTTATATTTGCTTCGTTTGCGCTTGAGCATTAAGCCTCCACCAATAGCGCCAGCAACGATTGTGGCAACCCCAGAAGATGGTTCTGGGACACTCGCAATCGCCCCTTCGCTGCCCTCTAATGCTTCTAAATTGTAATCATCAGCGGTGGGATAACCATCCATGTCGATGTTATTTCCCTCCAGGGAACCGAAGAATTCACTGAGGTCTCCTGAAGGCTGACCTTGATTTTCAAGATTGCCCAAACTACTGTCATCACTAGCAAATGAATCGAAGAATTCACTCATGTACTCCTGAGGCTCACCTGGGTAGTCATCAGCAGTGGGATAACCGCCCAAACTCCCGTTATTTTGGTTGCTGCTGGTTGTTTCTATTGCTCCAATTTCGGAGTTACTAAGATTAACTGAATCGGTTCTATTCTGAGATTGAATTGCCCCAATTTTTGAGTCGCTAGCATCGATCTGACCAATTCTGCCTGGTCTGATCACTCCAATTTCTGAGTCGTTAACATTTAGACTTCCAATAGCATTGGCATCAACTGCTCCAATCCTAGAATTACTAATGGTTAATTGCTCTGGGGTCTCTAATTCCACCAGTCCACTCCTAGAATCGCTAATGGTGGCTGACTGGGCTGCTCCTGCTGTTCCCAAAGCAATAAAAGCGGCTCCGGCTATCGATAGTTTTTGCAAATTGCTCATCTTTTTTCCTACTATTAGCTGTCTTTAAGTTGGCGTGTTTCTGTGTAAAACACTTCTGCAATTGACTCCTAAGTGACTGCGAACAATCGCGCCAATCCTATAGAAATGGGTAACAAGAGTAAGACAAGTAATCCGTAAAACCATCCTGCAAACCCAGCGGCTGCGATCGCATTCAGTAAAATTAGGGATATAATACCAGTTTTGACTGCTGTTTGAATTAGTTCGGGGTTAGGATTGCGAGTTGATTGGATGAAAGGGGGTAAAACTCGCCCTGCCAGTAACGCCAAAAAGGGTAAGGCGTCAATTAAACTGTAATCTGGCAAAATTCCCAATGCAGAGATACTGCCTAGGACGATACCTAACATTAGTAAAGCAAGCACCCCTGTCCTACTCTTACCGCCATGCACCTCGCCTTGGCTAATCGTGGTGACTGCTGCAATATAAAATATGGGTATCAGTGCTAGAAACCACCGTTCCACGACTAGGGTGGGCACGGCACTGAGACCTAATAGTAAGTTGCCGCCACGGCACAACCCCATGTTGAGTGGACCACTGAGTGGGTTATGCTTGCCCCAGGCATCATAGAACAGAGCAGCAGAGGCAACAATTGCAGCAATAAGGGCACTGAACAGCGAAACTTGAGCTGCTGCTAGCACGCCCACAAGCAACAGCAGACTACCCAGCAGGGTTGCTCCCTGAGGGGATGCTCGACCACTGGGAATCGGTCGTTCGGGGCGCTCTTTAGCATCGAGTTGTGCATCGAAGACATCATTAAAAACAATGCCGCCGCCATAAAGTCCGGTTGTGGCTAACAATAGCCAAGGGAGTGGTTCTAGGGTCGCAAGGGTTGCCTGCCCTGCAATAGCGCTATTTAGAGCTACCACAGAACCCGAAGCTGCAAAACCAGCGAGGATATCTGCCCAAGCCGTGACAATGTTTGCCGGACGCATGAGTTGCAGATAGCCCCACAGGGATGGAATTTTCAAACTTGCCGTGTTCATCTTCAATCCGCTCGATTACTCCTCATAAAGACCTCTCCGAATCAAAAGAAGGCAAATGGCAACAGGCAAAGGGCAAAAGCAGGAGAGGGAGGCGTTAGTTCACTTTCGCATGCCCGCTGTTCGCCTTCTGCCTTCCGAGGCTCTCCACCTCCCCGCGTCCCCATGTCTGCCTTAACTACGGTCGGAGTTGAGATCACTTGCATACCAGGAATTCTGCTCCAATCGTTTTTTGAAAGTCAGGGCGATCTCCGAGGCGCTTAATGTAGCTCTCCACTGCTGGATAGGCATGGAAGTCGATTTTAGATAGAGGCTGAATGTAGTTGATTACCTCTTCGGGATAGAAGCTGAGGTCAAGTTTGAGCAAGAGCGGGATATACTCCAAGACTGCCCCAACTGCGACATCGGCTAGACTAAAATTTTTGCCTAGTAGAAAAGGTTGCAACTGGAGAATTTCATCCAAAGGCTTTAGTAGTCGAGGATACTCGCGATCGCAAGTTTGCGGCGTAAAAAGTCCAGGAATGAGAGTGGCGTTGGCGAAAAAAATCCATTGGCTAATCTCTGCCTGTTGCTCAACCGCTTCGGGAATTTGACAGTACTTCTGGCTCAAATAGAGCAGAATTGCCCCCGATTCCCAAAGTTTGAAATTGCCATCGACTAGGGCGGGAAGTTTCCCCATGGGATTAATCGCCAGAAAATTGGTCTGTAGATGGGCACCAGTTCGCATATCCAACTGCACAAATTGGTAAGGAACAGAGATCTAGCTACCACTCCACTATGAAAGCGCGACTCAGCGCACCGCCATCAAGTTTCAGCATAGAACTACTCGATTAACAAAGACTCACGCCCCGACTCCACCGTGGGCTTCTGCCCTCGCAAGATGGTGTTGCCATTAAACATCTGCCGCTGGTCAATTGCTGGCGGGTTAGTCCAATCTTGTTCTTGCATCTGTCCACTCTGGCTGTAAGCGGCAAGGGCATTTTCGTAACACACTGCTTGTACGTGCGCTTCTGGAATTCCTCGCTTTAGCATCAACTGGGCAGTCTTAGGAACAGATAGAGGGTCACTAAGTCCCCAATCTGCACTACTGTCCACGATAATGCGATTACAGCCGTACTGCCGCACTACCTCTACCATGCGGGCATTTCCCATCTTGGTGTGCGGGTAAATGGTGAAGGCTGCCCAAAACCCTCGACTCAGCACTTCCTCAACAGTTTCTTCATTATTGTGGTCAATGATGACTTGCGAGGGGTCTAACCCCTGCTCCACACAGCGGTCCATGCTGCGGCTTGTGCCTGCCTTCTTATTGCGATGGGGAGTATGAACCAGCACCAACATGTCTAGCTCTTTTGCTAGTTCGAGCTGCTGGCAGAAGTATTTGTCTTCTGTTTGTGTCATGTCGTCGTAGCCAATTTCGCCAATGGCAACAACTCCCTCTTTGCAGACATAGAGCGGCAATAGCTCCATTACATCTTCGGCTAGGGCTTCGTTATTCGCCTCCTTCGGGTTCAACCCAATCGTGCAGTAATGTCGAATCCCGAACTGACCAGCTCGGAAGCGCTCCCACCCCACTAAGCTGTTGAAGTAGTCCTGGAAGGTATTCACGCTGGTGCGAGGTTGCCCCAGCCAGAAAGCTGGCTCAATCACAGCCACAATACCCGACTCTCGCATGACCATGTAATCATACGTAGTGCGAGCGCTTAGGTGAATATGAGGATCAATAAACATCATGGGTGATTCGTAATTTTCTCCTTGATTAGGCGCTTTGACTGAAGCTCTCCCAAGTTAAATTTCCTGCTTGAATGGATGCTTGTAAGTCTGGATGACAAGCCAACAGAGCTTGAGCCTCCGGTAAGGGGGACTGAGAACAAGCTAGGGCAGCAGCCTCTTTCTGAACTGGTTCGGGGTTAGCAAATACTCGCTCCAAATCTTTGAGGGTAGCAGCATCGCAAAATTGCCCGACTGGTCGCCAGAGTTCAGGAGACACTGAGCGTTGCGCTGCCCAACGTTCGTGGGCATAGTCAATTAACATCTGAGCCAGTTCTGGGTTGGCACGACGGTCAATTCCCTGGATAGGATGGAGGGGACTGCCCACAAATAGGGCTTTCAGTACCATCTGGTTCCAGGCATTGTTGTCGAAATATTCAGCTGGATAGGGATTACGCAGGGCAACTGCATTAAAAACTGCTGTCATATTGCTGCGAACTCCCTCAGCTGCGCGAGAACGATGCTGCTCTGGATAGGGCAGGAGGGGCAAAGCTTGATAGAGTGCCACCAACTCTCCCACATCAGCAGCACCGAAAACTCGCTCTAGCGTCCGCAGATATTTTTCAGCATCCTCTTGCGGGAGAGATAGTACCAGGAGCGTGCGAGCGGCTTGGTCAACACTCCAATAGGCGGGAGACCAACCTGACCGAATTACTTCCACTGCTTGCCAATCTTGGTAGGTTAGCTCCAAGTCTTTTTTGCCTGTATAGCGAGGTACGGCACTAAAGGCAGTGAAAAACACTCGCTCCGGGGCACCCTCACTAATCTGCCTCCTCTTTTCATCTAGCCAGGTGAGGCTTTCGGGAGCAATCTGCTGTGAAAGCCAGTAATGCAGTATGTCAGTTGCACTAGTTAGGTCAACAATTAAAGAAGACATAATATTGGAGTGAATGGACTAACAATAATTGAGAATTGAGATGGTACTTAATTTCGTTAGCTAATTTTTTATTTAGAAACTTGATTTTCAAAGTGGCATAGCGATCCTTTATACAGGTTCGCACTGAGATGCTTGAGATTGGGTTTAAGTTAAAAATAAACAATGTATAAATTTTGTTCACTTTATGTTTAGATTACGCTCAAGTAACGGTTTATTCGTATTCTACGCTAGTTCGAGAGCTAAATATCAAGAAAACATCAATATCTAGAAAGTTGTCACCTATGGAGTTTTGTTTTCAGTGTAAATGTTATAAATGTCACCGCTTTTGGCATTCTGTCAACCACTCACACTTAACTCGTACTTGACTTATAGTTAAAGGATAATTATATTTATTTTTTTTGTTGCTCTGTGAGATTTTAAGAGCATCATTCTTTGTATTTGTTCCCGAATGTATACATCGAAACGACCAATATACGACTTTAGATAGAAGCAATTTTAGGCGAAATCGTATTATTAATTTATATTGGTAGAATTTTATATAACTAACAACTGAATAAATTTGGCATGATCAAGCTTGTGGGACTCTAGCAAGTGCATTAATTACTACAAAGCAGCGTCGATATTGTCATTCAAACTGTTAAATAGATTACAAAAATATGGTTAAACGAGCAAAGCGATCGCTTCAAGCTTCTCCAGAAGGAATCGAGCGAGCCAACCAGGCAGTGCTAAATTTTGCTACTAAAATTGACTTTGCAGCCGAATTAGAAATTTCGCGCACCACTGTGCAGAACTTTTTTGCTGGTAAATCCATCGGACGCGAAAACTTTCACAAAATTTGCCAAAAACTAGGGCTGCCGTGGCAAGAAGTTGCTGAACTCCCCGAAGGTCCCGCAAAGGAGCCGGAAAAACCGCACTGCGATCGCAGCCCCGAAATTGATCCTTTAGTAAGGGCAGTGCGCCATCAAGGACATGCCCAAATCAAACAAAAGTGCGAGAGCATGCGAGTTCTCGATATGTCTAAGCCCATTCGGATTGATGACATCTATACCCACGTCAATGTCCTCGAGAAAATCAGTGGGCGGCAGCGCTATGAGCTTACAGATCTACACAAAATTAGTGTTTCAGAAGAGTTTGACCGTTTGGGTTTTGGTCAAATTGTTCAAGACCGAGTGCCAGGGCTAGAAGCGGTTCAGAGATACCAAAAGCTGATTATCTTGGGCAAGCCTGGTACTGGAAAAACCATATTTTTGAAGCATCTGGCACTTCAGTGTAGTAATGGTATATTTCAAGCTCACCAAGTCCCGGTATATATTTCCCTCAAGGAGTTTGCCGAAACTGAACCGCAACTAAGCTTACTAGAGTACATCCATAAACAGCTCTCCACTGAAAGCTTTACGAATACTGACGTCACTCAAAAACTATTGGAGCATGGAAGGCTTCTTATTTTACTGGATGGGTTGGATGAAGTCAAGAAAGTAGATAGCCGCCGCGTCTGCCAAGCAGTTCACCAACTGGCAGTTCAGTTTCACGCTAACCACTTTGTGATCTCTTGTCGTATTGCTGCCCGAGAGTACGCACTCGAACAATTTAGCGAAGTAGAAATTGCAAATTTTGGTACTGAGGAAATTACTAACTTTGCCACGCAATGGTTTACTACCAGAGGGCTGTGCATCGGCGAACAATTTTCACAAAAACTCCGAGAAAACAGCTCCATTCGAGAACTGGCAAAGAATCCACTCCTACTGACGCTACTATGTTTGGTGTTTGAAGAACTAGCAGATTTTCCTTCTAATCGCGCAGAACTGTATCAGGAAGGGCTACATTTGCTGCTCAAAAAGTGGGATGCAAAACGCAACATCGAGCGAGAACAATCTTACAAAGATCTATCTGTACGGCAGAAGGAAGACCTGCTCAGTCACATTGCCTCGATTACCTTTAAGCGGGGAGACTACTTCTTTAAGCAAACAGAACTAGAGCAGCACATTGCTGATTACATTGGTAACTTACCAGGTGCTAACAGGGACCTCGAAGCGTTGCACCTGGACAGTGAGGCTGTGCTGAAGTCGATTGAAGCGCAGCACGGAATACTAGTGGAGAGGGCAAAAGGCATTTATTCGTTCTCCCATTTAACGTTTCAAGAGTATTTCACTGCTAGAGAAATTGTTGCCAGTCCTAACTCCCAAGCATTAGACACTTCACTGCAAGAGCTTGTTAGCCACCTTACGGATAGTCGATGGCGCGAAGTTTTCTTGTTAACAGCGGGGATGTTACGAAATGCGGATCATTTTCTACAACTTATGAAGCATCGGGTTGACCAGCTTGTCGCCTCAGACTCGCATCTGCAAGCTTTTCTAAGCTGTATCATTGACAAGTCGCAGGCAGTTGCAACATCCTATAAACCCGCGACAGTTCGGGCTTTCTTTTTCGAACTCCACCTTGCTCGGATTCTCAACCTTGTCGGTAGTTCCCTGACCCTTTCCCTTGCTCTAAACTCTGCCTTGACTCGCACGCTTACCCAAAACAGCGACCTTGCCCTAGACCTTAATTTAGATCGTCTGCTGGGCTTGACCAGAATCTTTTCCCACGTAAATAGCCCGAACCATAGCTTCGACAGGTTGTTTGAACGTGCCCTCAGTCGTGCCAGCGAAGTCTCTCCCAAGCTATGGAGTGACCTAAAGGAACTCCGAGAGCAACTGCCTCAAACCAATGCAAGCAGAATGGAATTTGAGGTTTGGTGGCGAGAAAACGGTCAAGCTTGGTCTGAGCAATTAAGATCCACAATATTTGAGCATCGCAGTTTTGGTTACTGTTGGCAGTTTAGCGAGCAACAGCGGGAGACATTGAAAAGCTACCACTATGCCACTCGCTTGTTAGTGGATTGTATGAATAGTGAATGCAACGTCACTCCTACAGTGCGCGAGGAAATTGAAAAAACATTGCTGCTGTCAACTATAGATACAGAGACTAAGCTAGAAAGCTTGCCCTTTCCGATGGTGAAGTCAACTACCGACGCTTGAAATGCCTGAGGGAGCAGGGGAGCAGAGGAGCGGGGGAGGAAGAAGACGCGGGGACACGGGGACGCGCGGACGCAGGGAGCTGCGGGACAGAAGTGAGAGCGTGAGAGAGTTGGAATGGAAAGTGAGGCGTGAGAGCGTTGGAAATAGGAAGAAATTTTTCGAGCAAACAAGCCCATTTACCTCCTCACTCCCTCACCTCTTTTACTCCTCACTTCAAGCTTGCTTCTGCATCGCCTTTGCCAATTCCTTAGCCACCTCGGGACGAGAAAACTCTGATGGTGGCAATTCGCCTCGACGCAGCATCTCTCGCACTTTCGTGCCTGAGAGGTGAACGTGTTCTTCTGCGGGGCTAGGGGTAGTCTTTTTAGTTGCCATCTGCTGGGTACGAGTGCAGTAGAAGGCGTGCTCAAATCTCATCGGGGTAATGCCCAATTCTTCGAGGTCAAACTCATCGAAGATGTGCTGGGCATCGTAGGTGCCGTAGTAGTCGCCGACTCCTGCATGGTCACGACCGACGATAAAGTGGGTGCAACCATAGTTTTTACGCACCAAGGCATGGAAAATTGCTTCCCTGGGACCAGCGTAGCGCATGGCTGCGGGGTTGATTCCCATAATCACGCGCTCTTGCGGGTAGTAGTGCTCCAACATAATCTCGTAGCAGCGCATCCGCACCTCGGCAGGAATATCATCACTCTTGGTTTCCCCAACTAAGGGATGAAGAAACAGACCATCCACAATTTCTAGGGCACATTTCTGAATATACTCGTGGGCGCGATGGATGGGATTGCGAGTTTGGAAGCCGACAATGCTTTTCCAACCCCTCTCCCGAAACATTTCCCGTGACTGGGCGGGGTCAATCTGATAAGCCGGGAACTGGGGATGGGGTTCACGCTGAAGCAGCCAGATGGAACCAGCAAGTTTAATGGGACCCTGGTTGTAGAGTACATCCACGCCGGGATGCTTCCTCTCTTCGGTGCGGTAGACGTTAAGCGCCTCGTAGGCTTTGTTGTAGCGGTACTTTTGGGTAAGTTCTAGAACTCCTACAAAGCGCCCTTGGGGATCGTCTAGGCGCACCCAGTCTCCTTCTTGGAGGGTTTCTGCCTCTTGTTCGCTGACCGAGAGGGTTACCGGAATTGACCAGGGAACTCCGTTGGCGAGGCGCATCTCGGAGACAACTCCTTCGTAGTCTGCCTGTTCCATGAAGCCCTTGAGTGGGCTAAATCCACCAATGGCTATCATGACTAGATCGGATGTTTCCCGCCCATCAAGCTGAATGCGGGGCATGCGATCTGCTTGTTCGAGAAATTCCCGCTTTTCTTGCTCGGTAGCTATACAGTTAACGAGTTGACCACCGTGGGGGGCGATCGCATCTGGCTGATTATTCATATTATCAATTGTGAGAGTAGCGTTTAGTTAGTAGTCGCAAAATTAATCATATCAAGCGAGGAGGTATCTCAGCAGGCTAACAAAACCTGCTTGGATGCGATCGCTAACTTGGGGAACCAGCACAAGAAATCCGCCCAGCCGAGGTTTGTTACCTTTGTTGCCTCCAGGCGTTAACATAGTTTTTTAACCAAGGCTAGAGAAACGCCCGCGACTTTCGCAGCAAGTCATCATAATTCATGGACGTAAGATCGAAGTAACTGTTGAATTTAGCGAACGTCCCCACTTACCCAAGCACGGCAAAAAAAGTCACCTTTCGAGTATATGCAGAAAATGGCATCCCGATTACGGTGGAAGTGAACCGCACGCTCCTCGAAAGGCAGGAACAAAGAATGGATATCCTTGCTGAGTGGGAAGGCGTGCTCTCAAGTACAATTGCTAGCATCTCAGCCGATAGCGAGATTCAGTTAGAAAATGCTGAAATTCAGGTACTGGAGAAAAAGGCTTCTGCTGAAAACAAGTAGGATGGCAAGGTCACACCAATTCGCAATTCGCAATTCGCAATTTGTTCATTGCCATTAGCCATTAGCTATTAGCCGTAAAATCCAAAATCCAAAATTCTTTGTTAACTCCAATACCTCGGATATTCGCGGTTGAGAGCAAAATTATTAAATACTAGCGCACATAATACTAGGATTACCGAGCCGGCAAGCACTGGTACAAAAATAAAATCCCAAGAGACATCTTCCAGGATAACGACTAATGGCTCGGCACCCGCAGGTGGATGCGTCGTATTGGTTATCTGCATGACAGCGATCGCCGTTGCCACCGCAAGCGCCATGACCGCACCACACAGGCTCACCCAGCCATTAAAAACTCAAGCCGATTAAGGTGGAATTGACACTCCCACGGCTTAAAGCGCGTGGGATTCTTGGGTCGTAGGGGAGCCTACGCTTAACCCCTCGCCAAGCATCTTGACGGTGTGTCCCACCGCTG
>PXPT01000163.1 GCA_003021505.1 Cyanobacteria bacterium QS_4_48_99 | reverse complement strand
TATTTACCGCCTTATGTCCCGAGCACCACCCAGAGGAGTACTTCCACCAGGAGATCTTGGCCCATGCTAGGCGCCAGGGGCGGCATCACCATGCAGCCGGACTAAAGCGAATGGTGCGCACTTACTTACACCGCATCCAGTAATGGCGGGAAAAGTGAAGCCATTTCTTCTGGCTACCCAACTGCAAGATGCAGGCATCTGATTGTGATCTATTTAGATTTAAGAGTAATAGGGTAGGTCTATATGAGCGAGAACTAACTTATTTAGCGAATTGCCAAGGCGTTAGTGATCGCAATCATTGGGGAGAGAATCAAGGTTTTTGAGGGCATAGGCTGGATTGGCAAGCGCGTTTCTATTCTAATTCTGGCTGAAATTGCCATAATGACGAAACCAATCTTTTGTTTAGAAGTTGGTTTGGCTTTTTTATACCGAACTCACCCAGATAGTCTTCTGGTCGTAGCAATTTTTCTGCTGCTTTAACTCAAACCTATTCCCCAGCAGAAGTCCCAACTAAACCTCAACCAGCGGCATCCCTAAACTATTCTGTAATTCTATTAGGGAAACGGATTCAGTATCGGAACGAATTGCAAACCACTGCCTAATTGCCTTTGCCCATGGGGACACATCCTCTTCTGCAGTTTAGCTCATCAAACTTACACAGTTTAGCTCATCAAACTTACACAGTGATGTGCCCAGTTGCCATCGAGGGTAATAACAATCATGTTCTCTTCTTCACTTGATGGATAAAGGTCTATATAGACTCCCTTTTGAGTGTAAAGGTGGTCGGTCAGATAAGTTTTGGAAAATCCAAAATTCCCCGCTATAGATGTAACAATTACCGAGATTTGTTCATAATTTTTTGCCTTAAAAAGCTTTTTTTCCTGTGACAAGTGCATGATGTAGTAGGTAGGCGAGGGGTCGACTAAAAACTCGCGTAAGTCGATATTTTGTGAGTTGTGGTGGGTGGAGTAAGGTTCTTCCATTTTTTCTTGAGTTGCTAACGACTTAGTGCGATAAGCAGTTTCTAGACAATTGTAACTATTAACGATAAACGGAGGGGCGGGGAATAATATCCCCCTCAACAGTCAGCCATAGGCATAACCTAACCGATCAGACTTTCAACAAATAGGGTTCGATGCCGATGGGTTGTAGGTGGAACGGGTGGATCCAGGTGGGCACCGCAGGTTTTTGTAGGTTCCAGAGTTAATGAGCTAATTGGTATTGGAGTTCACCCCAAGCGAATCCCGTTTGTCTGACCTACTTATTAGGGTTGACGGGTGGTTAAACATGAAATTGTCTTTTATTTTTTTTGGTAACCATATAAAATACTTATAGTTTTGTTAAAAGATTGACATTTTACAAATTCAATTTCAATGAGGAATCATGAGCAGTAAAGACAACGCAGTATTGAAATTAGTGGAGGAGTTATGGTTGTTAACCCCGAGTCAATCGCTACAGCCGCTGCATTTATTGGTAATTGCTCACGTTTTCCGGAGTGATCTTCTCGAAGCAAGTATGCTTGCCAACGTTTAGAAAAATAACGAAGCGATCGCCTACTCCAAGCTTTTACTCATTATTCACTGTCAAAACCGAGGAATCAAATGTTCAGCGAAACGATTTGGTTAGTCCCTTGCTATGCGTTAGTTGGGGCAATTCTAGCCCTTCCCTGGTCTCCTGGAGTGATTCGTCGCACCGGACCTCGACCAGCAGGATATGTTAATGCCTTGATGACTTTACTAGCATTTGTCCACAGCCTGCTTGCCCTAGCCGCTATTTGGAACCAACCCCCACAATACTTGTCTATTAACTGGCTTCATGCTGCTACTCTAAATATCTCCTTCAGTCTAGAAGTCTCACCTCTCACTGTGGGGGCGCTAATCTTAATCACGGGATTAAACTTAGCTGCCCTGGTATATGCGATTGGCTACATGGAAATGGATTGGGGCTGGGCGCGTTTTTACTCCCTGCTGGCTTTGTTTGAAGCGGGAATGTGTACCCTGGCTCTGTGCAATTCTCTTTTCTTTAGTTACGTAGTTCTCGAGATCCTGACCTTAGGAACCTACCTGCTGATTGGTTTGTGGTTCAATCAATCTCTCGTTGTCACCGGGGCAAGGGATGCATTTTTAACCAAACGAGTGGGCGATTTAATCCTGTTAATCGGGGTAGTTGCCTTACTGCCGCTAGCGGGAACCTGGAACTATCAGGAATTGGCACAGTGGGCAGCCGATGCGAAAGTCGATCCCAAAGCCATTACTTTAGTTTGTTTGGCGCTCATTGCTGGACCTTTGGGTAAATGCGCCCAATTTCCTCTACACCTATGGCTGGATGAAGCGATGGAAGGACCGATGCCTGCCACCATCCTACGAAATACGGTAGTGGTTTCGACAGGGGCTTGGGTTTTGATTAAACTACAGCCTGTGTTTGCTCTTTCCCCTTTCGCCTCGACGGTCATGGTTGGGATTGGTGCAGTTACGGCTTTAGGAACCTCCGCGATCGCGATCGCCCAGATTGATGTTAAACGCTCTCTTTCTTACTCTGTCAGTGCCTACATGGGGTTAGTGTTCATTGCCGTTGGCACTGGGCAAGACCAAGTTGCCCTGACTTTGCTTTTGACCTATGCGATCGCTATGGCTCTGCTAGTGATGAGTATTGGTGGAGTTGTTCTCAACAACATTAGTCAAGATCTAACCCAATATGGCGGTTTATGGTCTCGCCGTCCCATTTCGGGAATTTGCTATTTGGTGGGGGCTGCTTCTTTAGTCGCACTGCCGCCTCTAGGCTGCTTCTGGGCATTACTCCAGTTAGTAGACAATCTGTGGCTAACTCATCCCTGGTTAGTTGGAGTGGTTCTGATTGTTAATGGTTTTACCGCCTTCAGTACAACCCGCGAATTTAGCCTGATTTTTGGCGGCAAATCCAAACAGATGACCGTTCGTTCTCCAGAAGGTCTGTGGGCATTAGTTTTGCCGATGATGGTGGTGATGGGATTTGCCCTGCATATGCCTTTACTCTTGCAACAATGGAACCTACTACCGGACTGGTCTAGCATCAACTTCGCCCTAGCGATCGCCTTAGTGGCTTCAACCTTAGTGGGGAGCAGTTTGGCAGCTTTCCTCTATCTCAACGAAAACATTACTAAACCGATCCGGTTAAATCCTCAGTTTTTGCAAGACTTTTTTGCTTACGATTTTTACACCGCCAAGCTTTATCGCCTAACCATCGTTTTTGTGGTCGGTTTGGTGTCTCGAATCATATACTGGTTTGACCGTTATATCGTCGATGGAGTTGTTAATTTAGTTGGTATGGCTACCTTGTTTAGCGGTCAAATTTTAAAATACAACGTTTCGGGTCAAACGCAGTTTTATGTTTTATCTATTCTCCTAGGAACGGCTTTATTCGGTTTAGTTCTGTGTTGGCCTTTTCTTTTACAAATGTCACTGGTGATCTCTTTCTAATCACAGCAGGCAAGCACCTCTACTCACTCAGGTGCAGGGGAGAAAGAAGACGCGGGGACACGGGGACGCGAGGAAAAAAGACGCGGAGACACGGGCACGCGGAGACGCGGAGAGTTTCGGGACACACAGAATCCCCGCCTCAGCGCGTCATCCCCTCACCGCGTCAGGAGCGAAAGCCTGCGCAGTCGCAGCTCCCGAAGCGAGCGAGAAAGCGACTCTCCTCACTCCCTCACTCCTCACCTCTTTGACTCCTCACTCCTCACCTGTTACCCCTTCCCGATTTCAACCAAGGTGTAGCTCAGGAAATCGCAAACTGCTATAAACACCAATCAATCACGCACTTGGACAGAAAACTATGCTTAGTTTCTTGCTTTGGCTGCCTATTTTAGGAGCAACAATCATTAGTTTCTATCCCGGAAAAATAGAAGCCCATCGTTTACGCCAATTTACTTTCCTATTTGCCTTAATCGTTCTAGGGTGGGGACTTTTCTTGCTAACTCGCTTTGATTTAAGTCAAGCTGGGTTTCAATTTCAACAATATTTAACCTGGATTTAACCGATTGGATTAAGCTACAGTTTGGGCGTTGATGGTTTATCTTTACCTCTCGTTGCTTTGAAAGTTTATTGACAATTATCGCCCTTTACAGTCTTGGAGAAGAGGTTGATAGACCCCGACTATACTATGCCCTAATTCTGTTAGTAAATGCAGGAATATCTGGAGGATTAATGGCAGAGAATTTGCTGTTGTTTTTCCTCTTCTACGAACTCGAACTGATTCCTTTTTACTTGTTAATCGGGATCTGGGGAGGAGAAAAATGAGGTTACGCCTCGACTAAGTTTCTTCTGTATACTGCCGTATCAGGGCTACTAGTGTTAGTGGCTTTCCTAGGGATGGCTCTGTTAAGCGGGGCTTCGAGCTTTGATTATGAAACGATTACAACTCAAGGCTTATCGTTGCGAACTCAGTTGCTGCTGCTGACGGTGCTGCTGGTTGGCTTTGGCGTCAAAATCCCCCTTGTGCCTTTGCACACCTGGCTACCCGATGCTTATGTGGAAGCTTCCCCTGCTGTGACAATCCTTCTTGGTGGAACCTTCGCCAAACTGGGAACGTATGGTTAAATCCGCTTTGGCTTACAGCTTTTCCCCCAAGCTTGGGAATTGGTTGCCCCAGGACTGGTGATTATTGGTACAGTCAGCGTTGTTTATGGAGCACTCAGCGCGATCGCGCAAAAAGATATCAAACGCATGGTTGCCTATAGTTCAATTGGTCACATGGGCTATATTCTGGTGGCGGCGGCGGCTGGAACAGATATCAGCATTCTGGGGGCAGTCGCGCAGATGATTAGTCACGGACTGATTCTCGCTCTCCTCTTCTATCTAGTCGGGATCGTCGAACGCAAAGTGGGAACCCGCGAGTTAAATGTTCTCAACGGGTTGATGAACCCAATTCGAGGCTTACCTCTAATTAGTGCACTGTTGATTTTAGGCGGGATGGCAAGTGCTGGGATTCCTGGTTTAATCGGTTTCGCGGCTGAATTTATCATCTTCCAAGGCAGTTTTTCTACCTTTCCTATCCCCACAATGCTGTGTATTTTTGCCTCTGGTTTAACTGCTGTTTACTTTGTTATTCTGCTCAACCGCACCTGTTTCGGCAAACTAGATAACCAGTTATCCTACTATCCCAAAGTGGTGTGGGCTGAAAAAATTCCGGCGCTAGTTTTGACTGTCACAATTTTCTTCCTAGGAGTTCAACCGAATTGGCTCTTACGCTGGATCGAACCCACGACAAATTTCTTGGCAGCTTCCCAACCCGATCGCGTCGTTCTGCATCAACCTTCAAAACTCGATAAGCGTTAAAACGAAAAATGGTACAAACTACAACTCAATCTTTCCCGAAAATTTCCCCTTCCAATCACGAATTTGCCGATGTCATTCATCGCCTCGAAGCTGGCGGCTCAATGCTTCCAGATACTCCAGAAAATTTGAAGCAAATCATTGGCATTTACAAAGCCTATGCTGTGCCAATGGATTTTTACTGGCGAAATCTTCTCTACATTGCCGAACGAGTCTTTTTGAATCCCCTGCCATTTTTTAAATACTTTTTACCCCAACAGTATTTAGATCTACACAACCGTTATGCAGGCGATGATGCTGAATTACGGATCTG
Organism: Cyanobacteria bacterium QS_4_48_99; assembly: GCA_003021505.1. Classification (GTDB taxonomy): domain Bacteria; phylum Cyanobacteriota; class Cyanobacteriia; order Cyanobacteriales; family Rubidibacteraceae; genus QS-4-48-99. The sequence goes on along the minus strand of PXPT01000163.1, from coordinate 14,444 downwards.
GAGAGGCGAGGCAACAGCCCACCCGGAATTGCTAGAGTTCATGGAGAAGGGAAAAACGTTCAAAGCTCCCAAACTTTTTCATCACCTTGGGCACGATCGCATCAATATGGAATTTGCTGAAGCCTGTATGAGGGCAATGTTTTGGCACGGCAGAAATATGGGCTTGGGCCAATTTGATGCTTACCTTGATAGCGAGGAATACAAAGCGAATGCGGACCGAGCAATTCGGGCTTATTTTAAGAACAATCCGGCAATGTTGGGATTGTATCGGCTTTTTCCAGAAATGTTCCTCGAACAAGTACGGCAGCTTTCCTACTACTCTAATTTGGGGTTATTTTGGGAAGTCATGGCTCCAGTGTTTTTGGAGATGTCAGATATTTATGATGAAGGCGGATTTAAAGGAGTTCCTGATGCAATGAATTTCCTTGTCAACGGAATTTTTGCCGTTGCTGGTCGTCCGATCTATCACCACGCCTATATCGGGGACGAATGTTACGAAATTGTTCCCAAATCTAAAGGGTTTATGTGGCTTTACGAAGCGGCTTTACCCTACGTGGAAGCGATCTTCTACCGCACGACACCGTTTCGAGGCACTAAATCTTACAATGCTCAAGCGCAACAAGTGCCCGACGATCAGAAAGACTTTCACTATGGGATTTTGTATGCCGATGTTTTTCCGGTAGGAACAGCCGGAATTCCACCCACTCTGCTGATGGATGATATGTATCATTTCCTCCCAGATTATCTTCAACAGTACTATCAGAAATACTGTCGGGGCGAGGATGATGTGCTGATCCAACTCGGAATTACTTTCCAACGCTCGATGTACAATGTTAATTCGGCGGTGATTCAGGCTTTAAGAGAGGCTCTTTTATATCCTCTAGACGACCCCAACCCCAAGCATTTAATGGCTAATCGACAGTTTTTTAAGGCGCAAATGGCTCGCTTTAAGCGTCCGGAAGCTCGTCTACGAGACATTCAGCAACAAGACTATCGATAGTTTTAAATTTTGATTTTGAACTCCGTCACTTCTTTCTACTGATGAGGCAAATCTCATGGCTGATATTGTTGATATTGCAGCGAATGCAGATGATTTCCAAACGCTGGTAACGGCTGTCCAAGCTGCCAGTTTGGTTGAATCCCTAAAAAGTCCAGGTCCCTTCACAGTTTTTGCACCTCATGATGATGCCTTTGCCAAACTACCCCCTGGTACTGTTCAAACACTAGTGCAAAATGTTCCTCAACTAGCTCGAATTCTGAAGTTTCATGTTGTTTCCGGCAAGTGGATGAAAGCTGACTTGGAAAAGGTTGATTCGGTAATTTCTCTCGAAAGTTCACCGATTGGGATTGATACCTCGGAGGGGTTTGAAGTGAAAAATGCGACAGTTTTGGCAGCAGATCTTGAAGCAGACAACGGCGTGATTCATGTTCTCGACGGTGTAATTCTGATGGGGTAGCCTAGTATTGATATATTTCCAGTCAATCTAGACGAGTGGTTGTAGCAATTCTGCTACAAAAACCTTGGGAAAACAAGTGACTTGTCTTAGTTTCAATTAGGCAACCTAACGTCAATTTTCGCAAGCAGAAATGTCTGCAATCCTAAAAGAATTTAATCACCACACCAAGAGCAGATTTTTTGAGTCGTCCCCACTACTCAGGAATCTTAGATTTCATTTCCGATAAGCGCTTTGGTAGTTTTTTACAGAAAGTTTCTCTCCCTCTTTGTCTAGGCGCGATTGCTTTTCGGTTGGGGAATTTTTAGCAACGAGCAGCAACACGGGGATATCTTCAATCGGGTGGAAACTCCAAAGGAATCGCTCCCATCAACCCTTTACGAAAATCATTCAACAATTGCAGCGCTGTACGCTCGATTGCCCCTTGAAAACGATTTTCGGCAAGAGCGTGTATATATTCCTCCCCGGTGAGTCCAGCTAAGTCTAGACTATAGCGCGATTGTAGCACCGTAGCTAAATCTAACTGAGCTAATAAATCCACGAAAGCTGCTGCTACCTGCTGATTCTCGTAAGCTGCCTCTCCAATATCTCCACAGATAGCTAATTGGAGAGCAGCAGCCTGATTATCTAACCTCATCGGAATTACGCCGGGTGCATCCAGGAGTTCTAACTGCTGGGAAATTCGCACCCAATGCAGTTGGCGAGTTACCCCCGCACTACGGGCACTTGCCACTGCTTTACGCCCTACTAAGCGGTTAATTAGCGCCGATTTGCCCACATTCGGAAAGCCCATCGCCACCGCCCGCACTGGGCGAGGACGCATCCCGCGATCGCGCCGTCGTTCATTCATTTCCACCCCAGTCGCCTGTGCCGCTTTTGCTACTGCTTTAATCCCCTTACCCTTTTGAGCATCCGTGAAGTAGGGCACTTCTCCCCGCGCCTGGAACCAAGCTAACCATTTCTGCTGCACTCCCTCTGGAATCATATCCATGCGGTTAATAATCAGCACCCGTGGCTTACTTCCTACCCAGTTGGGCACTTGTGGATGGTGGGAGGCAAGCGGAATGCGGGCATCAAGAATTTCGAGCACCACATCCACGCGCTTGAGTTGCTCTTTAAGTTGCCGTTCAGCTTTGGCAATATGACCGGGATACCATTGAATAGTCATTAGTCATAAGGGTTACAGGTTGCAGGTTACAGGCTACGACTAAGCTTCAATTTTCAACTTTCAACTTGTAACCCACACATACTTTCAACTTTTAACTTTTAACTTTCAACCTTCAACCCATTCAAGGAACAATCAAAACGGGACATGGAGCGAGGTTAACGACGCGGTTGCTAACACTTTCAGCAACCCCTTCTTCGGTTAAACCTAACCCCCGACAGCCCATCGCGATTAATTCAGCATCAATTTCATCGGCGACATCACAGATGATGAAGGCAGGCATACCCTCGCGTTCCATCGTCTCAGCTTCAATATTTTGCTCGGCAAACAGCTTCTGAACCCCTTCGAGTAGTTCCCCTACGGCTTGGGTAGAACTCATTCCCTGAGAGGATGACGATTCCTCTTCAGAAGATGAAGCCTCAACCACTGAGAGAAGCACTAAGCGACTACTATATTTCTGCACAATGTCAACAATCGTATCCACCGCTTCACGAGTTTCTCTACTATTGTCAATGGGAAACAGAACAGTCTTGAACATCGCGCTCTCCTCCGGTGCATACAACGGTACAATCGGCAACAGGAGGCTTGAGTTGCCTTCTATTTTAATGTGGCGTTCTCAATAAACAGCAGCAGGCTAAAAACACACAACTAAGATTAGCTATGTCAAAGAAAACTGTAGCAGATTTATCCCAGTCAGATTTATCAGGAAAGCGAGTTCTGGTGCGGGCAGATTTTAACGTCCCGCAAGATGATACGGGGAAGATTACGGATGACACCCGGATTCGGGCGGCATTACCCACAATTCAGGATTTAACCAAAAAGAGTGCCATAGTGGTGTTGTGTTCTCACATGGGTCGTCCGAAAGGACAAGTGAAAGAAGAGCTGCGTTTAACGCCAATTGCCAAGCGTCTTTCGGAATTACTCGGACAGGAAGTGGTAATCTGCGATGACTGCGTTGGTGAGTCAGTTGCTAACAAAATTGGAGAATTGGATAACGGTGAAGTAGCGCTATTAGAAAATCTCCGTTTCCACGACGAAGAAGAAGACAACGATCCCGAATTTGCAAAGCAATTGGCTGCCAATGCCGATGCCTATGTCAATGACGCTTTTGGCACGGCTCACCGCGCCCATGCTTCCACTGAGGGCGTTACCCACTATCTTAGCCCCTGTGTGGGAGGTTACTTAATTGAAAAAGAACTGGAATATCTCCAGAACGCGATTGATAATCCCCAGCGTCCCATGGCGGCGATTGTGGGCGGTTCCAAAGTCTCTAGCAAAATTGGCGTGATTGAAACACTGATCGAGAAGTGCGACAAGTTGCTCATTGGCGGCGGGATGAGTTTTACTTTCTACAAAGCCCGTGGGCAGAATGTGGGGGACTCGCTGGTTGAAGAAGACAAGCTGGAGTTAGCAAAGTCTTTAGAAACAGCCGCAAAAGAACGCGGGGTTGACTTTTTGTTGCCCACTGATGTGGTAATTGCCGATAAGTTTGCCGAGGATGCTAATACCCAAACCGTTAGTGTTGAGAAGATTCCCAGTGGTTGGATGGGATTAGATATTGGTCCAGATACAGTGAAAACGTATAAAGAGGCTTTATCCGATTGTAAGGGCATTCTTTGGAATGGTCCCATGGGAGTGTTCGAGATGGAGAAGTTTGCCGCCGGAACGGAGGCGATCGCGCGTGCTTTGGCAGATCTCACTAAGCAGGGTGCCAGCACCATCATTGGCGGTGGCGACTCAGTAGCAGCCGTAGAAAAGGTGGGAGTTGCTGATCAGATGAGTCACATCTCCACTGGCGGCGGTGCCAGTCTGGAGTTGATCGAAGGCAAGGAACTACCAGGAATTGCTGCCCTAAATGATGCTTAATTAGGCAGTTGTACAAGGGGCGATCGCTTTTTGGTGAGCGATCGCTACCTTTAGATCTCTGGTCAAGAAGCAGAACAAGCAAGGAATGAACAGAGGGAGCAATCACAACCCCTTGCTGCCAAACTCCGCGAGTTGGGACTTGATCCAGATAACCTGTAGCGCGAACTCATGTGCTATGTGTGACAGCCAAATCACTATGGCATAGATCTGCTTACGTAGGCGAGAGCGAAAGCTAATATCTTCTTGATGTTTATCCCTACTGTCAATGGCTCAAACAAGGTAAGGTTGCTACGAGAAGTAATATATAGCGGTTATTAGACTCATAAGGTACAAATTCAGAATGCGATCACTAGTCAGAGTGGACTTCAGGTGTACTCCACTTCAGTGAGAACTGCTATAGTTGGTGCAAATAAAGTCAATTTTTTAAATGGTCGACTATTATATTCTTAGTAACCGTAATAATAAATTCTCTCCTAGCCAAGGGTGCCTGATTGAGTTTGAGGATGTTTTAGTTAACTGCTGTAATGGAGTTCTGATTGCCCCAAAATTTGTCCCCACAAGTTCTAGATTAAAACGTTGCTTTGAACAGTTTATTAACCCAAATCAAATCGATATACAACCCAATAAACATAATACGAATAAGCACGTATTAATTTTAGTATGTTTAACTATTTGGGATTGTAGTATATTGCAATACATACCTTATTGGAGAAAAAAGTTTGATATAGTCTGTGCTTACGTTTTTGATGCAGTTTTACCCGATTCGGGCAAACCAGAAAAATTTTTATCTTCTAGCTTTAGAAGCTTAATAAGTGATCTGGATTATCTGTTTATTCCTGTGACAGGTAGTTTGGAGGTTTTTAGAGAAAAATTTAATGTTCCAGTGGAAATGATTCCGATGGCTTGCGATGTTATGAAGTTTGGGAGCTATCAAACTGATCGCTGTATCGATATAATAGGCTACGGTCGTCAGCTTACTAAGCATAGTAAAATCTTGGCAAAAACTTACAATTCCCCTAACTGTAAGCGAATATATTACTATACTAACCATATGAAAATTTCTAAAATACATGATTTTTACGGACATCGTAAATTATTTTGGAAGCTTCTTCATAATTCATATATTGCTCTTGCCTACGATGTGCTTACAACTCCATCAAATAAGTTTAGCTTCTCATTTGTAGGTCAGAGATGGTTTGAATGTTTGGCGGCTGGTTGTTTAGTAGTTGGACGACGACCAGTATGTCCAGAAGCAAATCAACTACTTAACTGGGAGGATGCAACTATTGAAATACCAGACGATAAAGATAGTGTGATCCCATTTATCGAAAGCTTGCTAACTGATGAGCAACGTCTTCAATCTGCTCATTATCGTAACTATATTAACACTCTTGTTCATCATGACTGGCGATATCGTATTGCTGATATGCTAAAGTGTCTTAATATAGACCAACCTACGCCGCTTCGACATGATTTAAACAAATTGCGACAGCAATATGAAACTTTTAAATTATGTTTATAAGTTGGTATGCAAAATCTCTAGCAGTTTCACAGAAATCGCGTACCCGGATAGCGATAGCTTGCCAATGGCAGAAAGCGATTCCGCCCGCGATTATCTCATCTACGCTGTAGAAGCACTGGAGATCTATTTCCAAACCAATCCACAGGTATATGTCTCTGGTAATCTCTTCATCTACTATGAACAGGGGAATCCCAAAGCAGTTGTTGCCCCCGATGTTTTTGTGGTATTGGGAGTAGCAAAGCAGAAGCGGCGAGTTTACAAACTTTGGGAAAAAAATAACGAAGCGGCGAGTTTACAAACTTTGGGAAGAAAATAACAAGGTTCCCGATTTTGTCTTGGAAGTTACTTCCAAAAGCACCGTCAGTGAAGACCAAGGCATTAAAAAAGGACTCTATGCCTTCTTAGGAGTGCGCGAATACTTCCAATATTACCCCACCGGGGATTATCTCGATCCTCCCCTGAAGGGATTTCGCCTTACAGAAGACAATTACCAGCCGATTCCTGCCACTACTTTGCCCGATGGTTCCCTAGTTATCCCCTCACAAACTCTGGGGTTAGAATTGCGCGTACAAGATAACCAAATGCGCTTTTATGAACCAGCAACAGGCAGAAAACTCTTCTCTGGTCAAGAAGCCGAACAAGCAAGACAAGACGCTGAACAAGCAAGACAAGACGCTGAACAAGCAAGACAAGAAGCCGAACAAGCAAGGAATGAAGAGAGGGAGCGATCGCAAAAACTCGCTGCCCAACTGCGCGAGTTAGGACTTGATCCAGATAACCTCTAGCGCGATCACGCCTACAAGAATAGGAACTCGCGCACCCTTTTTAATTTAAAAATTTGCTAGCCCTAAAACGCCTTGCATTGATGAATATTTGCCCATACTCTTCAGTTTCTCTGGGTTTCTAACAGTGTAGATGGACTGAATGCAGTTCTCTATAATTTCAAAGGTTACTACGCTCTCTGGGTATCCATTCACGTAGTTGATGATGCCTGGTTGACCGTTAATTTCAGCCAAGCTAGAAGCAGGGGTAGGTAAAATCTCACTACGACGAATAGCAATTAGGAAACGAGCAACCTTCATGGAACCGTGAAGTGGTTTGAGCGCAGCCGTTACCTTACCACCCCCATCTGACCAGAATGTAATATCTTCTGCTAAAAGCGCAAGCAAACCTTGCAAATCTCCCTTACTACAGGTTTCCATAAATTGCCTGGTTAGCCGCTCTTGCTGCTGGCGCGACACAGCGAAACGAGGTCGTCGGGAGGCAAGGCGCTGACGTGCAAGTCGCATATTTTGGCGGCAGTTCGTGGGGCTTTTGTCTACAATGCGCCCAACTTCGGAATAGTCATAATCGAAAATTTCGCGCAGCAGAAAAACAGCACGCTCGGTTGGTGATAAGCTTTCTAGTAATACCAAAAAGGCAATGGAGAGTGAATCAGCTAACTCAACCTGCTCGGCTGGCTCACGAGTCTGCTGCGTTATGATTGGCTCCGGTAGCCACGATCCCATGTATTGCTCGCGTTGGAGGCGGGCAGAGCGCAGATAGTCGATGCCAAGGCGAGTAATAATCCTAGAAAGATAAGCCTTAGGCGATCGCACTTCGGTTTTAGATGCCTGATGCCAGCGCAGGAAGGTTTCTTGGATTAGATCTTCTGCATCCGTTACGCTGCCAAGCATCCGGTAGGCAATTGAGAATAGCAAAGGACGATGCTGTTTAAATGCCTCAAGGTGATTCATAAAGTTTTCTTTTCCTGCTGCGTAAGGCTCAACACCCATACGCCCACTCCACTCCCTAATCCTTCTGCGAGTGCCAAGAGGATAGCTGTCACGCGAAATAGCATTCCCCATTCTCCAGGCGGCACGTGAGAAATATGTTCTGCCCCCACCACGATGAAATGGTTGTATGCACCGAATACTAGTGCTCCAGCCATCGCAAGAAAAAGAAGCAACCCCCCAGCGCGGCGGAACTGCATCCAAAGAAGAACCATTGCCAGTAGTGGGGCAAGAACAATGACAGAAACAATAAATAGGCTTTGGAGTTGAGAAATAGGTACAGGAATTTTCGCATGTGCGAAGCCATGTAGAACCACCACAAAGGCGTGAAATACTATTATCCCCGTTGCAGCTATCCTTTGCATTGTTCTTTTCCCTGAGTAACTGACTTACTCGAAAATCTGATTTTCATAGTTGGTGATGGGAGAGCAAGGGTGAAGCCCCTACTCTCTGATGAGAGCTACTTCCCTACTAATCCCTTTTCCCCCAACTGCCGCAAATGCTATCCGTGTGTACCCGGAACCATCCTTGTGGTGACGGCAATACGGTTCCAACTGTTTATCGTTACAATAGCCATCACGATTTGCGCTATTTCCTTGGGAGTGAAATAACGATTTACTTCTTTGTAGATATCGTCAGAAACCTGATTTTCTGAAATCAGTGTAACCGCCTCAGTTAAACCTAAAACGGAACGTTATTCAGATGTAAAAAACGGAGTTTCACGCCAAGCATTTAGAGCATATATGCGTTGTTCTGTTTCTCCATGTTTTTTTGCATCTTTTGTATGCATATCTATACAAAAAGCACAGCCATTAATTTGAGATGCACAAATTTTAATTAGCTCCAAAAGGCTTTGATCAATTCCGCTACTCTGTATATATTTCTCCAATTCCAACACTGCTTTGTAAGCCGCTGGCTCGATTTTTTCTATTTCCATTCTTGGTTGCAGTGGTGTCTTCATCTATGAATCTCCCAGTGGGATAACATCAAGCTTTCACAGATAAGACGCAGGAACGTAGCTATTTGTGACAGATAAATCTACTCAGTTGCAGATTCTAAGTTAGCCGCAACCGAAGCATTCACCAAAGTCAAAAGGGGACCATTATGCTCAGTACCATTCACCGCCAAATCGCTATGGCACAAATAAACTTGCTCCCCTGCTCTCCCTAGCAAGTCCCGTAGAATGCGCTGCAATCGCTGCTGGTCTAGCTCTATTTCTTCCTCCGGCGTCAGAGGACGTCCTGACCATTCTTGGAGAAATAACCTTGCCCCAAATAAAGTAGCAGCGCCCCCAATAAACCAAAGCTGAGAACTGGCATCTAGCCAAAAGTGCCAGCGGTGGAATTGGCGACTAGAACGGTATTGGAAAATGGTTGCTAAGGTAACTGCTCCTTGAGAGGTTGTCCCTGCCGGACGGACGGGGGAAGCGTTAGCGGTGATAGTGCCACGACGCAAGAGGCGGATAAACTGAGCAATTGCTTCTGTGGGCGATTGGGGAGTTGGTTCATTTTGTTGCAAGCGCCGTTCCACTTCCCAGTAATGTTGGGCAGTTTCCATGAGTTCTCGCAGCGCTGCCAGTTGGTTGTAGGAAAGATTATTTCCATGCCACAAAAATTGCTGAATGGCTTGGTCAAGTAGGGAAATAACGTGTGGGACAGCTTGCTTTTGCCCGTGCGATCGCATCTTCTCTAACCACGCTACAATCTCTTGATAAGCAGTTGTTGCCCGATGCCCCAACCTATCCCAACGTGGAAAAGAATCCACGGATAACAAACGCGGTTGCTCTGGATCAGGATAAAAACAGTAGTCCGCGAGTAAACCCGCGCGAACCGGGTCAATTTCTTCCCCCTCGTGCCCCAAACTCAAAACCACCAACATCTCCGCCACTGCATCCTTTTCCACCAGTCTTCCCAAACCCGGATAAACCAGTGCCAGCAGCGTTAGTAGTGCCCGAACCAGCGGCGAACTATTCAGAGGGCGTTGCTCGTTCAAAGGTTCTACAGGAACGTGGTGATGGGTGAGGATTTCAATGAGCGTATAGCGAGCAATTTCATCCAACCCTGGTGCAATAACCGCGATTTCTTCTGGTTTCGCTTTTCCACTTTGCACGGTTTGAATAATTGCCTGAGCAGTCTCTCGCAACAGAGCAGCGCGAGAGGTCGCTTGAATCGACTGGATAGAGGGCGGTAAACGCTCAATATAAGTGGGGTCAGTAGCTAATCTGACTACCGTTTCCTTGAGAGTGGAGGGAAGCGGAAGATTTTGTGTAGAGGTGGGGAGTGAGGGGTGAAGGTTGGAGGTTGCAGGTTGCGGGTTAAAGGTTTCTTCCCCTGCTTCCTCTACCCCCCTGCTCCCCTGCTCTTCAACCATCTCACACCGTGCCTGCAAACCTGCCAAATAATTAGGGTCAGCACCTAGCCCTAGTCTTGCTTGACCATCAGGATTGTAGGTAAAGACTCCCATTGCGGCGCGATCTAGGAGAAAATCAAATAAATCCCGCGCAATTGCGGGGTAATCATCCACATCATCGGCAAACACTGCCTGATAGCGGCGTATCAAATGTTGTTGATAGGTGCGATCACTCAATAGCTCGCGCCCATAAAGCTCATAAATTAGCCCATAACTCAGCAATCCTCGCTCCAAGCACCACTGACGCCACCCCATCAGCAGCTCTCCCATTCGCTTCCATAACCAGGACTTATCCCCTATTTCCACAGGATTCGGAGTCAGTGCAGTTTTCCACTCCTGCCCCGCCATGCCTTGTTCTATAATGCTAGGAATATCCTCTGCCGGGGTTCCGCTTGCCCCTGCCAATTGCAACAAATCCAATGTCTGGCGAACGAAGCGAAACTCGCTAGTTCCAGCAAGTTGTAGCTCTTCTCCCTCCAACTCGGAACGCCACAGCCGCGTTGCCAACTCTTGCTCGGTTTCTGGGCGCAGCCGCAGGGGAAACTGTGCCTTGAAATTTAACCGCTCAAACAACAGGGGCCAAAACAAAAATACTTCATCAGCCATGAAACCGAGTGGGGTTTTGCAAACGATGGGATAGCTTCCTCTCACTGCGGTTGCCAATTGGTCAGCTAAACTGCGCCTGGCATCGTCATTAGCGGCAAATACTAAACAAGTCGTTGCCAATTGCCCCGAGGAAGAATTCTGCGCCCTGCTGCCCAGTTGCTCTCTAACCCATTCACGAAACTCCCTGACCAAGTGAGTTGTCTTGCCACTGCGAGTTAATCCGGTAATCCAAAGTGACATATAGCAGCACGAGCTATCTTTCCGTGGATTTTTTACGCTCCGCGATTTTGAGTCTGAGACGACTGAGACGGCTGAGGCTGACCGTTTTCTTCCTCCACAATAATCACGGGAAGATGAGTTGTCTCGAGAACCGCCTTGGACACTGACCCCATCAACACTTGCGGAACATGATTGCCCCGCTTACCCATGACAATCTCGGTGACTTCGTACTGGTCAGCCGCATTCACAATTGCTTCTGGAACCGAACCAGTTATGCTCACGAACTGATAAGGGATATCGGATAGGGAAACCTGTGCCTGCTGGCGCAGTTGCTCAATATCTGGTTTAGGTGCATTATTAGCCACATTCAGGACAACTACCTCACCATCACTGCACCGAGCCAGTTCTGCCGCTTCCATTAATACCCGCTCAGCGATAGCAGAGGTGTCAACTGCTGCCAAAAATCGGCTACTTCTGTCTACATCAACTTTAGTCGGGTCCACTTTGCCTTTGGATAATAACTTGGGTGCAAAGGTAGGAATTCCCCAAGCCCCCGCTGGAGAAGTGACCAAAATTGCTAGTGCCGCTACAGCCAGAATGATCTCTCCGCCTTCGATTCCCTGAGCAAGAGGCAAGCCAGCAATAGCCGCTTGAACCGTGGCTTTCGCCGAGTGCCCAGGGAGCAGAAATAGCTTTTCGCGCCAGTTCCAGTTACTGCCTAGGGTAGAGATATACCAACCTGCCGCACGCCCCACAAATATACCGATAGCTAGGAGTAAAAGACCAGGTAAAAGAATACTAACTAAAACCTGGAGCTGAATTATAGCGCCCATCAGCACAAACAGGACAATCTCAGCTACAACCCACAAGGTTTCAAACCCTGTTCGCAGATGTCGCGCCAAAGGGGGATTAAATCTCAGCACAAAAAATCCCATTGACATAGCGGCAAGGTAGCCAGAGAAATAGTGCCAATATTCCGACCAAATTACTAAAAATAGAGCGATTCCAGCGGTAATTAGTACCTCTTGCACCGCATTCTGTGCCCAGTGTTGGTTCAGTAGTAACACCAGTAAGCGAGCTGCCAAATAGCCAAACAGTAAGCCCAGCGCGATTTCCAGCACGACTTTGAAGGGTAGCAACTGGAGCGCTGTTAGGGTGAACCCGCCAGGAAGAGTAATCCCCCCAACTGACCCTTCGCTTAAGAAACTCAGTAACAAGCCAAAGACTAACAGCAGTAGGACATCTGATAGAGCACTTGCGGTCATTATGCTGTCTGGAACGGCTTTGTTAACTCCCCAGCCAAAACTCTTCAGTCGCATCATCCCCGGCACAATCGTTGCCGGAGATTCTGGCGCAAGTACGCAGCCCATCAGTAAGCCAGTCAGGATGTCGAAGTTAAAAAGCACCATCGCAGCAATTGCAATGACCACTGCCTCTATGCCAGAAGGCAAAAATCCTAACCGGAGTGCTACAGTACCCTGCTGAGAAAGATTTTCTCTATCTAGTCCCAGTCCGGCTTTGAAGAGAATAATCATTACTGCCACCGTAAATAAATCCCCAGCAGCATCGAGAACCTGGGGACTGAGTGTATCGGTGACTTGTGGACCGAGTAAGATTCCTGCTAGAATCATCCCGATTAAAGGGGGAGCGCCCAAACGTCGAGCAATTTGCCCAGCAAAAAAGCCCGCCAATAAAATCCATACAGCACTAGCTAGCATCTTGCAACTCCTTGAAATTTCTGCATACCAGGGGGTGGTATGCCATTCCCCTACCACATACTTCCGCCTGGAGATTGCATGCAGTTAGATAAAATACATGATGTGCTATAAGTTTAATTAAATATTTCATACTCCTATCGTAGAGGTATCAGTGCGAACTAAACAGCACAGTTCGCTATTGAGGTCAGACTTTAGCCGAACCGTAGACTAGGCATTATACACCTGATTTAATCTGGAAACATGGATTACTAGCAAATATAGTTGAGTGGCGATCACACAGTTGTACCCTAGCGCTTAACTGAGCTAAAACGCTGCTATCCACAGTAGCTTTTTCGCCAAGGTCAAGTAACTGTCTCCATGAAACTCCCAGCTAGATTACCCGCTGAAGAGGATGGTTTGGTGAGAAGGGATAGAGCTTCATACCAAGCCTGTAGAGCGGCACTAACAATCAAAGCGATTGAATATGAGCATTTGTGCGGACAGCTCTCAATACTGCGATCGCGTCATTTCCTGTTTCCAATATCAATTACAAACGTTTTTTTAAAAAACGGTAACTTGCGACTAGCAAAAATTCCAATTATCCGCTCGTTTTTTGATTGATTTTAACAATAGAGCCTATAGCGGCTTAAATATAAAACAATCCACTATTGTTAAAAATAACTTTAACAAAATAAATAATTTCCAACCATAACGAGTAAAAAGCAAGTTGCGTGACTTCTAAACCACCCATATCGAGACAAATTATTTTAGTCACAGGTCCAGCTAGCTCAGGCAAAAGTGAGTGGGCAGAAACGCTGGCGACTCAGACGGACAAATCCGTTGTCTATGTGGCTACTGCAAAAGTTGATCCCAGCGACAAAGAATGGCAGGCGCGGATCACTAAGCACGCCTTGCGACGTCCTTCCAGTTGGCAAACGCTGTCAGTGCCAGAAGAACTAGGAACCACAATCCAAGCCTCGGGGCCATCAAAATGCCTGCTGGTAGATTCACTAGGAACCTGGGTAGCGAATTTGCTCGACCAGGATGAAAACACTTGGGAAAAAATCTCTGAAGATTTCCTTGATAGTTTACAATCCTCGGTAGGAGATGTAATTTTAGTGGCAGAGGAGATAGGTTGGAGCGTTGTCCCAGCTTATGCCGCAGGTCGGATGTTTCGTGATCGCCTGGGAAAGCTAGTGCGTCAGGTAGGCGCGATCGCTGATTCAGTTTATCTTGTCACTGGCGGCCATGTGATTAATTTAAGTGCTTTAGGAACCCCCTTGCCTAGAGAAAATAGCTAGGGTGTAATTTCCCTCCCTCTTAGTTACTTTAAAAAAAGTAGGATAAAGTGCTAGCTATAGCATGGTTATAAAAGCAGCACACTCTAAGCTCGACTTTTGCCCTTTTAGATTTCAGGCAGCGTAGCAGAGGCAGTCCAGCAGCGTATCGATAACTGGCGGTGGTAGATGTTGCCACAGTCGGGGAATGGCCGGGAGTTTCAAAAACCCCGACCACAGCTGGAGCCCGACAGCAGCCAGGGCGTCAGTAAAGGTGGGCTCAAGCTTGGCATACCCTGGCCCAGAGCGAGCTGGAGCCGGGTGCTTGCGATACAACTCGGCAAACATCAACGCCACGACACTGAAGAGGCCGAACAGGCAGGGCGTGGTCCGAAGCACGCTGGTTTGGGTGCGATGGCGTGGCGTAGCCAGCCCCAGATGAGCGCGAGCCTGATGG
>PXPT01000162.1:27691-32224 GCA_003021505.1 Cyanobacteria bacterium QS_4_48_99 | reverse complement strand
CCACACTTTCGAGAGTAATCGTATCCCCTTGTTCGTAGGGATAAAGTACCCACAAACCTTGCTGATTGCGCCTAAAGCACTCTACTCCTATCTTTTCTGATTGAATTAGAACGTATTCCTGCAAGCTTTCCAACTTGCGATATTGAGCAAACTTACCACCGCGATCATAAGCTTCTGTAGAAGGCGAGAGAACTTCGACAATCAAGCAAGGATACTGTACGAACTGGCTAGAGTCTTGATATCTAGAATTACAGGTAACGACGACATCCGGGTAGTGGTAAGAAGGTGCTAGAGAAACTTGCACTTTTACATCCGCAATATAGATATCACAGCCTTTTTCTAGTAGATAACTGTCTAGAGCAGTCACTAAATTGAGGGCAATCCGGTTGTGGGAGTTTGTTCCCCCAGTCATGGCAAAGATTTCCCCATCAATGTACTCATATCGAATTTCTTGGGTAGGTTCCCATTCTAGGTACTCCTGGGGACTTATCCAGTTAAGTTGGGGATTGGCAATCATGGTTTGATGATGTCGAGGACAACTAAGCAGTATTTTAAGTCAGAAGTTAGCAACGCAGCGCTCCACCCGTAAAAACAATTCAACGATGCTCGCGCGTCGCAGATTTCTGCAGGTCGGTTAGAAAGTAAAAATTAAAACTTGAATACCCATAAATAAATTTAGGGGAACCTGTATCCTTCTTAATTTTGCATTTTGAATTTTAAATTTTGAATTGGAGCGAAGCGACAGTCACTTCCTGCGCGAAAGTGTCACTATAGAAAAAGCCCACTCGTTGTTGTCTTCCGTGAGCTACTGCGTCAATCCCGACTGTTTCGATCCTCACAACCCGGAAGTTAATCTATTTTGCCAATCTTGTGGCACGAAGCTCTTATTGGCAGAACGATACAGAGCCATTAACCCTATCGGTGCTGGGGGGTTTGGCAAAACCTTCTTAGCTGAAGATGAATCCCAACCTTCCAAGCCTCGGTGCGTAATTAAGCAGTTTAACTTCTGTCAAGGCAAATCGGAATGTTCCCCTAGCGATGCCAGCAAAGCAGGAGAGTTGTTCCAGCAAGAGGCAGCCCGTTTAGAACACTTGGGGAAACACCCGCAGATCCCCGAACTGTTTGCATATTTTGAGCAAGACTCCTACCACTACATTGTCCAGGAATTTATCGATGGGCAAAATTTGGCCCAGGAGTTAGCAGAAAACGGAGCATTCAGCGAAGCTCAAATTCGCAGCCTCCTGAAAGCGTTACTCCCGGTACTGCAATTCCTCCACCAAGGCAAAATAATTCATCGGGATATCAAGCCAGAAAATATTGTTCGCCGTCGCCTTCCCCACCATACTCGTAGCAAGAGCAAGGACGAACTAGCACTGGTGGACTTTGGTGCTGCCAAGTACGCCACAGTAACCACGCTCGCCAAAACTGGGACAACTATCGGCTCACCCGGCTATGCTGCTCCCGAACAGACTTTTGGAAAAGCAGTATTTGCCAGCGACATCTACAGTTTAGCTGTCACCTGCATTCATTTGCTGACGGAAGTGTCTCCATTTGATTTGTATGATGCCATTGAGAGTGGCTTTGTCTGGCGGGATTACCTCGTCGATAATCCCGTGGGCGAAGAACTTGGTGGCATTCTCGACAAAATGGTTGAAAGTGCCGTTAGGCAGCGGTATCAATCCGCCGAGGAAGTGATGCAAGCATTAAGTGGTAAGGGAATGACGCAAAGCCCTTCTGCAACACCTACCACTTCACCCGCTTCCCCTCCGGCGACTCGCCCTAGCAAAAAAACTTCCCGACCAATCACCCTTTCTAAAGGCAAAGGCGCAGTTTTTTCCATTGCAATTAGCCCAGATGGACAACTCCTTGCCAGTGGCAGTGGTGGTGAGTGGAGTTTGTTGGGAGGTAAAGAGAATGCTGTGAGAATCTGGAATCTCGAAAGTGAGGAGCTTCTCTATAACCTCACTCGGCATTCTGAAGCTAGTACGGCTGTTGCTTTTAGTCCTTGTGGACAGGTTCTTGCTACTGGCAGTCAAGATCAAACTATCAAGCTGTGGGATATTAGCAATGGGCAGCAACTTCGCACCCTCGAACAACATTCCTATACGGTGAACTCTGTCACGTTTAGTCCCGATGGGCAGCTCCTTGCCAGTGGGAGTGAAGACGGAACCATTAAGCTGTGGGAGATTAGTAACGGGGAGCAACTCCGCAGCATTGATAGTCTTTCCAGCGAAGTTTATTCTGTGGCATTTAGCCCAGATGGACAAAGGCTTGCCATTGGCAGTATGGATCAAACCATCAAGCTGTGGGAAGTTCGGACTGGAGAGCAGCTTCGTCCTTCCAAGGGACATTCGGACTTAGTTTTGTCGGTGGCGTTCAGTCCAGAGGGAGAAATCCTTGCTAGTGGGAGTGGGGATTGGGACTGCACAGTTAAGTTATGGGAGGTTCGCACGGGACAAGTGATACATACGCTCCGAGGCCATTCTTGGTCTGTGTGTTCGGTGGCGTTTACCCCCGATGGAGAGATTTTGGCGAGTGGGAGTATGGATCAAACCATTAAGTTGTGGGAAGTTCGCACCGGGCGGATGATACGGACTCTCAAGGGACATTCGTCCGTGGTAAATTCTGTTGTCTTTAGCCCGGATGGACAGTTGCTAGTGAGTGGGAGTGAGGACGAAACGATTAAAATTTGGCAAGTCAACTGAACTATCAATCATAAAATGACTGTCCGTGCTTTTTTCCGAGCCGCTAAAGTCGAAAGTGCCTAGCCCCCTTACGACACGATTCACCTAAAACTTCTGTATCCGGCACAGATGGGAGGAGGGGAACTCGAACGCGGGGTATCCTGCTGATTCCCAACAGGCTCCCTTTCCAGTGGTGATTTTCTTCTGGGGATGTCACAGAGAAAATTGCTGGGGACGAAATGACGCTCATTTGGTACTCTTGGAGGGGCAAACCATTTTGCGATCGCTCACCCCTTGACTCCACCACAGGCAGACCCTTCTTAGACTTTCCAGCTACTCAGCCAAAAATTCGCTCTTTGCTCGCTAAAACAATTAGTCTGTTCATAGACGCTCATGTTCACTGCCAGCCGGAAGCATCCTAAGCTCTTCACCAACTCCCAGATTCACAAATCCACAGGTTGGATCCTTTGAGCATAATTGACGCTCCCACGCTTTGAAGATGTGAGATTCTCAGTTTAACCGGTCCACTGCTAGCGGTCGAATTAGATGCACTTTTGCGTAAACCTATTAATCCGTGCGGTAAGACTTTAACATGCTGATTTTTTGAACCCCCCATATAACGGGGAATGTGGAAAACCTTAACTGTTAACTATTTACCGCTCTCATTAATAACTAACTAAGGACAAGTCCAGGGGTATGGTTTGCTGGGTTCTGGATGCTGCGTGACTGGCACTTCCTTCTGAAGGGAGGGGTAGATAGTAATGTCTACTCTTTACGCTCATTAATATCCCAATCAGCGCAGTAGACAACAGCGTACAGCAGAAGATATGGTTAAGTTACTTTACCCGTAGCTTACATAATTTATAGTTAGACGATGCTTGATTTAAAAGGGAGCGTGAGATTTTGCAAGAGCCAAATGAAAAAGTAGTTAATTAAAGCTATTCAGCTCCTTCCTATTAGCTCGAACTACATTGGTCCGCCAAAAGGCTACTACGCTTCCTCGGAATAGTATTGGAAAATCTGCACAACTAATAACCTGAACAATGTAACATATACGCCATTTCTTACCTCTTCTTTTTCCCCAAAAAAATCTCCCAACTCAATTTATTAAAAATCACTGGAAGTTTGATAAAAAATATTTTTATACAACCCCTTTAACATGTCTTGTTGCTATTCAGAATGGTAGAAAATTTGGAGAAACGGGCACTGTTGTTACACATACTTGTAAATTACTTTTCGATGTTTTACCACAAATTGGTCTTGGGAAAAATGAGCAAAAACTGAAATCACATAAAGCATTTAAATATTTAAAACTTCCTAAATGTGAGCGGATATATCAAGACGTTGCTATCTTGGCAGCACCTGGTGGAGAAGGAGATTATTACTGGTTAACAGATGCTCTACCAAAACTAGAAATTTTAAGTATAGCTGTTCTTAGAATCATAAGGTACAAATTCAGAATGCGATCACTAGTCAGAGTGAAATTCAGGTATACTCCACTTAAGTGAGAACTGCTATCAAGTTTTCCAGGTGAATTGAAAAATCGATAAGTTTATTGTCAATAAGGGGATCTCTGCAATAGCAGAACCCCTAGAAATGGTTGGGATCCCGTTAAGTAAACTTGTTTTTAGCGACTCAAGTACACACATTCAAGCTAAATCTCTTCTTATTCCTTTCCCTACTGGTACCACAGGCAATCCTCCGTCTTGGGTATGTACCTTTCTTCGAGAAAAATTCTTTAAGCACAAAGCAAACATCGACTCACCCACCAGACTGTATATAAGTAGATCAAAAGCTAAATATAGAATAATTACTAATGAGGAAAATGTAATTCAATGCCTGTTAAAGT
>PXPT01000162.1:20217-27552 GCA_003021505.1 Cyanobacteria bacterium QS_4_48_99 | reverse complement strand
CCACCCAGATGAGGTACAGCAATTTGTAAACAGACCATCCTTTGAAAGGAGTTATAGAAATTAAAGGTGTGCCTCATCAAACTAAGAAATGCTATATGTGCATGTCAAAGCTAATTTGTAAAGAAAACCTAAACACAAAAAGAAAGGAGCGGGCTTGGCTTACATTTCTGTAATGATGCTACCGGGTTCAAACCTCAATCAATTTATCAAAGCTACTCTGGGAAGCCAAGATTGCATAACGCTTCGCTGCTGCCAAAAATGCCTCTACATCCTCTTCTCGTGTGTCGAACGCTGTCACAAGTCGAACTGTGGTGAAGTTTTCTCCTTTCTCCCAGCGGTAGAAGCGGAAGCCTTCCGCTAATAAGCCTTCAATTACGGTTTCGGGGAAGCGAACGAAGATTTCATTGGTTTCGGCGGGATAACAAAGCTGTACCCCTGGCAGGGAGACGAGTCCGGCGACTAGCTTTGCCGTCATTTGGTTAGCGTGACGAGCATTGTGCAGCCACAAATCATCGCTCAAATAGGCTTGAAGCTGCGCGGAGAAAAATCGCATTTTCGAGAGCAAATGTCCACCGCGCTTACGCCGATAGCGGAAGGTGTCTGCTAGAGAAGAGTTGAAAAATACTACCGCTTCTGCTGCCACTGCCCCATTCTTAGTTGCTCCAAAAGACAGTACATCCACTCCCGCTTTCCAAGTCACCTCTGCCGGACTACACTCAAGACTAACAACTGCATTAGCAAATCTTGCTCCATCCATGTGGAGACTCAACCCACGCGAATGAGCCACCTCCGCAATGGTTTGGATTTCCTCAATCCCGTAGATAGTTCCGGCTTCTGTCCCCTGGGTGATGCTGACGGCGGCGGGCTGCACGTGATGCACTACTCCCGCTTCCGCTTTGCTTAAGGCTGCCTCTAACTCTGTAGCGCTAATCTTGCCATGTTTGCCACCAAGCGTGACTAACTTCGCCCCCCCGGTGTAAAATTCGGGCGCACCGCACTCATCGGCATTGATATGAGATTCGCTGTGGCAGTAAATTGCCCCAAAAGGGGGTGCCATGACAGATAAGGCAAGGGCATTCGCAGCCGAACCCGTAGCAACGGGAAAAACAACTACATCTGTCTCAAATAGTTGCGAAAACTGATGCTCTAATCGCTGAGTCCACTTGTCTTCTCCGTAAGGCGTTGCTGCCCCCTGATTCGCAGCAGCTAATGCTGCCATGATTTCTGGCGAGCAGCCTGTGACGTTATCGCTACAAAAGTTCATTTCCGAGATGTCCTGAAAGATAAGTGGAATTATCAGCAAGGAAACTTGCCAATTGCCCTTCCTTATTCTTATCCTGACACACTCCCGGCTGTAGATGTCTCTGCGCACAGTTCCATCCAGGATAGAGTAGAGGTGTTATGGAGGAGCGATTATGAACACTGCCAAGCGCCTAGCTACTCTCAACCGCATTCGTCGATTCACTCGCCTGATGGACTCTGCCATCCGTATTCCCGGAATTAATCTTCGCGTTGGCTTAGACCCAATTATCGGCTTGATTCCTGGCGGAGGCGACTTAATCGGGGGAGCGCTTTCGGCTTACATTATCTTTGTAGCGATTCGGTTCCGTCTACCGCCTCACGTCGCGGGAAAAATGTTTTTCAACATTGCCCTAGAAACGATTGTCGGCACAGTTCCGCTGGCGGGTGACTTATTTGATGCTTACTTCAAGGCAAACATCCGCAACTTTGAACTTTTGGAGAAACATCTCACAGTTGATCCCAAAGTTGAAAAAAGCGGCAGCTACCCTACCTGAGTAAAACCCTTAAAACAAGTACATCAGTCCTACAGAATACGCTTAATTTTAGTGCGAAAATCTAACCATGCTGACTTTGCCTCTGGCTGGGAAGCAGCACCTTTTTGTAGCAAAATAACACCGTTTTTGAAGCCGATAATGCCGTATTCTTCTTGGCTAGTTACTTGGTCGATAATTGCAGTCATTGACCGTAAGCGATCGCCATCCTCGTCAAAGGCAACTTGATACCGTCGCAACCGCCACAAGTCGGCGATAATATATTCTACATTCGTGAGCTGCTGTTGGTCGTTACGCAACTTTAAAGCGGGGAACCGAATAATAGCCCTACGTCCAGAAAGATGTGGCACGATGTAAGTCGTCGCGGCGACACTGGCATCAGCAGGAATTTCTGCTAGCAAGGAGCGGATTTGAAGTGTGCGCTGCCATTGTTCAGGTAAGGTAACATAAACCCAGGGTTGAATTGAATCGGGGAACAGGAAATAAAATGTCCGATTGGGATTAGAAACTAGCGAAAAAAATAGAGAAATACAGATACAGATAATCCAAAAATTGTGAAACGAAGAAGACAGTTTTCTTGGTGGCAAATTTTTGAGTCTTTTGGGAAAGTTGCCCAGTCCTTGTCCAGCCCACCAGAGAATTGCTCCGTATGCCAAACCCGGCACGAGACTCATGGCATAGCGAATATTAATCGCTAACACCGATTGTCCCTTTCCTAACAAGAGTTTCAGCAGCGGAAAGCCTGCGATCGTCCAAGAGGCAGGGGCAGCAGCAGGAACGAACGCAAAGGGCAACAATTGACCTAATAAGTATCTAATCGTGCGCCCTGGGGGTGAAATCAGCTCTTCTAGTAAAAGCCACGGTTGACTCGCCATCGCCCCAATCACATCCCATGTTGATGCTTCTTCCCCTTCGACATACTGACCGAACCGCTCTAGCATGAATCGTTCGGAAATGTCGGCAGAAAACATGGGCATAATTAGGTTAGTAACCACGAGTACGTAGGCAAAGCTCAGGCTACACACCGCCAAACCGAGGCGCGGATAACGTCGGCTTAGTACCAGATAAACGCCCACTCCAAACAGGGTGATACCGCTATCTTCCCGGACTGCCAGCACTAAAACAGCAAGGATGCCAAATAGCCACCACCAGCGTTTTTCCATTGCCAGCAGCAGCCCAAAGACGTAGAGGGGAATCTGGCAGATATCGTGAAAGTTCTCCAGGGTGGGTCCAATAATGGCATTGGCAGCGTAGAAACTAACGGTAATCAGTGCCGCTACGAGAGGGTCAAGATACTGTCTGGCTAAAACGTATAGCACAATACCAGCAGCGGTCACTAAAACGAGTTGTAAAACGGTTAGAGTTGCTGGGTGAGGGAAAAGGGCATAAATGGGCAGCCAAAGCAGTAGCGCGGGGGTAAAGTGTTGCCCGAGGCGATGGTAGTCAACTGCTGGAACTTCGCCGCCGTGGACGACGTTAGTTGATAGCTGCGAAGAAAGGGAACTCTCAAAGAAGCGACCGTGAATCCCATTCCAAAAGACTTGATTAAATATGCCCTGGTCGTAAGAAGAATAGAAGGTAAAGTGGCGGTGCAGGGCAAAGATCAGGGTCAATGAAAAAAAGGCGATCGCTGCCGCAATTATTAATCTTAGCCCCGACCTCTTTGGCAACTTCTGCAACATAACTCACTCATACGCGGGATAAGGGTTAAGATTCTCATCTCCTATGAAGTTTCTCAAGACGTCGCTCCTCTTTTTGAGCAAGATTACAGTCCCTCTCCTGCTGGGCGATCACCAAGAATCAACAGCTTACTCTCGATATTGGTTAAATTTATGTTAATTTAGGCGATTTCGCCATCCTGGTGGAAATATTCCCACAAAAAACAGTGTAGTTGCTTAAAATAGGAATAGCGGAGACACGCGTTTCCGTTCACTCCTCACACCACACTCCGCCCGAACTCGGCTCGGGCGGTTTCTTATTTAAAGCACTGTCCTCAAAAACATAAAGTCTGAATTCAGATAGCCTAGTTAGGTCTAAGTATATACAATTTGGAAGAGGTAAGGAAATTTCGTGCTATGGTAAAATCTTAGCAGTAATACTTATAAACCCGATTAAGCAAGGATTTCTGGGCATGGCAGCAACAGCAGAAGTTACCGATACTAGTTTTCAAGACGACGTACTAGAAAGCGAAGTACCCGTTCTAGTCGATTTTTGGGCACCTTGGTGCGGTCCGTGTCGCATGGTGACTCCCGTGGTTGATGAAATCGCTGACCAGTACGAAGGTCAGGTTAAGGTCGTCAAACTCAATACTGACGAAAATCCCAACGTCGCCAGCCAGTATGGGATTCGCAGCATCCCGACGCTCATGATTTTCAAGGGCGGTCAACGGGTTGATATGGTGGTAGGCGCAGTTCCCAAAACTACTCTGGCTAATACGTTAGAAAAGTATCTCTAAGTACCTACAACTAACCACAAGCCAGACCTAGAACGGACAGTTCCAAGTTTTGTCTATCGTAAGAGGCTTAAGCCGGAAACTGAGAGCGCTGCTCTTTCCTTTCCTTCCAGAATTGACACTGATCTTTCGGGGGCTACACTGTGCCTCCAGCAATGTTTTTTTTCTATCAATTCTCCTGATTAGATAGGTGCCTTGCCGCTGATTGGCTAGGGCGCTTTTTTTTTGAGTTACGCTTTGAGAAGGCTAAGATATACGAACTCTTACAGATACAAGCTCTTTCCAGACTGGTCTATACTTCGCTCCAGTAAAGAGCTGCCGGAAAAATCGGTCTATCTATGGTCTCATATCGTTCTAACGACGCTTTTCAGTCACTTCCAGCGGATTTAGTGGAACTGATTGACCAGTTACCTAATCTCCAACATGGCAAATGGATTCAACGGGCACTTGCGGTACTGGTGCGCATTGCGGGAGAAGAGGTAGACCGTCTAGACTGGAAAATTTTGACGGCAGCCCTGGAAGACTTAGAGCAGGGATTCCAAGTCTTTTATCCCTATCGCCATATTCGCAAAGTGACCATCTTTGGTTCAGCGCGGATGTCACCTGAAACCCAGGAATACCACTTGGCAGTTGAACTAGCTCAAGCACTTGCCCAGCGGGGATATATGGTAATTACGGGTGCGGGTGGCGGTATTATGCAAGCAGGCAACGAGGGAGCAGGTGGAGAAAATTCCTTTGGTCTCAATATTCAGTTGCCTTATGAGCAAGGGGCAAATCCTTATATTCGAGGTGATTCCAAGTTAATCAATTTTAAATATTTCTTTACTCGCAAGCTGTTTTTCCTGAGAGAAAGTGATGCGATCGCGCTTTTTCCTGGTGGCTATGGCACCCAAGATGAAGCCTTTGAGTGCCTGACGCTTTGCCAAACTGGAAAAAACGGTCCTGTTCCTCTGGTATTAATCGACTCACCGGGGGGCGAATACTGGCATGCTTGGAACGACTACATCTGTCAGCATCTAGTCCAAACCGGATTAGTCAGCCCTGAAGATCCTGGTATCTATACCATCACTGACAGAGTTGACCTCGCTTGCGAGGCGATTAACAACTTTTACCGCATCTATCACTCTAGCCGTTACGTAGGCGAACAATTCGTAATGCGCCTCAACTGCGAACTTTCGGATGCCCAAGTTGAGCAACTCAATCAGGACTTTAGCGATATTATCATCAAAGGAAAAATTCAAAAAAGTCAGGCATTATCCCAGGAATCCGGGGATGAAACCGCCGCACTACCACGCCTAATTTTTTACTTTAACCAACGAGACTTGGGACGTTTGTATCAATTGATTGCCAATATCAACCAGTTAGAAATCCCCTCAAGGACAGAAAGTCATCCCGAGCGAAAGTAATTAAATAATTCGTAACTCGTAGTTCATAATTACAAACTGGCGCTTTGTCCATGTTGAGTTCCGAAGTATGACCGATACGCTCGGAGTATTTGATTCCGAGCATCGCTACGCACTTAAAAATGTTTGATACGCGAGCATCGATGCATTATGATGGGCTCTTTTTGCCCGTGCTTTAAGCATCCTCGTTTTTGAAAAATGGTATTAAGAGCTGATTTATAGCAATTCTCAACCTCATGAGTTTCAATTTAGCTGAAATAGATAAGTAAGGGAAATTGGGAAGGAAACCTGATTCAGTTGAATTTAGGTAGAAAATCATCGAAGTCCATGAGAGGGAAGATGTCTCAATTAGGAAACTAGGGCAGGGTTTTGCTGTAGGCAAAAGCTTAATTCAAACATTGCTTCAACAACCTCGAGAAACAGGAGACATTAATCCTCAACCTCAAGGTGGAACTCCCCCAAGCAACCTCTAGGAAGAACCACTGCTTACCTTGACAGAAATTATCGAACAGAATCATGATGCGACTTCTTGAAAAGTGAAGTGATTTCCTCGACCAGAAAACAGGAATCAGAGTCACTCGAGCCACCATGGCAAGAATCACTCAGAGATGAAACTACAGCGTCAAAAAAAACGTTCTACGCCGCAGAAAAAGAAAATGAAAGAGTCCAACACTAGCGAGTCTAATTTTGGTCACAAATCCGAGAGCTTCCCGCAAAAGATTGAATTTTTGTGGATGAATCGGGAGTAAACTTAGCAATGCTTAGACTAGATGCCCTGGTTTAAGAAGAGAAAATGGAAGGTCACCTCAATGGCCCAAGATCTGGCTGGGACGCAAGCTCAGGTCCATACTGAAAAAGCACTTCTGGCGATGAGTGCCCTCGCGGTCGCGGACCTGCACCCAGCGCAGTGGGACCAGTCCTTGGCCGCTGCGGTACCAAGGTCCCGTCCCGCTCACCAGGGCCACTCGCCGCTGGGCGCCGCCATACCAGGCCACAGTGACCTCGCTGGGCTCAGTTTGGGCTAGCCGGTGAAGGAAGCTTCTCCCCTTTGAGGCGGGGTCTACCGGTCTGGCCCGGCCGGCGGACAGGAGGCGCCCAGTACAAGTTGGCCTGGGGCGACAGCTTGCCCACCACCGTCGCCCACCGAGGATGGCGATGGCCAAAAAGCGCCATTTGATGGGAAAACAACCCGCCATCGCCCAGCAAGACCCAGCGACGCTCCGGGAACCACCGGCCCAAGGTGGCCATCAACCCCCGCGCCAGTTGGAGGGGCGTTTGGTGGCGCTGTCCCGCTGCCCTATCGAGTTGGGGCGAACGGTAGAGAGCGCACCAAACCGGTAGGGCCCAGGGACGCGAGGCGAACGGCAGTTGCACGCAGATGTCCAGCACCACCCTACTTGTGCCCCCAGAGCCACACGGTCTGGCTGTGACTGGACCGCAGCATCGCGGTGTTTGTCCTTGCCGAAGACCTGCTTGCCCCGGTGCTGGGTGGCGTGCTCGTCCCTCGCGACCATCACCGGCTCCTCGCTCGGTATCCAGGCCAGAATGGCTTGGGCCAGCACCCGAGCCAGTGGCCACAGCGACCAACGCCGCTGGCTCAGCACGCGGTGGTAGCTGCTGAAGTGTCCGCGCATCAGCCACGGCACCGTTGCCAGCACATGGGTCACGGTCCGCCGGCCTGGGGTGA